>NZ_CP168006.1:3473589-3810379 GCF_041521385.1 Alcaligenes faecalis | reverse complement strand
GGGCCTGATGCAGGCGTCTATGGTGCTCGGGAATGGCATCAAAAGCACCACGATAGGTTTTCAGCTCTTCCAGGCAATTGCTGACAGGATCAAACCCATCGGCCCGGCCACGCACCAACAGCCCTTCCATCTCATATGACAGGGGAACTTCGGCTTCATAGTGTGCGGGACGACGCAGCTTTAACTGCTGGTGGCCCACGATACCTTCTTGCGCGGTAGCCGCAGGCGTGAAACGCAGGTCCAGATCGCCGCTGCGGGCGGTAAACTCACATAAGGCGCGTACACCAACCGTCCAGGCTTTCATGACGACTCAGGCCGGGTCACATAACAAACACGCGCAGCGATGGCATGCTGCTCGAAATAACTTAACCAACGTCGCTGGTTATCCTGCAAACGGTCTCCGGGGCCTTTTACTTCAATCAATTCATAGCGTTGCTGGGCAGGCATGAAACGCACCAAATCCGGCAAGCCGGAACGGTTGTCCCGCCAATCCTGCAAGATGCGCTTGAACACCAGCTGTAAATGCTGGGCGGGGATGCAATGCAAGGCCTGCTCGATCAAGGATTCATCCAAGGCGGGCCAGATCAGCAAGGGACACTGTATACCGCGCTTTTCCTGCCAGCGTCGCCAGATCACGGTTTTATAGTCTGCACCGTCCAACACACTTAAAGATTGATCAAACAAGTTTTGCCTGCGCAACACAAAATCCGGGTTACCCCAATCGGCCGGACAGGCTTGATAAGGGTGGAAAAATGCGCCGGGCAAGGGAGCGAAAATGGCATCCCAGCTCAACAAGCCCAATAAGGCCGGAAACAAGGCATTTTCTACGTAAAACACCGGAGCCGAAGGGCTGTCCCAATGGGCCAGCACCTGGGATTCGACCCGACTGCCGTCATCGAACAAAACCAGATCACTCCGTTGCGTGCGGCTTATGGGCTTAGTGAATGGCAAGCTGGGCGGCGCTTCTACTGCCAGTTTGCGACGCAGACGGGGCAGCATACGCAGTAGCTTCTGGGCTTCACTCTCATTTTCGGGCTGCGCCCACGCCTGACAAAACAAGGGCCAGGCTACTTGATGCTTGTCCTGACGCTCCAGCACCCGCAATTGGCGATAACGGGCTCCTGGCCAATGGGTCTGCAAATAGGCTTGCTCGGCCAAGGGCCACCAATGCTGGCGCTCGGCTTGCTGGCCTAGTTGAAACAGCGTTTTTGCTTTGCGTCGTTCAAGCCAATCACTGTCAGTCTCAATGGCCTGGACGGCGGCAAAGCGTTGGGCCCAGAGCTTTGGATCGGCCTCATCCTGTGCCTCACGCAACTCGGACAAGGTTTCATACAGACGCACGTCCTCAGTATGGCGAAACGCTCGACTGGCCTGATCCAGAACTACGGTTTCGTAGCGGTACAAGCCCAGATCACTGAGCACGAACTCCGACCAATCCTGGTAATGATTGCCAAAAAACAGCAGTTGCAAACGCTGTGCCCAATGCATGACCTGCGGTGAGAGGCGCAGCATGGGAGCCTGTAACGTAGGATCTGTACACCACTCCCGAAAGGGCCGTGCCTGTTCGCCGTGCAAATGAGCAATCCACTCCAGATAATCCGACTTGCGCCCGGTGGCTGGCAGATCACTGAACAAACGGCGCAGCTCAGGCACCGTATGGACAGCAAACAAGGTTTCCAGATCCAGTTCGGGACTGATTTCTATCAGTTCACTATCCGCCAGCTCTTGTACTGCTGCATCCAGATCGTCGATTTCGGCATAACGCAGCTTGTCGATACGAAACACCGGGCCTTTACGCATCAACAAGCGCACCAATAAAGCTTGCGCAGGCTGGGAGGCATACACAAATCGATGGCCGCATTGAACGTGCTCAGGCTCCAGCAGGTCGGCACTGGCGTGCTGAACCCATTGCAAAACCTGATGGAAATTATGCAGATAGTAAAAAGGAGGAAGCTCGGGCAGAGTCATAAGCAGGCTGTGTATATATCCAGCTACTTTAGCATTCCTTCAAGCCGGGCGCGACTCCAACAAACGCATCCAGTCGCGCAACAAGCTATCCAGGCTTTGCCGCTGCGTAGTATCCAACCCTTGCAGCAAACTTTCCTCGGCGGCCAAATGCTCCACCACGACGGCATCCACACAGGCCAAACCCGCAGGACTCAAGCGCACCAGCATACGGCGGGCATCTTCCGGGTCCGCAATGCGCTCGATCAAACCCTGCTTTTCCAGACCCTGCAAACGATGCGTCATGGTGCCGGAGCTGACCATCAAGGAAGAAAACAAGGCCGTGGGTGCCAAGGTATACGGCGGGCCGGAGCGGCGCAGGCTGGCCAGCACATCAAACTCGCCCAACTGCAGGCCATGTCGCCTGAAGTTGTCGCTCATCTGTTTTTGGACCAGTTGAAAGCAGCGCGTCATGCGGCCCAGCAAGGCCATGGCGTCCAGATTCTGCAAGTCTGGCCGTTGTTCGCGCCACTGATTGATGATCAGGTCTACCGCGTCGTGTTCTTCGCTCATGATTTCTCGATTTCAATATTTATCTTGATATTAAGATAAATCGCCCCTACACTGACATTTATCTCGACATCAAGATACTTTTACCATGAACCGACTGTCTCTTTGGCTGGTGACGACCTTGACCGCCCTGGGCCCCGCCATCTGGGGTTCCACTTACATTGTGACCACAGAAATTCTGCCGCCCGACCGCCCTTTTATCGCGGCCTTTTTACGTTGCTTTCCCGCTGGCGTGATGCTGCTCTTGTGGAGCCGACGCATGCCTGCCCGAGGTGACTGGGGCAAGACTCTGATTCTGGCAGCCTTGAATATTGGCGCATTTCAGGCACTGCTATTCGTAGCCGCCTACCGCCTGCCGGGTGGCCTGGCCGCTGTTGTGGGGGCCGCTCAGCCCTTGGTCGTGATTGCACTGGCCTGGGCTTTGGAAGGCAAGCGCCCGGTCACCCTGGCCTTGCTCGCTTGCGTGGTCGGCATTATCGGCATGGGCATTTTGCTGCTATCGCCAGAGAGCCAATGGGATACCTGGGGCATGATCGCGGCCATTGTCGGGGCTTTGTGCATGGCCATGGGCACGTACCTGTCGCATCGCTGGCGTAGTGGCATGCCGATTCTGGCCTTCACGGCCTGGCAATTGATGCTCGGTGGTTTGATGCTTGCCCCGCTAGCCTTGTGGCTGGATCCACCACTGGACAGCTCCTTGAGCAGCGTACAAATCGGCGGTTATCTCTACCTGTGTCTGATCGGTGCGCTACTGGCCTATACCCTGTGGTTCCGTGGTATTGCCGTTTTACCCTCTGTGGCCGTGTCCTCGTTGGGTCTGCTTAGCCCTTTGACTGCTGTCATTCTGGGTTGGCTGATTTTGGGTCAGGCCATGACAGGCTCCAGCCTGCTGGGCATTATTTTAGTCATGGGCAGTGTGCTGGCGGTGCAATGGATCAGCAATCGCCCGGCCAAATAACAGTCTTGCACCCATAAAAATAGCGCCCCTTTTAACGATCTGAATGGGCGCGTAAGAGAGGTCACTATCTTGCTACCTCATTAGAAGCAGCAAGGTAGTGACTAATAGCGTTCTTGCAGAACTTGAGCCAAGTCGGTTGCAAAACGTTGGGCGTCTTTGGTGTCCAGATTTGCAAAACTGACACGCAAGCCCTGAGCGGGATTGCTCACGCCAAAGACTTGTCCGGATCGAACCAACCAGCCACGTGCGGCCAATCCTGCCAATACCGGCTCGGCTTCCCGATCCAGCGGAATCCACAGATTGAAGCCTTCTTCGCTATCCCAAAAAGGAATGCTGTGCTTTTTCAAGGCATGTATCAAATCGGCGCGAGCCTGTACATAGGCGGCTTGCGCAATACGGGTCTGCGCCTTGATCTGGGCATCTGTCAAACCGTGCACGACCATTTGCTGCAAAAGGTGGCTGACCCATTGGGCACCGGAGGCCAAACGTTGCGACAAACGCTCGCTGGTTTGCAGATCCGACGCGACCAAAGCCACACGCAAATCCGGACCCAAACCTTTGGATACGGAACGGATCAGGGCCCAACGCAAGTGATCGGCAGGAATCACGTTGCGGTATGGACTGCTGGCCAGCATCCAGAAGTGGTCATCAATCATCAACAACAATTCGGGATACTGCTTCAGGATCTGTTCGATCTGCTTGGCGCGAGCACGGCTCAAGGAGCATCCTGTGGGATTGTGCGCACGCGGGGTCAAAATCAAGGCACGCAGGCCGTCCTCCAGCGCGGCTTCCAGCGAAGCCGGCACAATCCCTTCGCTATCAACGGCAATACCGACGGGCTTATAGCCCAGCGTATGCACAGAGTTGATGCTGTTCAAATAACCGGGGTCTTCAATCCCGACTTTATCGCCCGCCAGCAAAAAGGCTTGCAGCAAACGCTCGATCGCATCGACCGCACCATAGCTGACGTGATAATCAGATTCCGATGGCGTGTCCTTATGGAACACCTGTTGGCACACAGCACGCAACTCAGGCACCAGGGGATCGGCACCGTACAAAGCCTGGGCTTGACCCCGCACCCCGGCCGTTAACTGGGTGGGCGCAGGCAAATAACCCAACGCCGGATTGCCGCTGGCCAGATCCTGCAAGGCCGAACTGGCGCCATGTCCTTCGCGTGCCAGCTCCCGGATTGCCTCACGAATCCGTGTCCCTCGACGGCCTTGTGCATCGGCCACCCCGGCAGAGACCAGGCGTTTGTATGCCAGGGCAACCGTGTTCCGGTTCAATCCCAGTGTTTGAGCCAGTTCGCGTACCGGCGGCAGAATCTGGCCCGGAGCAATTCGCCCCAGTGCCACTTGCTGTCGGATATCATCGAAAAGTTCCTTCGCATTGCTTCCCTGGATATTCATTTTGACCTATGACATAATAGTTTATGCGCGACCCGCAGGGTCGAGTTTATCTTTTTTTTCTTCCTTACTGGTGCGCCATGTCCGAATCCGCCCCTGATCTACTTCACACCGAGCATTATCCCACCTCCACCAGTGTAGAGGCATTTCGGGAACGCATTGCCCTGGTACAACAAAGAATCGATGCCGCCTGCCTGCGCTACGGACGTGCTGCTGGCGACGTACGTTTACTGACTGTCAGCAAAACCTTCGGGATTGACCGCATCCGTCTGGCCTACCAAGCCGGCTGCCGCTTGCTGGGCGAGAACAAGGTGCAGGAAGCCGAAGGCAAGTACGAAGCCCTGCGCGAAGAGCTGCCAGATTTAGAATGGGCTGTTATTGGACACTTGCAAAGCAATAAAGCCAAGTCCGTTGCGCGCTTTGCCTCTGAATTTCATGCCTTGGACAAGCTCAAGACTGCGGAGGCACTAGATCGCCGCCTGCAAATTGAAGGCCGCAGCCTGGACGTCTTCGTGCAGGTAAACACCTCCAGCGAGGACAGCAAATTCGGTTTACCCCCCGAAGAAGTACACGCGTTCGTGCGCGAGCTTCCCCAGTTTTCTGCCTTGAAAGTCAAAGGCCTGATGACCTTGGCCTTGATGGATGCCGACCCGGAGCGGGTACGGCCTTGTTTTGCCCTGCTGCGCAATTTGCGCGATCAGTTACGCAACGATATTGCCCACGCCGAAAACATCCGTGAACTGTCCATGGGTATGTCGGGCGACTATGAAGTCGCTATTGCCGAAGGTTCTACCATTGTGCGTGTTGGACAAGCCATTTTTGGTGCACGCGCCACACCCAACAACTTTTACTGGCCCGTCTCCGATACGGCAACAACATCATGAATCCATTACGCCTGATCATTCGCCAAAACGGGAAAGAAGTCGGACACTTTGAGTCCAGCCCCTGCTGCCCGCCTGAACAACTGATTGCCGTAGCCCGCCACCTGATGACACTGCCTGACAGCGAACTGGAATTGCAACAAGCCAAAGGTGAGCACCGCATCCTGGACAGTGGTCCGCACGGCTTGCGCGTGCTGAGCGCACAGGTTCTATACGAAACGGCTGACTTGCAAGCCTGGTTGCAGCAAGATAGCCAAGTTTCTGCCTGAATCGGATCGGAGTCTGGCCACAAGCCCGCCGACCTGGTTCAGCAAGGCGGCGTACCCAACACGCCGTAACCAAAAAACATACCCGGCCATCAGCCGGGTATGTTTTTTGTGTTTCAGACAACAGGAACAAACAACAACTTAGCGGTTCACCTGTTTAGCTGGCAAGGCGTACGCCAACAAGCAGCTCACCATCAAGCTACCGGCAAACAGCCACAAGGCGGCGCTGCCCGAGCCTGTCAGGTCGGTTACCCAACCAATCAGGGAGTTACTGACCAAGCCAGCAATATTGGCCAAGGAACATGCCAGAGCAAAACCGGTTGCCGCAGCGGTACCTTTCAGGAACGTCGCTGGCAAGCTGAAGAACACAGGCACAGCCCCCATGATCACGGCCGAGGCAACCGTAAAGGCCAGCACAGTCAACCAGGCGTGATGGGCCACAAAGGTACTGACAACCAAGGCAATCGCACCGATGGTCAGCGGCACGATCAAGTGCCAACGACGCTCACGGCAACGGTCCGAACTGGCACCAATCATCAACATGCCCACGACACCGGCCAGCGATGGAATGGCCGTCATCAAACCAATCTGGAAAGGATCCTGCACACCCGCCGCACGGATAAAGGACGGCATCCAGAAACTGATGGAGTATGTGCCCAACAGAATAGAGAAGTCGATCCCACCCAGCATCCACACTTTCAGGTTGAAGAAACCATCTTTAAAGCTGTGCTTGACGCCCTTGCCTTCGGCATCATCAGCAGCCAGATCCGCAGCCAGACGAGACTTCTCTTCCTGACTAAGCCACTGCGCAGACTGATAACTGTTCGGCAAGGCCCAGAAAGTCAGAATACCGAGCAGCACGCTGGGAATCGCTTCCAAAAGAAACAGCCACTGCCAACCACGCCAGCCATTCATATGATCAAAGTGACCAATAATCCAGCCGGACAAAGGACCACCAATCACACTGGACAAAGGCAGACCGATCATGAACAAGGCAATGATCTTGCCGCGCCGGTAAGTGGGAAACCACAAGGTCAGGTAATACAACACACCTGGCAAGAAACCCGCTTCTGCCGCACCCAGCACAAAACGCAGAATGTAGAACTGCGTGGGTGTGGTGACAAACATGGTCAGGCCAGACAAGATGCCCCAGGTAATCATGATGCGGGCAATCCACAGCTTGGCGCCCACACGCTCCAGAATCAGGTTGCTGGGTACCTCGAACAGGATGTAGCCCAAAAAGAACAAGCCCGCACCCAGACCGTAGGCCGTTTCACTCCACTGCAGATGGTCGAGCATTTGCAGCTTGGCAAAGCCGACATTGATACGATCCAGATAAGCAGCCAAATAACAAAAACACAAAAATGGGATCAGACGCCAGATGATCTTCTTATAGAGATCTCCGTTTCCGTCCCGACCAGCAGGCACAGCCGTAGGACTTTGGATGGATGAATGCACCTTGTATATCTCCAGATAATTATTGGTATGCCTGGTGAACCAGAAAACTGCCTAAAAACAGCACCTGACAGAACACAGCAGGGCCCTGAACGCGTCCGCACTCCCCCCATTGGGCTGCTGACCGTTTACAGATAAAGAGTGATGTATCAACGGTGACTCCCGACTGAACCTGGCCGTCTCTCTCCATAGAGACAGGCCATGCACAGCGAGACCCGATCAGATTGATGCTGCACTGAGCCCAGATCGCTCCCAGAATCAGCGCAGCGCACGGCTTAGCTGGACTTCAGGTCCTGGCCATACAGGTCGTAGCCGTAAACCCAAGCCGGATCTTCTTGCGTGCGCAAGAACGTATTGGCGTTGGACACGGACTGAACACGAGTCGCGCGCTCTTTGCGGTTGAGCTCGTACAGATCAAAGGCCGTGCGGAAATCCGACAGGCCGGTCTCTTGCAGGCAGCGAGTCAACATGGCGGCATCTTCAATCGCCATGCAAGCACCTTGAGCCATATGTGGCTTCATGGGGTGACATGCATCGCCCAACATAACCAGCCGACCACGGCTCCACAAAGGCAGCGGATTGCGGTTGCGCAATGGCCACTTGGTAATGCTTTCCGTCGATTTGATCAGATTCTGAACCGTGGAATGATAGCCTTCAAATGCGGCCAGCATCTCTTCTTGCGAGCTATCGACGTACGCACCCTGGAAATCCCAGGCAGGATGTGGCACGCCAGTCACAAAGTAGTACTCATCACGCTTGCCGGTAGTGTAGTAAACCATCATGTGGCGGTCGTCTGTCCACCATTTCACACAGTCTTCAAATTCGTCCGCAAAACGGGCCAGGTTTTCACCACGAATCAGGGCACGGTGCGCCACCCAGCCACTGTAAATTGGGTCTTCTACACCCAGCAGGGTTTCACGGATCTTGGAGTGGATGCCATCGGCACCAATCACAATATCAGCCGTCACGCTGGTGCCGTCGGCAAATTCCAGCAAGACATCATCGCCACGGTCCACCAGATTTTGCAAACGCTTGCCAAAGTGCACGGTGCCTGGCTTGATGCTATCGATTTGTAAGGCGTGCATATCACCACGGTGCACCGTGATGTACGAAGCACCGTATTCTTTCTTGGCAAACTCACCCAGAGGGATACGGGACAAGTAATCGCCCGTTTCGCCATCGCGACTAAACCAGAAATCGGGATGCGACCCCATGTCATCCAACGCCTTCTCCAGACCCATGCGGCGGAAAATCTTCATCACGTTGGGACCCACGTGGATACCGGCACCCAAACGCGAGAATTCTGGCGCCTGTTCAAATACTTCTACCTCAAAGCCAGCTTGCTGCAACAGAGTCGCCGCAGCGGCTCCGCCAAGACCGGCCCCTACAATCGCAATCTTGACTGTTTTTTCCATCATTAGCTCCAAATCACGGCACTCATCAAAAGTGCTCACCACATGTTTTTAGTAGTGTACACACTAAGTTTAAGCATGAAAACAGGTGATTGAGCTAGGGTTTATACCTACCTGAAGCTATTTTAAATGACTAAAAAACCAGCTTTTAACTAGGTTTTAAATTATAAATATCAATAAGTTAAAAGAAAAAATCAAAACAAAACCAAGCCTTGAACATCCAGACATCAAATTTATTTAATTTTAAGATTTAACAGTGTGTAGACTCATTTATTGCGGTGTGCACTCTGAAATTGCAGATACTTTAAATCCGAAAGAACTGATCTGGATCAGGCGTGAACAGGCCCCTGGACAGGTATACTTGCCCAGTTGTTACGCAACTGGCCTGCCCATTCCACAACAAGACAGAAAGACTATGCAGCCTACCTCCCCCGTTCCTGAGCCTCAAACCTTGTCCTACGATGTCACCGAACAAATCGGCCACCTGCTGCGCAAGGCAGGTCAACGGCACACGGCCATCTTTCAGCATTACGTAGGCGACACTCAGCTAACTGCGATTCAGTTCGTGACGCTCTGCGCTCTGCGCGACCATGGACCCAGCTCGCAAACCGAGCTGGTCGAAGCCACGGCAGTCGACCAGGCCACCATACGGGGCATTATTCAGCGTCTGAAATCACGCAACCTGATTGAACTGGCACCGGACAAGGACGACAGACGCAAGGTCATTGTGGAGCTGACCCAGGAAGGGCTGGACCTGCTCGATCGTGTCATCCCGCGGGCCCATACCATCAGCGAACTGACCATGGGCAATCTGAACCCCGCAGAACGCGTGGCCATCGTGTATCTGCTGCGCAAAATGATAGACAGCACCCTGGATATGAGCGACAAGGAATAAGGCCAAACATCGCTTGAAGAGGCTATGTTTTATTCGGCCTTTAAGATATATTTAAAATACATCTTTTAACTGATCTGCCATGACTCCTTTCACTGCCTCCCCCGTCTCTACCCGCCCAGAATGGCGCGCATTCCTGGAACTGGGGTTTCGACCCCTCTATCTTTTAGCCACGCTTTGGGGTGCGGCCAGCATTGCACTCTGGCTCTATGCGCCCGGCTGGCTGGCCAATGCAGCCATCCCCTCCCTGTACTGGCATGCTCATGAAATGCTCTGGGCCTTTATCGGCACCATTGCCGTGGGGTTTTTACTAACGGCCAGCGCGACCTGGACGGGGCAAGCCACCTTGCGTGGCTCCTCGTTGGGGGCTTTGTGTTTAATCTGGATTCTGGCGCGTTTCAGCCTGCTGTTCCCCAACGGCTTGATCGCCGCCTTGCTGCTGGATGCCTTGTTCTTTGCGGTTGCCGCTGCTGAACTGGCCCGCGTTATTCTAATCGCGCGCAACAAGCGCAATTACGGCATCCCCCTGGCCATGCTGGCCTTGGGCCTGAGCCATGCCCTGTTCATGTACAGCCTGTTGCAAGGGCAAGATCCCATGCCCTACTTCTACAGCGGCTTCTGGACCATGGGTTTGATCACTTTGCTGATTGCTCGCCGCATCATCCCCTTCTTTGCCATGCGCGCCTTGCCGGGCTTGAGCTTGCCTGCTCAAACGCGTAGCGGTCATTGGCAAATGGGCTTGAGCGCCATCGCCATTGCCTTGGCACTTAGCCCCTGGCGCTGGGCTTTGGCAATGGTTCTGGCTGCCTTGGGCTTGATTGCCTGCTTTCAGTGGGTGCGCTGGAAACCCTGGGCTAGCCGCAACACGCCCCTGCTGTGGATTCTGTATCTGGGCTATGCCGGTCTGGCTATCGGCTTGCTCAGTGCTGCCGCCTATGAAGCAGGCTGGATTCTACGCGCTGCCTGGCCGGTGCATATTGTGGGTTTAGCAGGTTTTAGTGTCATGATTATCGGTATGCTGACCCGTACCGCTCTGGGTCATTTGGGTCGCCCCTTACGGGCCACACCCAAAGTCGTGCTGAGCTACGGTTTCCTGATTGCCGCCTGTGTCTTGCGCTTGCTGGCCCTGATCCCCAGCAGTTGGAGCCTGCCTTTGCTGCATGTCTCTGGCCTGTGCTGGATTCTGGCCATGCTCAATTACCTGCATCAGTTTGCTCCCATGTTGATTCGTCCCCGGCTGAACTGACCGCAGCATCGGCGCCACACTTTAAAAGCCAAGCCACCGGCGCCATTTATCTTTATTTGCTACCAGACAGTGCCTGCTTATACTAAGCAGGCACGTTGCTTGCCCCCTCTGCAAGCAACGCGGGACGGATCGTTCTGATCCTTGTTCATGCCGCGCACTCATTCCCATGTCTCTTGCCTATCTGGCTGGCCTCTTCTTGAAACGCATTCTGCTTGGCGGGCTGAGTGCTTTGCTCCTGCCGTTTTCTGCCCAGGCCACTGATGCCTGTCATGGCAGCCGTGATCTGGTTGTCGTTGGCCATATGGACGACGACCTGCTGTTCATGAACCCAGACCTGTCCCACTCTATCCAGGCCGGTGCCTGCATGCAGGTTCTGTATCTGACTGCCAGCGAACGCAAAGGCGGACTGGAATATATGTACAGCCGCGAACAAGGAGTACGTGCCGCCTATGCCTATATGGCTGGGCTGGTCAATGAATGGCAGCAAACTCGCGTCATGATCGGCAGTGCGTCGATCACACAATTCAGCCTGCAAGCCAGACCGGGCATTCAACTGAGCCATTTGCGCCTGCAAGACCCTTGGCTGGGCCCAGGCTGGGGAAGCCTGACTCCGTTAAGTCGCGCAGAATCAGTCCCAGGCCAAACAGTCCAAACACTGGATAGCCCGCAACAAACACTGAGCCGCGAGCAACTGGTTCAAACACTGGTCGCTTTGATACGGCTGTATCGGCCTACCAGCATTCGCTATCTGGATGACACCAATCCCGTGCCTTACACCCAACTGTGCTGGCGCTGTACCGGACACGGACATCCGGACCATATCGCCAGCGCCCGTCTGGTTCGGGAGGCCATGCTGGCTGCCCCCGGCAATTACGCGCAAATTGGCTATGTGGACTACCCCATTCAAGAACAGGCCCGTAATCTAACCTTGGATGAAATTCACACTAAAACCGAGATTTTCCGGCGCTACGCCTGGCACGATCAACATGCGTGCAAAGGCCCCGCCGTGTGTCAGGAACCCGCTGGCCCCGCCGCTGCATGGGTACAGCGCAGTTACTACACCAGCCGCGCGGACTACCCCGCCAGCCTCTTGAGTGACAGCGAAGGCAGGCTCAGCTTTTTCGCATCGGGCGAACAGAACGACGCCATCAATCAATGGGATGTGCAAGAGCAACGCTGGATGAGCTTGGGCGGACGCACCGCCGATATCTTGAGCGCCTTTCAATACACAGATGGAAGCCCCGGCCTGTTTGCCCGTGATGCCACCGGACAAGTCTGGTTCAGCCGCTCCCCCGATGGAGATGACTGGCTGGCCTGGCAGAGCATACCCGGCCCCCGTATATTGCACACGCCCGTGGTCAGCCGCCGTGACAGTCAGGCTGTGGCCATGGGAACCGATGGCCGCTTTTATTGGAGCGCCGCCCGCCCGCCTGACTACCGCTGGAGTACCTGGCAAGCACTGCCAGTATTGGCAGAGGCCACCTACCCCGCCACTCTGAACCTGGATAAGCAGGGACGCCTCCATATATTTGCCAGCACTCTGCAGGGCCAGCTCTTCCAGGCTTATCAGCAAAGCGACTTGACTTGGCAGGCCTGGCAACCGGTTCCCGTTCCTCCCATTAGTGGTGGACTGGCGTCTATCCTGAATGCCCAAGGGCATATTGAACTGTACATGCGCGACCGCCAAAGCCAGCAGTTGCAGCGCCTGGCACAAGACAGCAAGCAAGGCTGGGCAGGCCCCAACAACCTGGGCTTGCGCTATGTAGGGGCGCCTGCGCTTAGCCTGGATGAAAAAGACCGCGTCGTTGTGGCGGTTCAGAAGAGCTCTGGCGGCGCCATTGTGCTGCTTGATCAGGGACAGGAACTGGAAGTGGACACGCAGTCTGCCTCTCAACCAACGCTGTACAGACTGAACGGCACCTTGTTCCTTGCCAGTCGCCCAGTCGGTCCCGAGCAACGCTACCGACTACTGGAGCGCCGTCACGGCAAATGGGTGCAAGTCGCCCTGACTCAAGCCCCACCACCGCAAGGGGGACGGTCCTTTAGCGAGGCTCCCGTCTTTATCGCCCACCCGTATGTACAACCGTAAGGTTGAATCAAACTCCAAAAATGTAACAAAGTTCATGAACACAGCCCAGCTCCCCGGGACGAAGCCGAACCAACAAGCGAATCCAGTGATTGATCCATACCCCAGGAGCAAATTCGGAAACCGGGCCTTGGGTGTTGCATCTTGTTTCAATAGTATGTGCTGACTCTCTCAGCTCCAGTACAATCGCTCGCTGACAGTCGCCGGCTTATCGGCGCCTTACTTTTAGCTACCCTTCAGAGATCATGAAGCCAACTACCTTACTTGCCGCCCTGTTGGGCGTGGCCATCGGCGCCGGTGGCGCTATTTATTACGCCAAAAACGTACCTGTGCCGGCAAGCGGCCCAGTCAGCGCCCCCAGCACCCTCGGTGCTGCCCAACCCCTGGTATTAGGCCAATCCGTCTCTGGCGAACTAACCAGCAAAAGCTTTTTGAATCTGAGCGATGGCGTGCGCAGCAGCCTGTTTGATGTAAAAGCCGAAGCCGGTCAACTTATCAAGATCAGCGTCACCGGCCCCTTGCGCCCTCAAATCACCGTGCTGCGCAACGGCGAGCTGGTAACACGCACCCAGCGTTGTGAGGATTGCCCAGAGAGCGAAACCAAGGATCAAGCCACCACACTGGGCTTCAAGGCGGATTTCAACGACACCTACCAAGTGGTTGTCAGCGGTTTCAATACCAGCTCCTTTGGCCCGTTCCAGGTCGCTGTCAACACCCTGAAAGCCTACACAGGCGAGCCCTTGACCCCCGATCAGACCATTCATGACTGGGCCTTGGGTGGCCAAAAACGCTACCGCTTGAATATTGACAAGGACGGCTTGTACAGCTTGGCCATGAAGGCTGAGCAAAACAGCCTGGACGCCTATCTGACATTGATGGATCGTCGCGGCATGGAACTGGCTTCGGACGATGACAACGGTGGTGGCACCGATGCACGCCTACAGGTTTACCTGAAAGCCGGTGAATACATTGTGCAGACCAGCTCGGCCATGGGTTCACAAAACTTCCAGGGTGGCTTCTCGCTGCAGATCAAGCCGGAGGACATGACAGGTGAAGTCGATCTGAAAAATGGCGATACGCTGGTGCTGGACGGCGAAGGCAAAAGCGGTTTGTTTACCGGTGAGACCCAAACCTACAGCTTCACCTTGCCCGAGCCCAAGCTGGTCACAGTGCGAATGGACGCCCAAGGCTTCCAGGCCACCATGGAAGTGGATTCCACCAGTGCCAACCAATACGGGGATGAAGCCGGCCAGCAACGCGTCCGTGGCGTACTGGCGGCAGGAGAACACCAGGTGAAGATCTCTGGCTCTAATCAAGCCGGTTTATTTGCCCTGTCCGCCTCGGCAGATGAAGTCCCTGCCAATGCCGGCGGCGGTACCATCCGTGTGGGTGAGCCTCGCCAGGCTCTGATGCTGCAAGGCATCACCAGCGACAGCTACCAGTTGACCGTACGTCAGCCTGGCAGCTACGTCATTGACATGACCTCGCCTATCTTCGACACCTACCTGGTGCTGCGTAAAGACGGTCAAACTGTTGCCGAAGACGATGATAGCGGCGGCGACATGAACGCACGCCTGGAAGTCCAACTGGAAGCCGGCGAGTATGAAATCAAAGCCATGTCCTTGGGCAGCTACGAGCAGGATATGGACTATGAGTTGTCGGTAAAACGTCGTTAAGACGATTCCGACAAGCGAATATCCAGGCTGAAAGCTCCCGGGCTTTCAGCCTTTTTTCTTCTATGCAGCCAACTTGGGTTTGATCTGAAACAAGCATATTGACGCTACAGGGTATACACCTAAGTACGTCTACCAAGCCTGCAAAGCCGCATCACTACTGGTTTCAAAGGCCTTTTCCTGCCTCTTTCCGGCTGGCGTTTGATCTGCTTACGATTTGCTTTTTCGATTTTCTTGATAATATAAATGCAAATCATTATCATTAAATTCATTATTGATGCGCTACCTTTTATCAGGAGCAATGCATGCAGACACTCGCCCAACAGCCCCAACACGCTCTCACCCAACGCGACGAACTGGCCTCCTGGCGCAGTTTGATCACACAGGGAAACCAGGCCTTTCAATCCCACAATTACACCGATGCCATCGCGCACTACCAACAGGCGCGCGCGTATGTAAAACCGCTGCTGTTTGGCTCTTGTGAAGGGGCCGACGCCACCATTGCCGCCTGGGTCATTGCCCATTTGAATCTGGCCGATGCCTGCGAACAATTGGGGCAAAGCGACGAGCAGGGCCTGCACCTGTGTACCGCACATGAAACCTTGTGCTGCGCGGCAGCCAACACGCACCTGGCCGATGATTGGCGTATGGCCGCCTGGCAACATAGCCGACGCACCTATGTCGAGCTGGCGCGCTATGCACGCCGCTATCCCCATCATGTCCCTACCTGCTCTGCCCTGTTCTTAGGGGCAGTCAGCCCGCAGGAACGCTCTTTTTCTCATTAAGTTTCATTCTGTCCCCCAGGCGCAACCAGCCTGGGGTTTATCGAGGAGTGCGTGTTGTCTTACACCTTACCTGCCCTGCCTTATGCCTACCATGCTCTGGAACCTCATATCGACACCCAGACTATGGAGATCCACTACAGCAAACATCATCAGACCTATATCAACAATCTGAATGCGGCACTGGAAGCGGCCAACTTGCCCAGTCCGCCTATTGATGAGCTGGTTACCGGGCTGGACAAACTGCCCGAGTCCGTGCGCAATGTGGTGCGCAACAATGGCGGCGGTCATGCCAACCATAGCTTGTTCTGGACCGTCATGACGCCCGATGCCGATACCAGCGTGCCCAAGGATCTGGCCCATGCCATAGACCGGGATCTGGGCGGCTTCGAGAAATTCAAGGACGCCTTTACCAAAGCGGCGATTTCACGCTTTGGCAGTGGCTGGGCCTGGCTGAGTGTGACGCCAGAAAAGAAGCTGGTGGTAGAGAGCACCGGCAATCAGGACAGCCCACTGATGCACGGCAACACACCCATTCTGGGCCTGGACGTGTGGGAGCATGCCTACTACCTGAAGTATCAGAACCGTCGACCTGAATACATTGCGGCTTTCTTCAATGTAATCAATTGGCCCGAAGTGCTGAGACGATATCTGGAAGCCGTTAAATAAGGCAGTTTTACAGCATGTTGTTTGACAAGCTGCCTTAACCCTATCACCCTACTCGGAGATAGGTGGCGTCAGACGCTTTGGCCTGTCGCCCTTCCCAAGCAACCCTCCACGTTCGGAGGGTTTTTACTTTGGGAGCACATCCATACACCGTCCCGCATCCACGCCTGGGTTTGGCCCAATTGCGCTCTCCATCACCAAACGCTATGTTGATTGTTAGCGCCCTTACCACACTCGTCCTCAGGTCCCGCCATGTTGAGTCTCTGCGATCGTATTCAATCCTTGCGTTCCCTGTTTCACTTCGATGCGGTGCAGCTTTTGGGTTGTACACCGCAAAGCCGTACCCATCTGGAATTGCATTGTGAAGGCTATAACCTGAACTGCGCCTCTGCCTTGGGAACGGGTTTTCCGCAAATCTACGCACCAGGTTTTACGGCGCAAGCCTCTCCTCACGACTTACTCCCCCCCTCCATTTCCGAATGTTCGGACACCATGGATCCTCCTTTTCGCAGCACCGCCATCTATACCGATGCTCTGCTGCGTGGCGGGTTTCAGGATGGGATGACGGTAGAACTGCAGCGCGGGGATTCGTATCTGGGGATGATTCACTTCTCTTCCCAACAGGCAGGCTGCTTCAATCGCCACGTCCGCACGCTGGCGCTGGGCGCAAAAATCTTGCTGGAAGAGGCCATGCAGAACATGGTCTCGCAAAACGGTATCGTCTTGCATTTGGTGCCACAGGCAGGTGGCCTGATCATGCGTGAAGACATGCTCTCCGATGCATCCCAATTCAGCCCGGCCCTGGCTAAGGCCTTGTCCTTCATGGGCCAGGAAACATCAACTTTGCAGGCGTTCTGGCTGGAAGGCAAACACAGCTATCGACTACAGGCGCAACGTTTTCCCAAGGGCGATGTTCTGGTGCGACTGGTGCCCGCCCCCTTGCCCGCCGCGCTCAGTGCCAAGGAAATGCAGGTGCTGGGCTGGCTGGTGACGGGCTATACCGACCGGGAAATTGCAAGCTGCCTGTTTTTAAGCGAACGCACCGTACATTCGCATGTCACGTCCTTGCTGCGCAAGCTCGGCCTTACCAGACGGACAGAAGCCGCTGTTAAAGCGGCTTTGAATCATTGGTATGTGCCGGATGCGCATGGCGCGATCCTGGCGGCGGTGCCCGGACTGTACCACTAAGGGCAAGGTCCGGAACAACGCTCAAAACTGACACATCAGCCGTCAACGCAGGCCGCTCAACAGGGTTGCAGCTTCGTCCACGCAAGCACGTTCTGCGTCCAGCAGCGTATCGCCGCCCATTCCACCCAGGAATTCCGCGTAAGGATCAGCCAACGTGCGTACGCCAGTCAGCTCTTCAATCACGGCCTGACCGCAGAATGGCAAGTAATGCGGGCTATAACCCCCTTCCTGCACAAAGGCAATACGGCCTTCGCAAACTTCCTCGGCGCAGTCGATGATTTGACGCGCCATCTGACGGAAGCCGGACGCTGTCACCATCATGCGCGCCAGTGGGTCCATCATGCTGGCATCAAAGCCCGAGCCCACGATAATCAACTGCGGTTTATAGGCGTGCAGCGCGGGCAGCACCACTTTTTCCATGGCATAGAGGTAGGCGGCATTCCCACCGCCAGGAGGCAGTGGGACGTTCAGGTTGTAGCCCAGGCCTTCGCCCTCGCCACGCTCAGTCGTGAAACCGCTATTGGCCGGGAAGCACAGATGCTGGTGCAGAGAAATGGTCAGCACCGATGGATCATTCCACCAAATGTCCTGAGTTCCGTTGCCGTGGTGTACATCCCAATCCAGAATCGCGACACGATCCAAACCTAGCTCTTCGCGGGCATACGCCGCCGCTACTGAGGTGTTATTGAAAATGCAAAAACCCATCGCACCAGCACGGGGCGCATGGTGGCCGGGTGGATTCACCAGTGCGTAGCCATTGCTGACTTCACGGCTAACCACTTTCTTGACCATCTCAATGGCACCACCGGCAGAAAGCATGGCAATTTCAAGGCCGCCATTACCCATGGTGGTAATGCCGTCGCCCGTGTCGCCGCCGGTTGGCAAGGCACTGACGCGCTTCATGTTTTCCAGATGCTCTGCCGTATGCACACGCAAAATATCCTTGTCGCGCGCAGGCTTGGCCTGGATGCTGGTCAGATGATCAATTTGCCCGGAGGCGCAAACCAGCTCGTGAAAGCGGCGCTTGGTATCGGGGTGAGCCAAGTGGTGGCTGATCGGCTGTAAGCGGGCGCCCAGATTGGCCGAAGCAAGACTGCCTGTCCCCGTATCGACCCAGCCGTAAAGTGTGTTCCAAATATATCCTGTTGCCATGTCGTCTCCTTTCTTTTGGTTTGTCTGGCAGAACCATAGTAGGGATCTGAACGACTGAAAGAATCCGTAGGATTGCCGAATTTATGGACTGATCAGGACGCACTCACGACAAAAGAGGCAGAGGACGCTTGTTCTCCAAAGCGTTCTCTGCCTCTTTCTTCAGGCTGATTTACTTGTCGATGGCGGACACGCCCAAGGCCTAAATCAACTCGGCAACATTGATTACTTCTGCTCCGCAAGCTTCAAGCAACTCGGCATCGTAACTGGCGAACAGCACAACACGGTCTTGCGACCAGATCTCGAACTGCTCCGCCAAAGCGGCACGAGCCTGCGTGTCCAGGCCGTTGCTGGGGCCATCGGCAATAATCACAGCCGGGTCACCCAAAGCCGCCGCCGTCAGAAACACCTTGCGACGCGTGCCCGTCGACATTTGCTCAAAACGCTTGTCCAAATGTGGCTCCAAGCCTAATCGGGAGGCGAAATCCAGCGCATTACCATCCACGCGGGTATTCTTTTCTGCAGCGATTTGCTCTAGCAGCTCACGGCCCGTCTGGGACGGAAACAGCATGCAATTATCAGGTACATACGCCATACGGGAGCGGGCTTGTCGGGGAGCTTTCATCAACGAATGCCCGTCTATCCACACTTCCCCTGCATCCGGTTCGAGCAAGCCTGCAATGATATTCAGCAAAGTGGATTTGCCGGTGCTGTCTTCTTCACAGAGCGCCGCGCAGCCAGGCTGAAAGGTATGAGTCAGCCCCTTGAAAACAGGGTAGTCGCCATAGTTTTTACTGAGATTGTCTATGCGTAGCATGCTGGAAATCACTGCCAAAGAAGCGCCCGAACAGACACAAGATGCACTGACAGGCGGGACAAAAACAAGTACGGGAGCTAACCCGAACAGGGCCTTAGTATAGGTCTTTATGGCCTTGCTTATCCCAATGCCGTATCCAGCAGCATCATCAAGACAAAACCGATCATCAAGCCACCCGTCGCAAAGGTTTCATGTCCTTGCCGGTGCGATTCGGGAATGATCTCGTGGCTGATCACAAACAACATGGCACCCGCTGCAAAACCCAGGCCAAAAGGCAAAAGCACCAGCGAGCTGCTGACGGCCACTGCGCCCAGCACCGCTCCGACCGGCTCGACCAAGCCACTGGCCATGCCCAAAACGACCGAGAAAGCACGGCTGTAACCGGCAGCCAGCAAAGCCAACGCCACCACCAAACCTTCCGGCACGTCCTGAATGGCAATACCCGTGGCCAGCGCATTGGCGCGCACCCCTTCATTGCCCACATAGCCCACGCCAATGGCCAACCCTTCCGGAAAGTTATGCAGCATAATCGCGATCACAAACAGCCAGGTACGGCGCAGCTTGGTCGACGAGGCATTACCCGGCCCCTCACGCCCTTTAATGAAATGCTCGTGCGGCAGGATGCGATCGAGCAGCATCAAGGCTGCGGCCCCCAACAAGATGGAAAAGCCCACTGCTAAACCCGCAGCCCAGGCACCACCACCAAACACCTGCTGCTTTTCTGCCGCTTCCAGACCTGGCAAAACCAGCGAGAAGGCACAAGCGGCCAGCATCACCCCTGCCCCAAAGCCATACAGCGTATCTTGCGTACGCTGCGACATGGTTTGAGAAAACATGACAGGCACGGTGCCCAGTGCCGTGGCCAGTGCCGCGATGGAGCCGCCCACCAGGGCCTGCAAGACCGCCGGATGATCTTGTGCGTACAGCCAGAACTGATGACAGAGCGCCCAGACGCCCCCCATGGAGATGATCAGTCCAACCCACAGGCGCAGGTGTTGGCGCCAATTAGGCGAGGTTCCCTTATTGGGTAAAAAGTAGTGGCTTGTTTTCGGTTTCATCGCCATGCGCCCCCAGAAAATTACGCAATCCAGGTTTGCCTAGTACAGACACCAAGAGCCGTAAAACGGCTCTTGGCTAAGGCTTGGATGCTATACAAACCATCATAGCGACTTCATCTTCGATTTAAAATACAAATTTTGAAATGCTAACAATTCTCATTAGCATTTCAACAAATAAGCCACAATCCATGAAATCAGCGTGGGGCTTGACCGCCATTCAGCCAGTTTTCTGCGCTTTGCATGGCAATGCCAAACCGAATAAATACTCCTTCAAGCAGTATGCAATTGATGCTTGATCGCTTCCAAAGCCTTGGCCTGTTCAGCCACAGCATTTTCCAATTGAATCAGCTCTTGCTGGAGCTGTTCCAGGCTTTGTTCAGCCTGCTCGACCACCTGTTCCGCTAGTTCCTGGGCACTATTCATCACCGTATCATTCAAGCTCATGTACAGGCGGTTGTAGTCGATCAACGGCGCTTGCCCTTCCCCCTGCTCCTGGAACACGTCATAGCCAATATGGGCAGGCAGACTCAGTGTCGGCAAATCCGGCTGGGTCAGTTGAAAATTAGCCAGAACGGTCTGGCTTAGCTCTGCAAACGTCTTGCCTATATTCCGGCCAAGTTCAGTACGCACAGCAGCCACATCTTGCTTACCGGCATGCTTTTCCAGCACCTCGGGCAATTGGGGCACGACACGCCGCCAGGTGCCTTCGGTCAGAGCCTGTACGGCACCTTGCAAGACTACTGTTTGTTCTTCGATACGCTGACGCAATTGGGTAGCAGCCTGCTCCAGCGTTTGCATCAAGGGACTGAGGATTGCCTCTTCAATATGGTGCAATTTCAGCTCGGCAGGTTTGCGCTGCTTGTACGCCAAGGCAGGCTTTAGCAGGTTCTGCACCGCCAGATACAAACGCTCGAACCCCGCCTGTTCCAAACCCTGCTCTTCGTCCTGCCGACTGCGAGCCATATGCACGGACAGCGACAAGGCCGGTTTGAGCAAATCACGGCTCAGGCCCCAATGATTCAGGGCCTGCGCTGCCCGTGTCATCACATCCTCTTCTTGCAGTTGGCGGTTATCCGCTGTCTTGTTGCAAAGCACTTTGACGATCTCATCGTCGATCTCATCTTCCTCGATGCAATCGCTACGGGTAATCACCGGCAGCAAAGGCTTGTTGCGACGCAATTCCACCAACAAGTCACCCAGCTCCTGTACTTGGCCCGGTGCGCTGGAGCTGCTCAGCCACAAGAGCGCATCCGTGCTTTCCAGAAACTGCTGCGTCAAAGCGGCATTATGCGCATTGGCCGAGTGCAAACCGGGAGTATCCAGCAACACCAGCTTCTCGCCCAGACACACCCCTTGCAAGGCAACCGTAGTTTCTGTTGCCCCTTCCTGAAAGCCTTCAGGCATGGGCTGCATCTGCCCATCGGCAAGACGGAAGAAATCCACGCTATGACCCTGGCGACGAAAACGGTCCGCCAGGAAATTACACAAGGAGCTTTTACCGGCATTAAAGGAGCCGAACACCAGCAACATGATGCGATCACGGAAACGATCCGCCAACTCCTGCGCCGGTGCCAATGCAGACCAGGAGTCCGCCCAGGCCTCTTTTTGCTCCTGCAACTGCTGATTCAGTTGTCGAGTACTGTGCGCCAACGCCCCCTGCTCGGCCAAAGCCGTGCAGGACAAGGCTTGCGCCACGGTCGTCTGGCCTAAATCCGCCAGCCACTGCTCCATCTTGGCAATAGCGGGCTGCCTATCCTGACTGGCAGGATTGAGCTGCGCAACCGCCTTGATAAACGTGCTTTCCACCGACATTAGGCATGCTCCAATGAGGATAGACCGTCCAACGCCTGACGCGTTTGCTCAAGCTGATTTTCAGTCGCCTCGATCTGCTTTTCCAAAGCCACGCGGCCATCCGAAACCTCAAAATAATGGGTGAAGTCCTGAATCAGCTTGTCGCGCCCGGACTGCTCGCAGAAGATGCGGCGCAGATCGGCACGGTACTTCACCGATACACCCATCACCGCAATCATGACGGTATCCATACTGCGCACCGAGGTACGTTGCGCCGCTGGCAAGCCTACGGCACCGTATTCCACCAGGTGACCATTGATCGCAATGCACGCACGCGAATAGGCAATCTGCAAACGGGCACGCTCTTGCTTGCCTGCCGTCATCTTGAAGCCAAACTCGAAGGTATCCGGCACCAGAGAATGATCCACACCGGGGGCATTGACCACCGGCTCCAGATCCTTTGCGATGCCTTCCAGAATCTTGCGCAGACCATCAACAAAATCACTATGCTGCTGCTGTTGCGTCTGCTGCAGGCTGTGCAGGCTTTGCGCTTGCGTTTGCTGCAAGGCATTCAGTTCCTGCGTCAGTTCAGTCAGCAAGGCTTCACGCTCGAACTCGCGGGCTTGCGGCACACGCTTCAAGGCGGCTTCCAAAGAAGCCTGCAAAGCCGGGATTCCGCTTTTCTCCAGCATGCGCTGCTTGCCACCTTCACGACCCTGGCGATAGCGGGTGCTGGACACCGGATGCAACGTCACCCCGGCACACTGCTGCTGAATCGCGCCCAGCACTTTCTCTTGCTGCTCGTCATCAACCAACTGGTCAATCTGGCTGATGACCATCAGATTCTGACGCTGCGAACGCTGATAATCCGCAGCCAGCTCTTGCAGCAAATTGCTTTCCAAGGCGTCCAGCTCACCTTCTTTAGCTGCGTGAACAAACAGGCGAATATCCGCCTGAAGGCCCATGGCTTCACGTGCCAGGGCATCATCCTGCAAGGCCACGTCTGCATACAGACCCGGCGCATCCAGCCAACGCACGCCTTCATGCACGTGCTCGGCCAGCGCGACGGTTTCACGGCGGTCAGCCACATTGAAAACATCACTGCCCATCAATTCATTAAGCAGCCGACTTTTACCGTGATTGTATTTACCGACTACGGTCACCGTTGGCGGCACGCTCAACTGCAAGAGAACGCGCAAACGATCCAGATCCCAGCGGCGCTGTGGCAACACGACCAACACAGACTCCAATACGTGATCAAGGGATAGTGCCAACTGATTCATGTCTCTTCCTTTTTTACTGATGTCCGGACCCAAGCAAGCGATACGCCACCAAGCCAAACACCACGCCCCAAAATGCGGCGCCCAGTCCAAACAGGCTCATACCGGATGCGGTGGTTAAAAATGTGATGACAGACGGCTCGATATAGCCGCTTTCGCTGACCATGATC
Organism: Alcaligenes faecalis; assembly: GCF_041521385.1. Taxonomy (NCBI): domain Bacteria; kingdom Pseudomonadati; phylum Pseudomonadota; class Betaproteobacteria; order Burkholderiales; family Alcaligenaceae; genus Alcaligenes; species Alcaligenes faecalis. The sequence continues at coordinate 3,786,689 of NZ_CP168006.1, read as the reverse complement.
CGTACATTGGCCACAATGGCCCCTATCAAGGCCAGACCCGCCAGGGCCGCAATCAAGGAGGCGGGCAAAGCCGTAAACATATACACAATCGAGCCGGCAAAAGTGCCGCCCAAAAGATAAAACACGCCATTGGCCATACCGGCCACATAACGCTTGTCCGGATCAGGATGAGCATCCTTGCCTGTACACAAGGCAGCGGTAATAGACGACAGCACAATGGTGATGCCCCCAAAACAGGCCACCAACATCGAGGCCAAACCAGTGCCTGCCAGCACGGGACGCGATGGCGTGGGATAACCCGCCAACTGCAAGACCGCCATGCCGGGCAGATACTGCCCCGTCAAACTGACCAGCACCAAGGGCAAGGTCAGGCTCAATAAAGTAGTGATATTGAATTCCGGACTGACCCACACCGGACGGGCCAGCTCCAGCTTGAACGCTTCCAGATGCACTTGCCCGCTGGCCATGGCCATCACAAATCCGGACAAGGCCACCAGCACAATCGCGTAACGCGGCAAGAAACGCTTACCCAGCAAGTACACCGCCAACATCACCAGCACGATGGCTGGCATGTCGCTGCTGGACTTGAACGCCGCCATGCCGAACTGGAGCAAAATACCGGCCATCATGCCCCCGGCAATGCCTTTGGGGATGAAGGAAAGAATCTTTTCAAAACCGCCTGTCAGACCAATGACGACGATAATCAAGGCGGCGCTCAGATACGCGCCCACCACTTCAGGCATGGTGATGCCTGGAAACAAGGTCAGCAGCAAGGCTGTACCTGGCGCGGACCAGGCTGTAATGATGGGCAGCTTCAAATACGCACTCAGGAGCAAACCGCTCAAACCCGCGCCTATGGAAATCGCCCAGATCCAGGAGATCAGCTCCGCATCAGCAATTCGGCCTACTTGTGCAGCCTGAATAAAGATCAGCAACGGCCCGGCATAGGCAATCAACACCGACAAAAATCCGGCTACCCAGACCGACGCCGATCCACTTTTCAATCCCATCGTTTTGTCTCCCCAGTCTTGTTGTTTGAATTCTCAACTTTACTCGGTGCTCAGACTGCGCTGGGATCACAGCCTGAGTTTTTTACTACTGCCTAACTTAAATAGCCGAAGGGTGTGTCGCCAAGGGAGTCACGGAAATCTGCATGTAAGGGAACAAAGGCAAGGCGCTGAGCAAGTTGTGCAGCTCTTCATTGCTCTCGACATCGAACACGCTGTAGTTGGCGTACTGACCCACCACGCGCCAAATATGCGGCCACTTACCCGAGCGTTGCAGATCCTGCGAGTAAGCTTTTTCTTCAGCCTTGATACGGGCGGCCTCTTCGGCTGGCAAAGAGTCAGGGATATCAACAATCATGTGAACCAGATAAAGCATGGTGTTCCTTTCTAAAAACAAACGCTCGGGCACTTAGGCCTGGGCTAGAAAATTCAGTACGGCGCGCTCGAAGGCTTCGGGCGCTTCCAGATTGGACAGATGCGAGGCCGGCACGACCGCCACTTTGGAGCCAGGAATACTGGCTTGCATAGCCTGGGCATCGGCAACGGTCGTAACCGGGTCCCACTGGCCAGCGACCAACAGGGTCGGTGCCGCAATACGGCTGATCTGATCACGCAGATCCGACTCGGCCAAAGCATCGCAGCAGGCGGCGTAACCCAGTGGGTCCAGCTTGGCCAGACTGTCCTGCATGGCCTTTACCCGTTCGGGCGACTGCTGGATAAAGGCTTCACCAAACCAGCGCGAAGGCGCCGAGTCCGCCAAGGTACGCATCTGAGCAGCACCGCCTTGACGCAACGCGTCGGCCCGTTCCTGCCAGGCTTGGGCGGTGCCAATCTTGGCCGCGCTATTGCACACGATCAGCGCATTCAAACGCTCCGGGGCATTCACCCCCAACCACAAGCCGGTATGACCACCCATGGACAGGCCACAAAACGCAGCGCATTCAATATCCAGCGCATCCAGAATCGCCAGCACATCACGCCCCAAATCCTTGAAGTGGTATGGGCCAGGCGTGACCGGACTGCCGCCATGACCACGGGTGTCATAACGAATCAGACGGTAGGACTGCGCGAAACCTGCCACCTGCGGGTCCCACATCTCTTGTGTGGTGCCCAGGGAGTTGCTCAGAATCAGGGCCGGGGCCAGCGGATCACCCTCCACGCTGACACGGAACATGCCCCGTTCGGTATTCAAGGCGCTGGGGCTGACCGTCATTGGCCCTCTCCCTGCTTGGCCGCTGCAATGGGCAAACCAATCATTGCTTCCAGTGCTTCATGGGTCAAACCGGGCACCAGATCAATCAGTTGCAAACCGTCTGGTGTGCAAGCCAAGGTGGCCAAATCGGTATACACACGCTTGACGCAAGCCAGGCCAGTCAAGGGGTAGCTGCATTGTTCAACCAGTTTGCTGACGCCTTGCTTGGTCAGCACATCCATCATGACCCAGGTTTGCTTGGCACCAATGGCCAGATCCATGGCACCGCCTACGGCGGGAATCGCGCCGGGCTCGCCCGTGCTCCAATTGGCCAGATCCCCGGTTGCCGAGACCTGAAAAGCGCCCAGCACACAGATATCCAGATGGCCGCCACGCATCATGCCAAAGCTGTCGGCATGATGGAAAAACGCACCACCGGGCAGCAGCGTCACCGCCTGTTTGCCCGCATTGATCAAGTCATAATCTTCCTGCCCGGCGGCCGGTGCCGGGCCCATGCCCAGGATACCGTTCTCGCTGTGCAGTACCACTTCCACACCAGCGGGCAAGTGGTTGGCCACCAGGGTTGGCATGCCAATACCCAGATTTACGTAGGCGCCGTCATGGATGTCCTGGGCGACGCGCTGCGCCAATTCATCTTTACTGCGGCGCTGATAATTGAGCGTCATGCTGTCCCCCTTCATGCTCTGTCCGTTCATGCCTTGAACCCACCTGCTTCTGTGCGACTGCGTGGCACCACCACGACGCGGCGTACATGAATGCCAGGCGTCACAATGGTTTCAGGGTCCAGTTGACCCAGTTCCGCCAGTTCAAACACACTGGCAATGGTGGTGCGGGCCGCCGTCGCCATGACCGGACCAAAGTTGCGCGCCGCCATGCGGTAGGTCAAATTCCCCCAACGGTCCCCCCGCTCGGCCTTGATCAGGGCGACATCGCCATGAATGGGCTCTTCATAGACATGCCAGCGACCATTGATCAAGCGTGTTTCCTTGCCCTTGGCCAGTTCTGTGCCATAGCCTGTGGGGCAGAAAAAGCCACCGATACCCGCACCGGCGGCGCGCAATCGTTCGGCCAGATTGCCTTGCGGCACCAACTCCAGCTCGATCTTGCCGCTGCGATACAAGTCATCAAATACCCAGGAATCAGCCTGACGGGGGAAGCTGCAAATAATCTTGCGTACCCGGCCTGTTTTCAGCAAAGCCGCCAGCCCCACATCGCCATTACCCGCGTTGTTGTTGACGATAGTCAGGTCGCGAGCGCCTTGCTCGATCAGACCGTCGATCAACTCCGTGGGTATGCCAGCCGTCCCAAAACCACCGACCAGAATCGTGGCGCCGTCCTGCACATCATGCAAAGCCTGTGCAACACTGCTTACCTGTTTATCGATCACTCCGTTCTCCGTATAAAGCACTGACGCTACGGATGGGCTCAGCCCTTACGTCAGGCACAGCAAAAACAAGTCAGCCCAGGGCCTGGTTTGACAAAGCAAACACAGACGCTGGACTGAAGCAAGACTTAAGCAGCCAGACGTGGACGATTCACGATCTGGTTATCCTTGCCGTCGACCAGCGGGGTCAAGGCAATATCAAACACGATCTCTGCAAAGGGACCATCCAGGTTTTCAGCAGCGATGCGGGCAGGATCGGTGTGCTCGGTCAGCGGTGGCACCAGACCATCGCGAGTCGCGTAGGCGAAGTCGTCGTACACCAGCGGATCACCGTCGATATTGATCTGCGTGGTCAGCTTGCGGTGGCCAGGAGCCGTCACAAAGAAATGAATGTGCGCAGGACGGTTACCGTGACGGCCCAGCTCATTCAGCAGGCCTTGGGTAGGACCATCTGGAGGACAGCCGTAGCCCTTGGGCACAATGCTCTGAAACTTGTAGCGACCGTTTTCATCGGTAATGATGGTGCGGCGCATATTGAAGGGTTGTTGCTCGCCGGTGGGGTCAAAGTGCGAGTAAAAGCCTTTGGTATTGGCGTGCCAGACTTCAACCTGGGCACCCGCGATAGGCTTGCCGTCCGCACCAGCCACAACACCGTGCATGATCAGGGTTTCGCCAGCGGTATCGGAACCGTCATCCAGGCGAACAAAACCTTGTGCCACAGGAGCGCCCGACACGTACAACGGACCTTCAATGGTACGTGGAGTACCGTTATCCAGACCCAGTTCCTTGTCCATGGCGTCCATGCGCATGTCCAGGAAACGGTCAAAACCCAGGCCGGGAGAAAGCAAACCAGCTTCGCTGGCTGTACCCAGACGGTTCAGGTAAGCCACGGCTGCCCAGTACTCGTCGTTGGTGATGTCCAGATCTTCAATGGTCTTGAACAGATCGCTGATGATGCGGTACATGATCTGCTTGACGCGTGGATTGCCACCGGGCTGATCCAGGCCAGAGGCCAAACGCAGGAAGTCCTGTACATCGGGGGTGTCAAAAATTTTAACGCTCATTCTGTGTCTCCTAATATCCTGAAAAAAGTGTTCCAAGCAAAGCCGCGACGACGGGCTTCTTATTGCGCCTAGGCAGCCGAGCCGACACTGACCTGCGTCTTGTCACGGCGGAAATACTGAACACGATCCTCGTCCAGTACGATACCCAAACCCGGCCCTTGAGGTATCTGTAATTCAAAATTGCTGTAATTCAGGGGCTCTGCCAGGATTTCCTCGGTCAAGAGCAAAGGTCCGAACAACTCCGTGCCCCACTGCAACTGGTTCACGGTGGCAAACACATGGGCAGCGGCAATCGTACCGATCGCGCCTTCCAGCATGGTGCCACCATACAATTCAATACCCGCGGCTTCGGCAATCGCGGCGACTTGCAAGCCTGCACGCAAACCACCGGACTGTTCAATCTTGATAGCGAACACGTCGGCAGCACAGTCACGGGCCAGCGCAAAGGCAGAGGCCGGGCCAGTCAGGGATTCATCCGCCATCAAGGCAATCGGGAAGCGACCTTTCAGATCGGCCAGAGCATCAGCACGACGCACTGGCTGCTCCACCAGCGAGCACCCGGCATCGACCAGGCCAGCCATACCATACTGAGCCTGCAAGGGACTCCAGGCCATGTTCACATCCACGCGAACATCGGCGCGATCACCCATCGCTTTCTTGATAGCCGCTACGTGCGCCACATCGTCCTTTACCGGGCGGCGACCAATCTTGAGTTTGAAAATACGGTGACGAGCCTGCGCCAACATGCGCTCGGCTTCATCAATATCCTTGGCGGTGTCACCCGAGGCCAGTGTCCAGGCAACAGGCAGGCTGTCGCGCATACGGCCACCCAGCAAGTGCGAAACCGGCAGACCCGTGCGCTTGCCCAAGGCATCAAACAGGGCCGTTTCCACTGCACTTTTGGCAAATCGGTTTTCCTGAATCGCCGTATTCAAGCGGGCCATAATGGCCGGCACCGCATTGGCATTGGCACCCAGCAGCAAGGGGGTGAAGTAGGTGTCGATGGCCAGCTTCATGCCTTCGGGCGACTCGGCGCCATAGGCCAGACCGCCAATGGTCGTGCCCTCGCCGACGCCCACCGTACCGTCCGAACAGTACAAGCGCACCAGCATCAAAGTCTGGCCTTGCATGGTCGTCATCGCCAATTGATGAGGACGGATCGTAGGCAGATCCAGCAGCAAAGTCTCCACCCTTTCGATCAGGGCTGGAGCTGCTAAGAGTTGAGAAGATCGCGTGTGTTCCATGCCTTGATTGAACACGAAGCAAGCCAGCCATATCCAAGACTAAATAGGTCTAGTTCAATACCTTATAGGTATAGTTTCTGATATAAATATTAAAAATCAAGAAACTAAACCCCATCGATTCAGCCTAGGTATGGTTTTCCCTTATGGATCTACGTCAGCTCAAATATTTTGTGGCCGTTGCCGAAACCCGCAACTTCACACGGGCGTCCGAACGCCTGCATATGGCCCAGCCCCCGCTTAGCCGACAAATCCAATTGCTGGAAGAAGAGCTGGGCGTCACACTGCTGCTGCGCAATAACCGCCCCTTGCGGCTGACCGAAGCCGGACGGGTGTTTTATGAGCAGGCCTTGCAGATATTGAGCCGGGTGGATCAACTGGTGCATACAACACGGCAGATCGGGCTGCATCAACGACAAACCCTGTCGATAGGTTTTGTGGCATCGACCCTGTATGGTGGCCTGCCCGCCTTGATGCGCAAGCTGCGCCATCAGTATCCGGAAGTGGATATGCAGACGGTGGAGCTGACCTCCATGCAGCAGTTGGAGGCCTTGAAATCGGGGCGGATTGATGTGGGCTTTGGGCGGATACGACTGAATGATGCGTCCGTACAAAGAACGGTGTTGCGAGAAGAACAACTGGCCCTGGCCATTCCCCCCAGCTCGGATCTGGCCGATTCGGACACGCCTTTGAGCCTGAAAAAAGTGCAAGGCCAAAAGCTGATTGTGTATCCCAAAGAGCCCCGACCCAGCTTTGCAGACCACGTTCTGCATCTGCTGCACGATCAGGGTGTACGCCCGGCTGAGGTCTATGAAGCAGGAGAACTTCAAGCGGCCTTGGGCCTGGTGGCGGCCGATTCTGGATTGTGCCTGATCCCAACCTCGGCTCGTCTGCGCAACGATCTGCACTATCGCTTGATAGCAGAACCGCAGGCGACTTCACCGATTATTTTGACGCACAGGATGAATGATCAGGCTTGGTATATCGAGGCGATCAAGGGCTTGGCGGAAGAGATGTAAGGCGCGGCTGCGACCACGGCCCCCCTTCCCTGTTGAAACAGGATTGACTCACTTCTGAAGCCACTCTAATATCGTTAACACGTTAACTAAAATTAGAGACAAGCATGCAACAGGTGACGATTCAGCAGGCTGGCAAAGACCCGATCAGTGCAACCCTATGGCCAGCTGCTGATGCCAAAGCGAGCGTCATCATCCACCCTGCCACAGCCGTTCCACAGGATTTCTATCGTCCTTTTGCTGAGCATCTGAACAGCCTGGGTTTCATTGTTCTGAGCTACGACTACCGGGGCATAGGCCGATCTCGTCAGAAGGACATACGGCAATGCGATGTCTCCATGTCCGACTGGATGCTGGAGGATGCGGTGTACGTCACAGACTGGGTCACCCATCGTTTTAACGGTCTACCCATGTTGGCTGTTGGCCATAGCGTTGGTGGGCATGCGATTGCTATCTCTCCCGCGACACGTTCCGTGAAAGCAGCCGTCATGATTGCGTCTCATGCGGGGATCACCGCTTTGATCGAAAAGCCTATGGAACGCTTTCGGGTGGGCTTGATCATGCGGGTGCTCACTCCTGTACTGTGCGGCCTTTACGGCTATATGCCGACTCGGCGTTTGGGCTTTGGCGAGGACCTTCCACGGGGTGTCATGCAGCAATGGAGCCGCTGGACACAAAAGCCCCATTACTTTTATGACGATCCGCAGGTGGACGCCAAAAAACGCGCTAGCCAGGTCGATATTCCTTTGCTGGTTCTGGGTTTTGATGATGATCCCTGGGCCAATCCGCAAGCCATTTCCCGGCTGCTGGAACCACTAAGCAAGGCATCTATACAAAGGCTGCAACTGGAGCATAAAAAGCTGGGTTTGGCTCATATTGGTCACATGGGCTTCTTTCGTAAACGCAATGCCGAGGCACTTTGGCCTATAGTGGTTGACTGGCTGATTGCACAAAGCGAATCCGGCCCACCTCAAACCCGTAACGCCTAACCCATACCCCTTCAGCCGTCGCCAAAATGATCCAGAAATCACAGCCACGATTTGTCTTTTTGTTGAACCACGCCCACAAGGCTTTGCAGCGCTGGATTCAAAAGCAACCTTCGGCCTGGACAGATATCAGCGCGGCTCAGGTTGGCATGTTGTTCTTGATTCGCTCTCAAGGCTCGGTCACGGTGGGAGAAGCGGCCAGCGCCTTGCAAGTGGCTCCGGCTGCGATTACCGGGCTATCCAAACGCATGCAGGCAGCAGGCCTGATTCAACGCCTGACGGATGATGCAGATACGCGCAAGATTTGTTTGACGCTGACTCCGGCTGGGGAAGAAGCCAGCATCAAGGCCAAATCCACCTTGCAGGACTTGAACCGGCAACTATCCGACGGCTTCACGGAGGATGAACTGAAGGTGGTGGCACGCTGGTTAAGCCAGGTGGTAAATCTAGACCTGCCCACAGACAAGAATGTTAATCAAAAAGACGAACTGCCTGCTTGATCGCATTTACTTGAATATAAAGAGTATCCATTTTTCGTAAGCCAGGGACGTGAATGCAGTTTTATCCGCTCGCTATGTGAAGCATTCTTCAAGCAGAGTCGCCCCCTGACTCAGAGCCACATACCCGTCAAAGGTGGCCCGCGCCGTTGTATTCACACAGAAGCTAGCGCGGCCCACCGCAGCTTGATGGCTGCTTATGCCTCCACCTCCTCAAAGCGAGCCGCCGCGTTCATGACCGCCATCACACTGGCCGTAATGATATTCGCGTGCTTGCCCACGCCAAATTTCGATCCAGGCACACCCGGCATGACCGCTTCCACAATCGCCATTGCGCAGGCGTCTGCACCAGAACCCAGGCTACGTTCCTCGTAGCTGTCGATACGCAAAGGCAGATTCAAGGCTGCCACCGTCGCCGCAATCGGGCCATTGCCTGTTCCGGTATAGATTTCAGTCTGGCCATTGGCATTCACGCATTGCAGCTCTATGCCCTGCTGCCCTTGTTCCACATCGAACAGACGATGTGCGCGATACATCGCACTGCCTTGGCGTTCGTTGGCGTTCAGATAGGTATTCTCGAACAACGCCCAGATCTGCTGACTGTTCAATTCCGTTTCGCTGGAATCGGCTATCTGCTGGACAAGGGCGCTGAACTCCACTTGCATGCGGCGCGGCATCACAATGCCGTAGTCGCGTTGCAGCAGAAAAGCGATGCCGCCTTTGCCGGACTGGCTGTTGACACGCACGATGCTGTCGTAAGTACGGCCCAAATCCTTGGGGTCAACCGGCAGATAAGGCACACGCCATGGAGCATCTTCTTTCTGCACCGTGAAGCCCTTGGCAATCGCGTCCTGATGGGAACCGGAAAAAGCGGTAAAGACCAGATCGCCCACATAGGGATGACGCGGGTGGATAGGCAAGGAAGTCGCCTCTTCCGCAATACGAGCCACCGCCGAAATATCGGAGAAATCCAGGTTTGGAGAAATACCCTGGGTATACAGGTTCAGAGCCAAGGTCACCACATCCAGATTGCCGCTGCGCTCGCCATTGCCGAACAGGCAGCCCTCGACACGCTGCGCACCAGCCAGCATGGCTTGTTCGGCGCAAGCAACGCCTGTGCCACGGTCGTTATGCGGGTGTACCGACAGGACGATGTGTTCACGTTTATCCAGATGGCGATCCATCCATTCAATCTGATCGGCAAAGACGTTCGCGGTCGTCACTTCTACTGTGGTGGGCAGATTGATGATCATGGGTCGAGCTGGACCAGCATCCCAGGCATCGATAGCGGCATTGCAGACAGCCAGCGACACATCCAGTTCCGCCATGCAAAAGGTTTCAGGCGAGTACTGCAACACCCACTCCGTTTCCGGGTGCTGGGCGGTCAGGCGCTTGAACAGCTCCACATGGTGCCGCACCATGTCAATGATTTGCGGCACTTCCATACCAAAGACAATTTCACGAAACGCAGGTGCGATGGCATTGTAGAGATGCACAATCACACGACGCGCCCCCGCCACGCTGCGTACCGTGGTTTCAATCAGATCCTCTCGCAGTTGGGTGATCACCATAGGCGTGACGTCATTCGGGATCATGCCCTCGTCAATCAGTTGGCGGACAATATCAAAGTCTGTTTGTGAGGCAGACGGAAAACCCACCTCGATTTCCTTGAAACCAATGCGAACCAGCTCCTGAAACAGGCGCAATTTGCGGTCGCGATTCATGGGCTCGAACAGGGCCTGGTTGCCATCACGCAAATCGGTAGACAGCCACACGGGCGCTTGGCTCAGGGTGCGCTGCGGCCACTGGCGATCGGGCAAATTGACGACAGGAAAGGGACGGTATTTGTGGGAAGGATCAGTCAGCATGGGAACCTCGAATATAGGGAATGACATACCTGGCTTCCCTACTCCATGGAGCTAGCTACAGTCGGGGTCTGGGGAAACCAGGATAGGACCATTCGCACACACAGGCGTACGGACCCCGACCGGATGTCAGGGCTAGTAAGCCTAGCGATAGCAAGTGCAAATGAGTCACAGCTGGTTGACTCCCAAAATGCTTGATGAAGACGATAAAAGCACTTTAGACTGCAAGGCGCTTGGCCTTCTATCAAAAAATAGTCATTTGTTTTATCTTTTTGGACATTCCTGAACATGGGCTACGCATCCCCTGAGCGCGGTGGGCGGGCGCTGGACTTGTCGCACTCCGATACCTCGCCCTTGCTGGTCAGCGGGCTGATCGAACATTACCCCGCCGGGCATGAAGTGCCCCGCCATAGCCACCACCGTGGGCATCTTTTGTATGCCACTCAAGGCGTACTGCTGGTGCAGGCCGATACCGGTCAGTGGCTGGTGCCCCCTACTACGGCTGTCTGGTTGCGGCCCGGTGTGCCGCATCAGCTCAATGCCACCACCGCAGTGAATGTGCATGGTCTGTTTCTTGATGAAATTCTGGCCGCGCAATTGCCGGACCATGATTGCGTGATCCATGTCACGCCACTGGTACGTGAACTGATTGCCGCGCTGGTACAGGTGATTCCGCAAGAACCCCCCCCTTTACGAGACGCACTGCTGGGCCAGCTATTGATTGAAGAGCTGCGCGTGCTGCATCCCCTGCCTTTTCATTTGCCCTGGCCGGAAGATGAGTTGATGCGGCGGATTTGCGAAGATCTGGTGCGCTCGCCCGCCCAGCAAAAAACAATGGATGAGGTGGCGCAACACTACGCCTTGACGCCGAAAACCCTGCATCGGCGTTTTCTGAAAAGCACGGGGATGAATCTGGGGAAATGGCGGCAGCAGATGCGGCTGATGGCATCGATCCAGTTTCTGCTGCAAGGTAAGTCCATCACGCAGGCGGCGCTGGAAAGCGGTTATGAAAGCCTGAGCGCATATTCAGTGGCCTTTAAAAAGACCTTTGCCTATCCGCCTTCGGAGTTTTTGGCAACCTTGAGCCAGTACCCGGATACAGGGCAGGATGCCGGCATGGTCTGAGGCCGATCTGTATGGCAAGAGTGCCTGGCAGACTGCAGTAGCAACTCAGTCCACCAGCCTGCTTCCAGGCTAATTCAATGCGCTATATGGATATTCATGCGACCACCCCAGGTCGCTCTACAAGACCCATCGCCCCCTTGAGCACGTCAAGAAATCGGTCGCTCAGCAGAAATAAAAGTACCGTATGAGCAGACCAGAACAGCGATAGCAAGCCAGCGTCATCAACTCTTGCAGACTTCCTGCCGCAGTTGCTCTGCCGAGAGCTTGATCATCTTGCCGTTCTCTACCAACACCACCGAGGTATTGGTTTGCATGGCCACAAAACGTGCCGACTGCGCGGCACGCTCCAGAGCGGCCAGGGAGGCCCGCAAGTCCGGGTTCTTTGCTTTGGAAATATCTTCTTTATTCATCTTTCTCTCCCCACTCCAACAGGACTGGCACACTACCTGCGTTATCGTACAAAACCCAATCATCCACGGTATCCCGATAATGATGCAGGAAGTTCTTCATGCCAGCCGCAAAGCGGCGACGAATGACGGGTTCGGGGATGTTATGACCACCCTGACGTACCCGTTCTGCCACCCGCGCGATCGCCATATCCGCATCGGGTAGACTTAAAAAATACAAGCTGACTCGATAGCCCTGCGCCTGCCATTTTTCAATATGACGCACATAGCCCTGGCCAGACAAGGTCGTTTCCAGCGCGAAGCTCTCGCCCAGGCGAACCGCCTCTTTCAGCTCATCCAGCATCAAACGACCGGCCTTGATGGCCGCGCTTTCTGGCGCAAACGGAGACAGGCCCGCTGCGATCAGATCTGCATTGATAAAGCGCAGCACTTCCGCCTCGGCCGGGAGGAAAGAACGCGCAAACGTCGTCTTGCCTGCCCCGTTCGGGCCAGCAATGATCAGAATCTTTTTGCTCTTGCCCGTGTCAGCGTTGTTGCCAGACATAAATACACCTAAACAATGTCCACATTGAACAGATTTGTATCATACATTGGCGAAAAGGCCAGCCAAGCGCCTTGCTTTGGCCGCCACGCATCCGCTGGGCAAAGCCGATTTTCAGGCAATAAAAAGGCTCCTTGAGCCGAATGAACCTTCTCAAGGAGCAGGCGGGAATGGCCCGCTATTGGGCTATGGGGACTGATTTACTGACGCTTTTTCAGCGGGCAGGTGCTCAAGCCCAGTATGGGGTACAGCGGACAAAAACCAACCAGGCCCGTGATCAGGGGGATCAGGCCCAGCCAGCCCCACCAGCCAATAACGTTCGTGACTGCCAGCACAATCAGCACCACACCGACAAGGATACGGATAATACGATCTACACTACCGACGTTGCTTTTCATGGCTCATCCTCTCAACAAAAAAGTAAGAAAAAACGGGGCGGGTGAGGGTACCTACACGCAGGATAACGCTGCTGCCCTGCCCCTCTATCACCCGCCGCTTCAGGGACAAAATATATCCTTCAAGGTGCCAATCAACTTGGCGACATTCGGGTCTTCAATACGGTAGTACAGGGTTTGCGCCTCGCGCCGGTAGCTGACCAAACCTTCCTGGCGCATCCGTGCCAAATGCTGCGACAGGGCTGACGGGCTAAGCGTCACCATCTCGTTCAGGGCTCCCACACTCATCTCGCCTTGCTGTATCAACAGACACAAAATGACCAGACGCTTGGGATTGCCTACAGCCTGCAACAAGGCGGCCGCCTGATCAGCACTTTCTTGCAAAAGCTCGATGTCGGATTTGCGTTGAATCATGGTTTATCCAACTTTTTTACGCATTAATTTAGATAATTCTTAATTTAGCATATACTGAATTAACGCAGTCAATAATTTCTGCCTTTCTTTGCTTTTGTTAAGTACAAAGGACGTTACGCATGAGTGAAACCAGCTACAAGCAATTAACCCACGGTATTTCCAGCAATCTGGCACAGTTGCGCCAGACCCAGCCCGAGGTCATGAAGGGCTTTGGAGAAATAGGCAAGGCAGCCATGAGTGGCGGTGCTATTGATGCCAAGACCAAGGAACTGATCGCCTTGGCAATTGGCGTGGCCACGCGCTGCGAAGGCTGCATTGGCTTTCACAGCAAGGCACTGGCGCACATGAACGCCAGCCAGGAGGAAGTCCACGAAGCCTTGGGCGTTGCCATTTATATGGGTGGTGGCCCATCCGTCATGTACGCCGCCAATGCCGTTGCCGCTTTTAATGAGTTCAAGTCTTGAACCAGAAACAAGGAGAACTGTAATGCCTAAACCCGCTGCTTTCGTATCCACGCTCTTTCATGCACAGGGCAATCCCGACAAAGTCACTGTGGCCCTGACCATGGCTGTCAATGCGGTTCAGAAAGGACATAGCGCCTGCCTGATTCTAATGGCTGAAGGAGTCGCACTAGGTATACCCGGTGCCGCTGACCCGATCAATATTGGCGCACCTTTTGAGCCTGCAGCAGATCTGGTGAAGAAGTATCTGGAGCAAGGCGGACGCGTAGCCGTGTGCAAGTCCTGCATGCTGCATAACGGTCTAAGCGCCGAGCAGATGGACCCACGCTTTGAGATCATTACCGCGCCGGATGTCATCGACCTGCTGATGGGTGCAACAGGGTCTTTACAGATTTCCTGATCGGCTGCGTCGCCCAATGCCAAGCAGGCCAAAACAAACTCTGTGTTTTGGCCTGCTTGTTTCTTCGATACAAGATACGGGTATTGCGTGTGACCATCGCGCCGGGCATCCTGCTTTTCTGGGCCCGGTCTTACGTAAGGCAACGTACCCCATCGATAGCGCAGTCTATGGCCCCTTATCAAGCCGAGTGCGCCAGCAAGGCCTCCAGCAAGAAGAAGCTGGCGCATGCCGACTCCACCAGTTCAGTCTGCCCCGGCGCGACTTTATACAGATGCCCCACAAAACGCCCTGTTTCACTTAACTCAGGCGTCAACAAGGCATCCAGATACAGACGCGATTGCTCCTGCAGCCATTGTTGCTCCGGCAAAATCTGCCATAGTTCGACCATGGCCAAAGAAGCAATCGCCCAAGCCGAACGGTCTACCGGACTAAGTGGAGATTCCTGTCTCAAAAAACCATGTGCACACTTCCCCCAACGTTCGTGCCAATAACGACAAGCTTTCAAAGCAGCATGAGCATAGGACGCTCTGTCGTACAAACGCGTTGCGCTTACCATGCCCAACATGGCCCAGGCCTGCCCTCGTTGCCAGGTTTCAGCGCCCTGTTCGGCCAGCACATCATGCCCACGCAACAAAACCGTATCGCGCCAGGCCCCGCTGCGCTTTTGTAAATAGCGCAGGCACGCATCCACATGCCATTGTCCAAACTGACGCGCCACCGGCCCGCCCTGTGCGTTCAGCACCAAGAGCGTCGGCGCCAACGCGTCCACATTCAATATGTGATTACCTGCCTCCCCGCCCCCCATCCCAGTCCCCAAAGGCCAGAAGCCGCTGGAGGCATCAAAACTGTTCAGCAAGGCTTGGGCAGCCTGATCGACATTCGCTTCCGCCTGCCTATCCCCATGCCAGATACTGCCCAAACCAGAACCATACCAAAACACAAAACTGCGATTGATGCTGGGCTCTTCCAACCAGACTTGCAGCTTCTGGCTCCAGTGCAATGCCTGTTCCTTATCCTGCGCCTGACCGCTGATCAGGGCACGTCGCCACCACAAGCCCGCCCAAAATCCCCCCAACCAGGAGCCACGTCGCGACAAGGTCCATTGCTCGGACGAGGACTGTCTGAACAGGGGAAACTGCTCTCCACATTGCTCGGCAACCTGATCCATATTCGCAAAGATGGACGCTATGCTGGCTGATCCCAATACCTCTACAGACATTCCATCATTCCCCTTTCGCCATACGACGAACCTGGTACAAAATCAGGCACAACAAGCTGGCGCACACCAGAATACCCATCAGGAAAGGCCAGGCAGCGGCAAAGCCTTCGGGCGAGCGCAGCAGCACACCAAACAGGGGCGGGCCAAAGGCAAAGCCACCAAAGAACCCGACGGATAAAAGTCCGGCGCTACGAGCCGGCGCCCCAAAACGGGCATCTCGCAGCAACATGCTCATGGCAATGGCATTGGTGGCCACCAGAGTCAAACCAATGGCCAGAACCCCGGCTCCCAAAGGCCAGAGCCTGTCCGGCGCGGCCATCATCATCAGCAACAAGGCCACAATCGGGATGACAAACAGGATGCCCAGTAGCAAGGTTTCATCACCAAAGCGGGCGGCGATGGGCGTCAGCAGTACTCGGGACACAATCCCCATCACCCCAAAGCCGCTGACCAGCATCCCTATCCAGTACGGCGACACGCCCAACTGCTGTGCAAAAACGCCCAGAAAAGTAATGAAGGACGACAGTACCAGACCTGCGCACAACTGAATGGCCATCAATAGCCACAATTGTGGGCTGGGCCAGGGCAAGCGCCAGGACATGCTACTGGCAGCGGCATGGGCTCTGACGGGCAAAAGCTGCAAGGCTAAATAGGACAGGCACAGCATGGCCGGCACCCACACCACAAACGCCACCCGCCACCCCAGCTTGTAGGCCAGGGTCGGTAGGACCAGACCGGCCAGCAAGGCCGAAGCCTGCACGCCGGACTGCTTGATACCGACTAGCCCCGCCTTGCGCTCTGCCGGTACCAACTGGGCAATAGTCTGATTGGTCACCGGGTTCGCCAAGGATTGCGCCAAGCCGCACAAGAGCAAGGCCGTCAGCACACCCCAGAAACCCGGCAAGACCGCAATCAGACTAAAGGACATGGCTACCAGCAGGAACAACAAAAACAAACCTTGCCGATTGCCCATGCGCTGCACCAAAGCCCCCGCCCACGGCGAGAGCAAGGCAGCCAGACCAAAGGTGCTGGTAGTCAACCACCCCAGTTGCTCGCGCGAGATGCCCAAGTCCTGAATGATTTGCGGGCCCAGCACACCGATGGCGTAAAACACCATCATCGGCATACCCATCGCCAGCGTCATCAAACTGCCCAGCATCCAAGGTGAACGACTTACCCGTGTCGATAGCATCATGCCACTGCCTTGCTCATGTCTGCCGTCTCCTGAATGGCGTAGTGGGCTTGCAGCAAGTGCTTGCCAACCGTGCTGATCAAAGCATCATCCGCCCCATCCAGAATATGCGTGGTACGCGCTGCCCGGTAGATACCGGACAAGGGGCTCCAATCGGCCAAGCCTTCGGCCCCCATGATCTGGATGGCGGAGTCTGCCGCCTCGCTGACCGCATCCGACGCCGCCAGCTTGGCCACATTCACCTCCACCGCATTGGGTAAGCCCGCGTCGAACTTGACAGCCGCTTCACGCAGCAAGCAACGAGCCGAGGCAATGGCACGGTACACCTGATAAACCCGCGCCCGAACCAGTTGTTTGTCCGCCAGACGCGCCAGCTCTCCACGCTCCGAGTGAATGCGCTCGCACATGATGTCAAAGCTGCGTTGCGCCAAGCCCAGCCATTGCACGGATCGCAGAATACGGCCCAGGGCCAGGCGCTTTTGCATCAAAGCAATGCCCTGCCCGGCGCTGCCCAGAACATAGTCCTGCGGCACGGTCACATTGTTGAACAGCAGCTCGTTCTGCCCTTGATAACGCCCCAGCAAAGGCAAGGGACGCACGACTTTAAAGCCCGCCGCATCCGTGGGCACGATCACCATGGACAAGGACTCATGCACGGGGCCATCCGCGCTGCGCGCCACCACGGTCGCGAAGCTGGCCTGTTGCGCCCGGCAAATAAACCACTTGCGGCCATTCACATGCCATTGCCCGTCTATCAGGCGAGCCTGACATTGCATGGTGGCCGGAATCGAACCAATGCTGTCCGGCTCGGACATGGCGTAGCTGGACACTGCATCCCCCTTGAGCA
Organism: Alcaligenes faecalis; assembly: GCF_041521385.1. Lineage (NCBI taxonomy): Bacteria > Pseudomonadati > Pseudomonadota > Betaproteobacteria > Burkholderiales > Alcaligenaceae > Alcaligenes > Alcaligenes faecalis. The sequence continues at coordinate 3,769,415 of NZ_CP168006.1, read as the reverse complement.
AGGGCGTCAGAAAGCGCTGTTTGACGCTGGCCGAGCCATGATGGCTCAACATATACGCGTCCAACGTGGCGTCCGCCCCGAAAATGCCAGGGCCGTACTCGGAACGCCCTTCCTGTTCGGCGACGGGCAAGTATTCAAGCAAGCTGGCGATCCGACCACCCCGATGCATGGGGTAGAAACTGCCGAACAAACCCGCCTGTTGAGCGCGACGTGTCAGGTCCAGAGTCAGCTCGCGGGCCAGATTATCTCCCTGAGCCAGAATGCCCTCGTTGGGAATGATCTCGGTATCCACAAACTGCCGCAGCTTGCGGCTCAAGGCCGCGCTGGAAATAGCAAGGTGGCTCATGCTGCTATCCCCGCGTCGGTCTTGATCCCGGAACCCAATGCAGCCGCATCGGCAGCCAAGGCGCGCTTGTCGATCTTGCCCGCAGGCGTCAGCGGCAAGCTGCGGTAAAAGCGCAGATACTCGGGCAACTTGTTCACTTCCAGACCCTGCTCACGCAAGAAGTCGGTGATCTCTTTCAGGGAGAAACGCGGCACGCCGTCGCGCACCGTCACGCACAAGCAAATACGCTGCCCCAAGTCCGCATCGGGGACCGGCACGCACGCCACGGTAACCACATCCGGGTGAGCCATGACCAGGCCTTCAATTTGCACCGGGCTGATGTTCGCACCACCACGAATGATGATGTCTTTCTTGCGACCCGCCAGCACCAATTGCCCCTGGGCATTGATGTAACCCAGATCGCCCGTTTTCACCCAACCCTGCTCATCCCGATACTGGGCATCCAGTTCCGGGGCGTTCACATATTGCATGGGGCTCAAGGGGCCGCGTGCGGTGATTTCGCCTACTTCGCCGTGCGGCACTTCGACGCCCTCGTCATCAATCAGACGGATCTCGCACACCTGCGGATTGGGGGTCCCCACACTGCTCAAGACCACGTCGATGGGATCGTCCAGCGTGTTGTGGCAGTTCACCCCATCGGCCGAGCCGTACAGGCTGATGAAACCGCAATCAAACGCTTCCACACAACGGCGTACCGTAGCTTCGTCAATGACTGAACCGCCCACAATCAAGCCGCGCAAGCTGGCTTTATCGGCCTTCTCCAGCTCGGGTGCTGCCGCAATACGCTGGAACATGGTGGGCACGCCCAGAATGAAACTGGGCTTGAAGGCATTGATGGCGGCAATGGCACTAGGCACATCAAACTTGGGCAAGACCACCAAAGAACCGCCCAACCAGCACAGCACGCCGAAGGTGGCCGTAGAGCCAAATGAAGAACCCAGCGGCACCAGATACATGCCCCGGAACTCCACATCGTTGGGGGAAATGCGTTGCAGGAATCGCCCTCGTCCACCCACCAGCGCATTATGCGAATAGGCCACCAGCTTGGGTTCGGACTCGGTGCCCGAGGACACCAGCAAACGCACCGGCGAATTGGGGGACACCTCGGGCAATTCGGACACACCCAACGGCTCGCCTTCAAACAGAGAGTCCAGGCTCACCCAGCCCGGACGCGATGGGCCTTGCACAATCAGGACACGCAAGGACAGCAGTGTAGGCCGCAAGGACTCAATCACGTCGCACAAATCAATGCCTGCATACTCATGCGGCACAATCACCGCCCGTGCATCGCAACGACGCACCAGCGACTGTATATCCAGCTTGCCCCGTCCGGGTGGGAAAGGAGCCACAATCGCCCCCAACGCGGCGGCGGCCAGATCAATGGCGCAGCACACCCAATGGTTGCTGAGCTGATACGCCACCACGTCGCCCGCCATAATCCCTGCCCGACGCAAGCTGCCTGCCAGACGCAGAGCCGCGTCCATCAAGGCGCCATAGCTGATATTGCCTTCGGGCGAGAGCACCGCCAGCTTGTCCGGATGCACCTGGGCTTTTTCCGCGAACAGCGTAAAGACCGGCTTGTTCGGGTAGGTACCGTCCTCTATCCAGCGTTGGCGCAATGACGCAGGGACCAGATCGATGATGCCAGCGTGATTCATAAAAACCTCCAGGGAGAATGAACAGACGAATAGCCCTTGTCATGGAAATGGGACGCCAGGCGTGGATCAGCACGCAGTTGCGCCAGATTGCTATGGACACGGCGGGCCGGTATGCCCAGCACATCCAGTTGCGCTTCCAGGCTCAAGGCAGACTGGGACAGAAGACGGTCCGGCAAGACCGTCCAGACGGCATCGGGCGACACATTCAACCACCCGGCCAGGGCGTGCAGATGCGTTGGGTCCTGACAGTCGATGACGATGAAGCCCTCGCCCGTCTGGAACACCGCCGACACGCCGGTTTTACTGATGGGAGAAACAGCCTGGGCCAGATGATCGGCCGTGGCCAGCAAGGAGCTGTCGACCCGCAAGCCCGACCCGCTCAGGCCCCGGCGCAGCAAGGCGGCACTGATACCCAGCGCGGCCATCACCCCGCCCAACACATCCAGCACCGTAAACAAAGACCCACCCCGTGCGTCCGAGGTTTGAGAAATGGTGTGAGCAATACCCGACCAGGCTTGCACCGTGAAGTCCGTCCCCGGCGCGTCCACTTGCTCCTGGCCCCAACCGCCCGCATAGGCGTAGACCAGATCCGGGCGCACGGCGTGCAGGTCTTGGGCATCCAGTTTCAGCTCGGCCGCCTTGCCCGGTGCCCAGTTATGCAAAAACACATCGGACTGGCTCACCAGCTCGTAAATGGCCTGCCGGCCTTGAGCCGACTTAATGTCCACTTCCTGCACCGTCTTGAATTGATTAAGCGCATCAAAGCGCACCGAGCAGCCATCCACGCACGGGGGCATGGACCGCAAGGGATCACCACCGGGCGGTTCCAGACGAATCACCTCCGCCCCCAGCAGCGCCAGCAAATGACCGGCAATAGGCCCTTGAATCCGGCGGCAAGACTCCACCACCCGTAACCCGCGCAGGGGCAAATCAGCATCGGACCGCAAGGCACGCAATGAACTGGGCGCGGCATGAGTCTGGTGCTGCCACAAACCGGCCAAGGCCGCGTAATCACGATCGCTCTGGCGTTGAGCCGGTGTACGCACCGGCAAGATGGCCATGCCGGTCTGCAAGGCCAGTTCCTGCAAACGGGCAAAGCTCAGAGTTTGCAGACGGCTTAAACAAACCTCCGGCATGGGGCAGACCGCCTTGGCATAGCGCAGCAAAAACGCTTTCCAGGCTTGACCGGCCAGTTCTGCCGGTACACCCACCGCTTCCCAAAAGGCACGCCAAGGTCGGGGGTCGAGCGTCTCCAATTCAAAGGCCACACCATCTTGCGACATAAAAGGTGGCCGCAAGCCGGGATCGTAACTGCCTGCCAATAACTGCTCAGGATCTTGAGCCGCCGTTGCCCCGGCCAGATATTGACCGATGCTGAGCAAGCCACAACCCAAAGGTGAAACCAACACCTTGGAGAAACGCCCGCCACGCAACTGGCCCAAGGCGGCCGCCAAGGTCGCCTGCAAGCTCATGGCTGAACTAAGCACCGCAAGATAATCCAGGCCCAGCGTGCCCGAAAGCCCACTGGAGCGGCCATGCACGGACAAGATACCGCTGGCGGCCTGCATACTCAGCTCACTGATCGCAGCTTGCGTCATGCCCCCCGCCTCGGTTTCCAGACGCGTGCTAATCGTTTCAAAATCAGGCGAATGCAGGCGGAATGCTGCTTCGTCTTGATGGCCTGCGGCTTGCTCGGACAAACCCAGCAATCGGGCCTGACGGCTCAAGGCAGCGGGCAAGCCCGGCCAATGCGGGGGCTGTGAGCCCATCTGCCAACGTAATCCGCAGCCATGTAGTAATTCAGACATAGTTCCAAACCAGAGTGATGCGCACGCCAAGTGCTGATTGCAGAAACCAGCACTGGCACCATGAAAATCCAGACCAGACGGTCTTAACCCCCTGCTACGGCAGGCAGTACGGTCAGGCTGTCGCCAGCGCGGGTGGCGGTCTTCAGGCCATCGCTGAAACGGATGTCCTCTTCGTTCACGTAAATGTTCACGAAACGGTGCAGATCTTCACCGCTCATCAAACGTGCCTTGATGCCGGGAAACTGGCCTTCAAGATGCTCGATCACTTCGCCTACCGAAGCGCCCTGGGCCTGGACTTTCTTCTCGCCGTTCGTCAGTGGACGCAGCAAAGTCGGAATAGAGACTGAAATGGACATACGTAAAATCCTTTGAAATAGGGGTTCCAACAGCCGGGACGCACGCCCTTTCAGGGGCGATACGGTTCCCTAAACAATCACAATGGTTTCTTCGGTCACACCGCCGTCGATAATCCGAAAGGATCGAACCGGCACGGTGGCCTGATCCCAGGTGGACACGATCAGGTAATGCAGTTCGGGATGGCCCGCAAAATCGATGTCGTCCTTGCTGGGAAAAGCCTGGCTGGCGGTATGGGAGTGGTAGATCACGCAGCACTCCTGCTCGTCCTCATCCAGACGGCGGTAGACCTGAAATTGCTCACGCGAATCGAACTGATAAAACACCTCTGAGGCCGCCCGGTTTTGCATGGGCAGCACGCGTTCGGCCACCAGCGAACCCTCCTGGGCGGCAATCAGTCCGCATGCCTCGATGGGGTGATCCTGCTTGGCATGATTCAGAACTTGCTCCAGGGCAGAACGACGAATCTGCAAGGCCATGATGTGCTCCCTCCCGAACTTAGTAAGACGCCAATTCGGGAGCAACCTGCTCCACCCAAGCCAGCACGCCGCCTTCCAGATTGCGCACCTTGGAGGCATTCAACTTGATCAGCTCTTCGCACACCGTCTTGGAGCGCGCACCCGAGCGGCACGAGATCACCAGATCCGCATTCGGACCAAAGGCAGCCAGAATCTCGGCGGCGACGGTGGGCGATTTGGGCATCAGAATCGCGCCAGGAATATTCACGATTTCCCATTCATTGGGATCGCGCACGTCCACCAGGACAGGGGCCTGCTCTTGCTCCTGCAGTTCTTTTAGCTCCAGCACGGTCATGACAGGCACAGGGATGGCCATGGCGTCAGCAGGTGGATTCAGACCGCAGAAGGTTTGGTAATCGCCCAACTCCGTCACGGGCTTGCGATTGGGCAGGCGGCGGATAGGCAGTTCGCGGTAGCACATATCCAGTGCGTCGTAAGCAATCAGACGGCCAATCAAAGGATCGCCAATGCCGGTAATCAGCTTGATGGCTTCGGTGGACATGATGGAGGCAATCGAGGCGCACAAGACCCCAAACACACCGCCCTGCGCGCAAGAGGGAGCCAGCTCGGGTGGTGGGGGTTCGGGGTACAGGTCGCGGTAGTTCAAGCCTATGCCACCGGGTGCGTTTTCCCAGAACACCGAGACCTGACCTTCAAAGCGGAAGATCGAACCCCAAACATAGGGTTTATCGGCCAGCATGCACGCGTCATTGACCAGATAGCGGGTCGCAAAGTTGTCGGTGCCGTCCAGAATCAGGTCGTAGCGCGAGAACAGCTCGACCGCCATGTCCGGTTCCAAGCTGTCGGTATACGTTTCTACCTTGATGTGGGGGTTGAGCTTGTGAATTGCACGCTTGGCGCTTTCCACTTTCAGCTCGTCAATGCTGTCTACGGTGTGAATGATCTGGCGCTGCAGATTGGACTCATCCACCCGGTCAAAGTCGATGATACCCAGTGTGCCCACCCCGGCTGCGGCCAAGTACAGCAAGGTGGGCGAACCCAGGCCACCTGCCCCGATGACCAGCACTTTGGCATTTTTGATGCGGCGTTGGCCTTCCATGCCCACATTGGGAATCAAGAGGTGACGGCTATAACGGTTAACCTCGTCGCGGCTTAAGGGCTCACCGGGTTCAACTAAGGGGGGCAAGGTCATCATGACTCCTGGTTAAATACATATAAATACGAACAAGACTTATTCTCAAATATGACTGAAAATGACACAATAGCCTTTGGGCGCTGATTTCTATGCAGAACGGAGCAAAAACGATGAACGCCAATGCAGCCTATGTGCGCTGGCGTTTTCAGACTATGACTTACTGGCTACGCAGCAAAACTTCGGTGCTGGCACCAACGCTGTGACGCACGCGCCAGGCCAGCAAAAAGGCAAACAGAACGCCCAAGGTGAGCACGCCCAGCATGACAACCTGACCGAAACGGTCCAGGACGATGCCGGCGGCAATGGGGACGGCCATACGGGCCAAGGTGAAGATGGTCGACTGTAAACCGTAATCCGAGGCATTGCGCTGTCTACGGGTAAAGAACATGGTCAGCCCAAAAAGCAAGGCCGACACCGCCCCCATGCTGGCCGCAATCAACAGGGCACTGCTGATCAGCCACACCGGACCCAGCTTGGCCCAGACCGAAACCATCAACAGGATCAGGGACAACAAGGCCGCCAGCAGATAAATCGGAATGGCGCGTGCGGCACCCAGCAATGAGGCCAAACGACCACCAATCAGGCTAAACACGGCACCGGTAATGCCACCGGCAATCCCGACCGTCCAGGCCACCTCTTCCAAAGGCATGCCCTGGTCCAGCATCAAGGGTTTCAAGTAAAACCAGACGGCACCAATAAAGGGGAAGCTGGTCAGCAGCAAGCTGGTCCATTGCTTGGCCCCTTCCTGCCCGAAAAAGCTGACCCAATCGGCAACAAAGCCGGGCGGCGCCTGTTCGGCCTTTGCCACTTGCAAGCCCGCTTTGGAACGCAAAAAGACAAAGGGCAAACAACCAATCACCAGCCCCAGGCCCATCAAGGCAAACGGTGCCTGCCAACCCCAGCGGGCCTGCACCAGCACCATCACCCCCGCCCCAACAATCGCACCCAGAAACAAGGCGGCAGAACGAATACTGCCCGCACGCAACTGTTCCTCGCGCGGCAGGTATTGCACGGCCAAGGCATTCAAGGGGATGTCCATCCAGGTCGCCACAATGCTGATGGCAAAGGTCAGGACAAACAGCAGGGTTCGCTGATCAATCAGGTTTTCGCGGCCTATGCCTACATACAAAGCCAGCAACAAGACCGCCATCAACCAGAGCCAATGCACAAAATGCCCGCCACCCAGACGGACACGCTGCACCGGCATGGCCAGCACCAGCTTGAAAATGGCAGGCAAGGCCGCCAACTGGAACAAGCCTATCTCAGTGCCGGACCAGCCGTGCTGGCGCATCACCAGGGGCAAGCCAAGCATCAGATAAATACTGGGGACAGCCAACACCAGATTCATCCAGCCAAACAGCAACTGCGCCCCCCATGCTTTCCACGTCTTCATTCTCATCACCCTTTGCACGCCTTGCGCGCAATCAATGCAGTGACGGGCGCAACCGGAAAGCGCACCTCATCAAACTGCTGAACATCATCAAATCCGGCTTGTTCCAGCAACTGGGCCAACTGCCCTTCCGGCAACACATGGCGACCTTGCATGCGCATATGCAGGTAGTAATGCAAAATCCGTTTGGCCTTGCTGACTTCTTTATGCACCTCAGCATGACAGCACACCAGCACCCCACCGGGGCGCAAAGCGCGATACAGCCGGGTCAGCAAAGCAGGGATATCCGGCACAAAATGCAGCACAGAGGAGCACCAGATCAAGTCGTAATCCGACCCGAAATCGTCCACCAGCAGATCACCGGCCAAGGTGCTGACACGCGCTTCCAGACCGGCATCACGAATTTTTTGCTGGGCGACAGCCGCCGCTGCTGCGTACTCGAACACCACGGCATTCAAGTCCGGCTGCTCTTGTGCCAAGGCAATGGCCACCAGTCCTGGCCCACCGCCCAAATCCAGCAGACGTTGCGCCTGCCAGAACTCCGGCACGGCCTCAAAAATCTCACAGGCCACCTCGGCCGTCACCGCCGTTTGTTCCTGAGCAATTTGCGAACGCGCCGCCGCTGCCCACGCTTGCTGAGTCAATGCCGGATCCGCCGGAGGCGATTTGCCATTACGCAGCAGCTCTTCCAACTGATTGCCCACCTGGCGCACAACGCCATGCCGAAACAACAAGGCATCGCCACAATAGTGCGCCGAACCCGGATTCAGATAACGCGCCGTTTGCGGCAGGCTGCGATAGCGTCGCGGACAGGTCCACTGACACTCCAGCAGCTCCAGGCTCCACAACAACTCCAGCAGGTAGGCAGTGTTGTCGGCGTCCCACTTGAGCACAAGCGCAAGTTCCTGGGCAGCGATAAACTTATCCAGATGTGCAAACACGCCATACCCCAAAGCCAGGTTCAAGGCATCGGCACTTAAACCCGCCAATTGCGCGTCCCAACAGGCTTGCAGAGCATGCGACTCCAGCAATTGCTCCGACAAAACGATTTTTCCCAGCGATCGATCCAGCACAGTTTTTTACCTCCGTGAATTCCACAATGGCCTTTCCCCCTGCCATCACAGCTAGAAATGATATATATTTAATGAGAATTATTTGCATTAAGATCTATGCTGAACGGAGCAATTCATATGCGAGGCGCTTTTAGCAGGAGAAATGATGAGCACGCGCAAATTTGGCTATCGCTTAACCACGGATGAACCCAGGTCATGCCGCGCTCTGAGCGATGGCCGAGTCCGGCTGCAACTACCCGAAGAACTGGGCCACTGCTATTCCGAATGCGTGGAACTGGAACAAGGGTTTTTGTTGGGTCGTTTGCACTATCACCCCAGCCGATCACTGGTGGAAGAAAGCAACGGCCCCCATGCGGGCCGTGTCATTGTGGTGACCGTGGGTCTGCAAGGGCAGTCGGCCTATCAGGGTCGGGAGAGTTCAGACCTGTTGTTCAAGGCAGGCCATACCACGGTGACGGCTTTCCGATCCCTGCGGGGGGAACGCCACTATCAAGAGGACCAATCCGTATCGCAATTACGGCTGGTCATCAGCGAGGCGGCCTTGAACAAATACGTGGGCCCGGAACGCGCCACCCAGTTGATGGATTGCGTGGGACTGCATCGTCTGTCTTTTCATGCCAGCAGCCAGGCCACCATGGCCCATGCGGCGGCACTGGCACGCTATATGCAGCCGTGCACCCCGGAGCAACCCATTCATCATCACAGGCTGAACCTGCAAATCCATGCACTAAGCTTGCTGGCCGAGCAGTTCAACCGCCTGGCCCCACCCGACGCCCCCAACAGCGCCCCGCTGTCAGTGGATGATATTCAGCGAGTCGAGCGAGCACGCGATTTGCTCAGCTCGCAACTGGATCAACCTATCACGGTGGAGTATCTGGCCACGACAGTAGGCATTAACGAGCACAAGCTTAAAGAGGGTTTTCGCTATCTGTACGACAACACGCCTATCGGCCTGCTGCTGGAACTGCGTATGCGCAAAGCCTATACCTTGCTGGAATCCGGCCAACAAGTGGCCCAGGCTGCCTGGCAAGTCGGCTACAAATACCCCAATAATTTTTCCGTCGCCTTTACGCGCTACTTTGGCCGTTCTCCCAAATCCATTTTTGGCAACAAGCGCGCCTAATCCCTTGTATTTCCGCTGTTTTCGGCCTCTGCATTCATAGAGGCCCACCCTTCTTTTCGGGCCGCCCCCTGCGGCCCTCTCCCTGAAAAGTTCCCCCTCTGCTTTGACAAATTCCTGCCATTGCCGCGGATTTCCGGCCCTGCATAGGAATTGCTCCGTTCCGCATATCAATCTAAGTGATAATTATTCTCATTAAAAGGAATAATATCCCCGTGCCTTTCCTCGCCTTTTGAGACAAGGGGTGAGCCTGGCCAGCAAACGGGAGCCTTTCCCCACGACAGATTGTTATTTTTCACACGGAGCCCTGGTTCGTTCTATGTCCGCTACCCTTTCCCCCCTACACAAAAAACACGCGCTCAAGCCGCTGGTGTATGCCTTGATTCTGGCCTCCTGGGCCGGGCAGACACAGGCCCAAAGCGTGGGCAGCGCCCCGCCCTCCTCCCGTCAGGACGAGAGCCAGGAAGACACGGACAGAGCCACACGTCTGGACACTATTACCGTCGTGCGTGAAACCCGCGATGAGGCGGGTAAAACCGATGTATTCGAGAAAGACGTCTCCAATGTGTACGCCGGCAAGGAAGAGATCGAGCTGTACAAGGGCAGCTCCGTGGGGGATTTGTTCAAGGGCCTGAACGGTGTGTATGCGGGGGACTCGCGCAATAGCGGTGCACTGGACCCGAACATTCGCGGTATCCAGGGTGAAGGCCGCATTCCCCTGACGATTGATGGCACGGAACAGGCAACATCGGTCTGGCTGGGACCGGCCGGGGTCGCCAACCGCAACTATGTTGATCCCAATATGATCAGCAGCATTCTGGTGGAAAAAGGCGTGTCGGCCACATCGGGCGCCAGCGGGATTGGCGGATCAGTGCAGATTCGGACGCTGCAGGTGGACGATATTGTCAAACCGGGCGAGAGCTTCGGGATTGAGCTGAAAGCGGAGACAGCGACGAATTCGACCAAGCCGAATGAGCGTTCGTTCGGAGTGTTCGGTAAAGACTACCGGGACATCCCTGGCGCGGTATTTGATATAAGTGGCACCAACGGCGTCACTCTGCCTGAATCCATTTCGCCAGAGCGTATGCCTAAAGAAGGCAATGGCGGCAAGAAATTCAACTTCGAAGACCACTCCTACCGCTTGGCCATCGCGACCAAGCAAGAGAACTTTGACCTGCTGGCTGCATACAGCTACCGCAGTCGCGGCAACTATTACAGCGGTAAAAAGGGTAGCGAGAAGTACGAGCACGACTCGTGGCAGGAAGATGCCAAGAACGATAACAGGCCGGGCTTCTCATCCCCAAGCATCAGCTATATCGCCAAATATTTCCGCCCCGGTGAGGAGGTCCTGAACACGTCCAGCGAACTGGAAACCACCCTGCTCAAAGGAACGCTACGCTTACCTCACGATCAAGCCATTGATATGAGCTACATGCGCAGCAACCATACCTTTGGCGAGAGTGTGCCTTGGAACGTGGTCTGGGCCGTGCATGCGCTGGATGGTCAGGGCGAGAAAAAGATCCTGCAAAACGAGAACCCCTACAGCAAGGTCAAACAAGACACCTGGAATCTGAACTACTCCTGGAACCCCGAAGGCAACCGTTTCATCAACCTGAAAGCGGGTGCCTGGCTTACCCAAAGCGACAGTGCTCGCCACCAGAACGGTGACGTTATCTATGGCACCCAAGGCGACGGGTGGAATGGTCGGGATGACGCATGGGATGACTATACGGATTGCCACATCCTGGGCAGAGATCTGCCCGGGTGTGCACACGTTCCTACAACTCCACCCGATAAAGAATCCAATGCGGATGGTCGTTTCAACATCACGCCACGTGCCTTGCAAATTACCGATCACCGTCGCACAGGTTTGAACCTGAGCAATGAAATGACTTTGCACTCCACCCTGGACTTGAGCTTGCAAGCAGACTTTACGCGCGAAAAACTCAAACAGCATGACGCTTCGGAAAACCTCACGCACCTGACTGAACTGAACTGGGGCGTAAACCATATGGGGCCGCGTTCAGGCACCCGCCAACAATGGAACTTTGGTTTTAATTTTGATTGGCGTCCGGTCGACTGGTTGCAGGTGAATGCTGGCGCTCGTTACAGCGACTATTGGTCGTATGACGACAAGCTAGCCGAGATGCGTAGCCAGCAGCATAAGGATTGGGCTATTCAGCCTGCTCTCAAAGGCTACAACTATCACGTAAAACGCTTGATGACGAATCAGGAAGTCGCTGATTACGAGGGGAAAATCATTGAAACCAAGCTCCCCATTTACAAACAATATGAAGAAGACTGGCAATTCATCTCGGACCTCGACCCAAGCTTGTTAGAAGCTGTTTTTGGCCACACGACAAAACAATCATTTGAAGACTATCTCGGTAAAGCTTTCCATGAAGGCAAGGTGAACGGCTATCGCTACACAGACGAAACAGTTTTTGTACCGTCAGGCGACAGCCACAAAGATTTTGTGGCCAACAACCCGTTCACAAATGGCGAGATTAATGCAAGCGAACAAGTGGCTGATGCACAAGGTCAAAAGGGCACAGCTGATAAATATATTGCGTCGAATGCCGACCGAAAGCCTGTTTATCAAGATGAGTCTGAAATACCGAATAAATGGGAAGAGCCCAAAAAACAAAAAGATCATGCTTGGGTTCCCCATATCGGACTGACCGCCTTTATCACAGACGATATTCGTGTCTATGCACGGTATAACGAGTTTGTCCGCTTCCCAAGCCTATTTGAGTCCTCCATGGCAATGGCTGGCGCCAACAAACGCTCCACAGGTGCCGCAACCAGCCCAGAACATGCCTATAACTGGGAAATTGGTTATGCCCACAATCTAAGCCGCTATTTTCCCAGCCTGGACTACGCAGACATCAGGATCAATTATTTCAACAACCGCATCAAAGACTATATAGACCGAGACTGGGACTTCAATGTCGTCCAATTTGCCGAGAAAAAAATGTCCGGCATTGAACTGCAAGCTCGGGTGGATAGCGGCAAATATTTTGCCAACTTTGGTGGTACGTACCGCCTGAAACAACAACTGTGCGACCACGATTACGCGCGAACCTTCAGCCCTATCCCTGGCGCAGCAAGTGGCCGCGAGATTCCAGGCTGCATGGATGGTGGATTCCCAAGGACATTTGCAAGAACCAGCCTGCAACCCCAGTACTCACTGAATCTGGATGTAGGTGCTCGCCTCCTGGAAAAGAAACTACTGCTAGGCGCACGCGCTGTTTATCACAGTGCTGCCAAAAACAAAGATGAAGGTGCCTTTGGAACCTCCGGCTGGGCCTATAACCGCGCCAATTACTGGAACCCAATTTTGGTCTTCGATGCCTACGCCAGCTATCAGGTGCAGAAGAACCTGAATGTGGACGTAGCGATCAGCAATCTCACCAATCAGTACTACCTGGACCCCATGGCCCGTACCTCTATTCCGGCCCCTGGACGAACAGTGCGCGTCGGTATGACAGCACGTTTTTAAGTTAATCAGTTTTTTGGTCGTTTTCGTAAAAACGCCCTTTTTCTTCACTTAATGGAGTTCGTAATGAAAGCAAGTCTGAATGTACAAAAACTGGCTATTGTTTCGGCTTTCCTGCTGGCCTCCGCCAGCAGCTTTGCAGCCCCCGTCGCAGGCGGTGCTTCCAAAGGTTTTGTCGTTGCTGACCAACCCTCCACGATGATGGCTATCGGCGAAGCGGGCATCTCCATGCCCGGCAGCGATCCTTACACTGACAATCCCGCTGATCAGTCGGGTGTGGTCAGCTTCAAGAGCGGTCCCATTTGGCAAACCAACAAGGTCTTAAAAGATAAAGACGGCCATGGCTATATTCAAATGCCTGTAGGCACCAATATCTCCGAGACATGGCGCCACACTATTAGCAGCGGCGTAGGCGCAGGCACCCAAATCTACGCCTACCGTCAAATGAACAACCCTCTGCCTGACTACCCACACTTCGGTGGTGAAGTTGTCGCCAAAGTACCAGGTCAAGAAGTGTATTTTGGTGAATGGGCTCCTCGTGTCGCAAACCCCAGCCAAGGCAGCAGCACAGACCTGAACCTGAGCCATGCTGACCGCACGGTGTTCTACACTGGCGAAAACCCCACCACGGCCATGCCTAACCTGGTCAATGCCAAGTACGACGTTGTAGGTGTCAACCAATACAACCCCGGCACCCAGGCTGGCATCTCCAAAGGCACCCTGACCGCCAACTACGGTGGTGGTACAGGTACCCTGGCTGGTCTGGTTGGTACGGTAGTTTTCAATGGCACGACCATTAACTCCAATGGTACTTTCGCCAAGAACTTCACCGACTCGTCCAAAATTGAAGGTCAATTCTACGGCGCTGCTGCTGATGCGCTGGCTGGCATTTACTACAACACCCCTGGTGGCACTAAAGACATGGCCTTCGGCGGTGCCAAGCAGTAATCCGCCTCTGACAACACGCTAGTGTTGCCATAAGAAAAGGGGGATCGACAAGCTCGATCCCCCTTTCTCTCCGGACCCTGCGTCCATCTCCCCTTTTTCTTGCAAGGTTTTCATTCATGCATGGGCGAGCCCTTCCCCTTTTGTGCCTGTTGCTGGCCATGGCATCCAGCACGGTGCAAGCCAACGACGACGATACGCGCCGACTTCTGAATCAAATCGACCGCAATCTGAACGAACGCGAACGCTCCCATTTAGTGGAAGAAACCCCGCCCGATGTGGACCCGTCGGCCCTGATCACCATCAACGGCACAACCTATAGCGTCGATGCCACGCTGACCGATCTGGAACCGGCCATTTATGTCGCCATCAATCTGCAGCAGTGGGCCAAGGTGGATCAGTTTGTAGAAAAGTATCAGGAGCTGCCCGGCCACAACCCTGCTTTGGTACTGATGGCTCAAGGGATGGTGGCTCGTAGCAAGGACAATCACAGCCTGGCGATCAGCAAGCTGCGCCAGGCTCAGGAAAGCGATCCCACTATGATGCGCGCCAAGCTGGAGCTGGCCCGCGTACTGTTCGAGGACTATCAATCCAGCGAAGCCAAGGAGCTGTTCAGCCAGATTTCCTCTGCCGGTATTCCTGATGAAGTGCGGCCCGTGATCGAAGGCTTCCAGGGTGCCCTGCAAGACCGCAATGCCTGGCACGGCTCTACCTCGATTGGCCTGGGCTACAACAGCAATATCAATAAAGAAAACGGCCAGGAAGACACTTTCTTTACCTGCTATTTCTTTGGGTGCTTTCCGTCGGTGCGCAAGATGCCGGACCCGGTCAAATCCACGGCCATGGTCTACGACCTGACCTTGAACCGGCGTTTCCAGCTAAGCGGCAACCACAACCTACTACTGCGCGGCCTGAGCTACGGCAATCTGTACGACAAACATAAGGAAGCCGAGCCCAAGAATATTTATTACAGCGACAACACCAGCATTATTTATGCGGGCTACAACTATCAGGACGCTAAAAATGATCTATCGATTACGCCCTTGTTCGAGAACAATTACACCAACCGTCGTACCAGCTATCAGTCCTGGGGCGGGCGCGTGGACTGGAAGCACAATCTTAGCGACAGGCTGCAAGTAGGCGTGAATGCTCAGCACAAGAGCCTGTCCTATAAAGGCGATTTACGGCAGTACTTTGAAGGCGTCAAAGAGAACCAGATAGGCTTGTACGGCTCCTATCTGATTGACGCCAAAACCGTGGTCTACGGGGGCCTGAATTACACCCGTAATCTGCAGTCTCAGCAAACTGCACAAAGCCGCAGCTATATGGCAAACCTGGGGATTTACAGGGCCTTTGATGCGGGCTTCAACATCAACGCCACGGCACTGTACCGACAGACTCGTCACGATGCCGAAGACTTGTTCTTGGGCGGGCTGCGCAAGGACCGCCAGCAGATTTATATCCTGAACATGGGCATGCCACGCTTTGCGTTCAAAGGCATTACGCCCAATCTGTATGTGAAGCACACCTTCAACAACAGCAATATCGACTGGGCTTTCAAATACAAGCAAACCGAAGTCGCGCTGAAGCTGGAAAAACGTTTTTAAGCAAGGACTTCTCCGCCTTTGGCCGCTAAGCGGAGGCATTCCCCAGTTAGCATCAAGCGCCTGAATCGACAGGCGAGCTAACGGATATCTGTTTGAGTGACGGCAAGCATCGTGTTGCGGTTGAAAGAAACGTGCCAATGAACTGTCGGGGTTCTGTACAAGGTCTCAAGGCACAGCCACAGCTTGTGGCTCAGCACCTTCCTCTGATACTGAGCCAAGAAACAGGACTATAAGGTCTTGTTCCCCTAATCAAATACTGAACAAGCATGAGACTATGATGGCCTTGCAGGGCAAATCACCCTGCTGTTGATTGGTCTGCTTGCTCTGAACGCGGTTACACGCCCCAGGCCGGACAAAAAAAACCACAAAAATTGCCAAGTGAAAGCCCGGTTGACCATCAGCCGGGATATAGTCGAGCAATCGATTTTCCTTAGCAGACAGAATACTTATCCCTTGGAGTCTTTCCCCATGCTTGGCCAAGAAAAAGAAACTCGCTCTGATACCAGCCCTCAAGACAGCGCCTTTCTGGAAGAAAAGGCCTTCCGCGCCCGTACTGTGCTGGTCTTTGGCACCATCACGGACAAGCTCGCCTCGGAAACCGTGCGCAAGCTGCTGGCGCTGGATGCCGAATCCACCGCCCCCATCACCATGATCGTGTCCTCGCCCGGAGGTCACCTGGAATCGGGCGATGCCATCCATGATGTGGTGCGTTTTATTTCCTCGCCCGTCACCATGGTCGGTACCGGTTGGGTTGGCAGTGCAGCCACCCACCTGTTCCTGGGTGCGGCCCGCGAGCGCCGTGTGTGCCTGCCTCAAACCCGTTTTCTGATTCACCAGCCCAGCGGTGGCGCCGGTGGTCAAGCCAGCGATATGGCCATTCAAGCCCAGGAAATCATGAAAGCGCGTGAACGTATCGCTCAGGTGATTGCCCGTGAGACTGGCCAGCCTATCGAGCGTGTACGTGACGACATCGAGCGCGACAAATGGATGAGTGCCGAGGAAGCCATAGAATATGGCCTGATCTCGCGCATCATTGAACGCCGCGACGAGCTGCTGCCTGCCAGCAAATAATCCACGCCCGGAAGTCCCCTCATGCTGACTCTTCTTGGCAGAAAATCCTCCATCAATGTGCGCAAAGTCATGTGGACCTGCGCGGAGCTGAACCTGGAATTTGAGCGACAGGATTGGGGGATCGGTTTCAAGGACGTCAACACGGACGAATTCCTTGCGCTGAACCCCAACGCAAAAATCCCCGTCCTGCTGGATGGGGATCGCGTGCTGTGGGAGTCCCATACCATTGGGCGCTATCTGGCCAACCGCCAGGCACCCACGGTCTTGTATCCACAAAATGCCTGGCAACGGGCCAAGGTAGATCAATGGATAGACTGGCAGGCCTGCGAGCTGAACCCATCCTGGTCCTATGCGTTTATGAGCCTGGTACGGCAGTCACCCAAACACCAGGATGCCGCGCAGGTCCAGGCATCATTATCGGCCTGGACACAGATGATGTTCATTCTGAACCAACAGTTAGCCCAAACCCAGGCCTATATAGCCGGACCAGGGTTCAGCCTGGCCGATATTATTCTGGGCTTGTCTGTTCACCGCTGGCTACATACACCATTTGATCGCCCGAAACTGCAGGCAACCGAAGACTACTACCACCGCTTGGCCTCGCGGCCTGCATTTGTAGAACACTGTGCTGGTTTTCCTTAAGCTCTGCTTTACCTTGTCTGACCCGGACCACCCACTGTATTCGCGGCTTTTTCGTGCGTGACTGAACATCGATACGCTTGACGACCTTTTTACAAAAACGGCAACGGCAAAGCAACAGACCCCAAATCCAACTCTACGTTTAGTTTGACGCCAGATGGCTGACAAACACCTCATCTGTCAGCCACCTGTTTGGTAATATGCTTTTCCGCATGGCTTGCCTTACTCACCTGCCACTTGCACTCCTAACAGGCGCGTGGCCTGCCTACGTGCCTCGGCCTCATCCATCACAAAGGCAAACCGCAGCCCCAGCACCCGGCCCAAGGTCTGTTGAGCCAGACGAGCCGCGGCGGGTATGGCCCGTCCCTTGCTGATCACCACCATGCCAGCGCACAACTCCTTCAAACGCAGCTTGTTCTGCTTGAAGAACAGGGCACGTTGCTTGCGATCTTCATGGCTTTCTTCATGGACATGGTTTTCACTGCCCATTCTGTCAGTCAGCAAGACAAAGCGTTGGCCCCGATTCAACAAGGCCTCTAATTGATCCTGCGTCTGTTGCGCTGTTTGCTGCGGGCTGTGTTCTCTTAAAAACACAAATGGAAACTGCGTATCATCGACTTGCATGAACGGCTCCTTGCCATCAATAAAGACAGCCAATATCGAAGCGGCGCACACCCAGTTGCGGAACCGCTCCAAACGCATGCATCAAACCGCTAGGTAGATACAGCCAGGCGGCATCACGCAGCAAATACGGGCGCACCGTTGCGCCTTCACCTTTCATCACAGCCTGGACTCCACAAAATCGCGCAGTTGGGGATCGCGAATCTCCAAAGCATCAAACAGACCCAGTGCTTTCAGGGCGGGCAAGGCCGCCACAATATCGCTCAAGGCGCGCTGACGTTGCGCATCGCTGACATCAGGCTGACGCAAAGCCACTGCATTGGCCAAAAACGCGCCCACCGTGCCTTTGCGAATAGTAGTGCCATCAATCTGAACTTCACTGGCGTGATCGGGAAGAATGTCATGGGCTTGCATGTGTCGCTCCTGTATTCATCAAGGTGCTCAGTGTAAGCAGGAAAGCTTTGGCGGCTGTACACTGTATCGGTCAATGAATAACAAAATGACGCCATGCCTGAACGTAAAATGGGTCTGCATGATTTTCTGAACTTCCCCGAGCATCCTGTCCTGTTCGCCGTCACCGGTAATCACGACTCGGAGCTATCCTCTCGCCCCCATCAGCACGCTCGCGGGCAGTTGTTCGGCTCCCTGCGCGGCTTGCTTTCCGTTGGAGTGGAAGACGCCGTTTGGGTGGTGCCCGCCATCCATGCCGTCTGGCTGCCACCACATGTCCTGCACTCGGGCCAATCGCACGGCCCTTTTCATGGCTGGAGTGTCTATATAGACGAAGCGGCCTGCGCCGATCTACCTTCCCAGGCCTGCACCTTGCGCACCTCGGGCCTGCTGCGTGAAGCCGTGCTGCGTGCCTGCTCCTGGGAATTGATTGCCGCCGCTCCCCTGCCCCAAGCCCAGGCTCATATCGCCTCTGTCATCCTGGATGAAATCCGCAGTCTGCCCATCGAACCTTTTGGGTTGCCCCTCCCCCAAGACCCACGTTTGCAACGCATTGCCCGCGCTTTGATTGCCGACCCCAGCAACCATCAAAGCATGGAACAATGGGCCGACTGGGCGGCTGTCAGCCTGCGCACCTTAAGCCGCCGTTTCGTAACGGAAACCGGCTTTAACTTCACCACCTGGCGACAACGCGCCCGCCTGATGCGCTCCCTGGAAATGCTGGCTGCCGGTGCCCCTGTCGCCACCATTGCCTACGATCTGGGGTATTCCAGCCCCAGTACCTTTATCAGCCTGTTCCGACGCAGCTTTGGTCACACCCCGGCGAACTACCGCAATCAACTGTAAGCCCCTCAAACCGCTTTACGACTCATCAGGAATGCCATAAAGTGATTGAGTAATAATCCACGCATCACTTTCAGACATGGGATGGCCGAGATGGAAATGCGCCAATTACAGATTTTTTGTGCGGTTGCAGAGCATGGCAGCTTTACTGCCGCTGCCCAGAAGGTGCACACCGTGCAATCGAACGTCACCATGCGCATCAAAGAACTGGAGGCCGAACTGGAACAGCCATTGTTCATACGCCAGAAAAGTGGTGTGGTGCTGACTCCGGCTGGCCATACCTTTCTGGCCTACGCCCGCCGTATCTTGCAACTGACCGAAGAAAGCCGTGCCGCCCTGCAAGACACCGGCACTCCCAGCGGTCTGCTGCGTCTGGGCTCCATGGAGACCACGGCCGCCATCCGTCTGCCCCAGGTTTTGACCCAATACCGCGAACGCTATCCCCAGGTTCAGTTGTCCTTGCAAACCGGGACCACGGCCGAGCTGATCAAGGCCATTGAGACCCACCAGTTGGACGGTGCGTTTGTCGGGGGCTTTCATCAAAATGCGGCTCTGACTCAGGAAGAAGTATTTGAAGAAGAGCTGGTACTGGTCAGCAGCAAGGCAGTCGAATCTCTGCCTGCCCTGATCGAAAAAATCCCCCAACAAACCGTTCTGGTCTTTAGAACTGGGTGCTTTTACCGTTCCACACTGGAACACTGGTTTTATCAGGCCGGTCTGGTGCCCAACCAGATCATGGAAATGGGCACACTGGACGGCATTCTGTCCTGCGTGGCCTCGGGCATGGGTATTACCTTGCTACCCAAAGCCATCGCCCAGAACGGCAGCTTGCGCCTGCCCGTGCAATGTCACGAACTGCCGCCTGAGGTTGCGCGTGTCAAAACCGTGTTTATCCGTCGTGCTGATGCCAATCCTGGCTCGGCTCTACGCAGCTTTGTGGCCCTGGCTCAAGCGCAGTTCGCCCAATTGCCCAAGCTGGATCAGGGCGAGGTCGAACAGCCTGCTCTGACGGGCCAGCCTGTGGGTCTGTCCAGCAGCGCCGCACAGGCTTTGCCGCAGTAAGGCATCAGGACAGGCCCAGGGCCAGTTCCGCGACCCGTTCTGCCGCTGGCACAATGCTGTGGATCTTGCCGACGCCCTGACCGGCATACAAAGACAGTTTCCTGGCCATTCTGTCCTTATCAATCGCCCGTGCCCCGCCTCCAACCAAACGCAGCACATTCCACTTGTCGCGGTTGGGAATCACCCGATGCGGCGTGCCGTATGTCCAGCCAAAGGAATAGCCAGTGCGATATTCCGTATCGTCCGTGCTGGCTTCCAGAATCTTTTGCTTGTAGAGCGGGTGCGCGTTGGACTCCTCACTGGCCAGAAAGGCCGTGCCCACCAGCACGCCTGAAGCGCCCAGACTCATGGCCGCCCTGACATCCTGCCGGGTCGTAATCCCGCCCGCCGCCAGTACGGGACGACCTTGTGCGCAGTCCAGAATGGCGGGTAGCAAAGACATCAGGCCAATCGTGCCGCGATTCAGGTGCCCGCCACCCTCACTGCCTTGAGCCACGATAATATCGGCCCCATGTGCAATCGCTTTGCGAGCCAGAGCCGCCGTGCCGGTTTGCACCATCACAATCATGCCGGCGTCCTTGGCGCGGGGAATCATGTCGGCGGAATAGTCCTCGGCATAGAACAGCGACAAGATGCGGGGCCGCTCCTGCAGGATCACCTGGAATTGGGCCTCGAACACTTCCGGGCCACCAAACTGCGGCACTACATTCACCCCGAAAGGCTGGTCTGTCAGCGCCCTGGTTTCGCGCAGCCATTTACGCAGCATCAAAGGTGCCAGGCGCAAGCCGCCCAACACGCCCATCCCGCCCGCATTCGCTACCGCCGCCACCAGTTGCGGCCCGGAAATAGCGGCCATGCCTGCCAGAAAAATCGGGTACTGCACTCCGCACATCTGCGTGATGACATTGCCCGCAAAGTCTCGATTTGCTTCGCTCATGATTTACAACTCCACCTGTTTGCCCAGCATGCGCCGCAGGGCCAGATTCTTCAGTACGAAATGGTTTTTGAATGCCCCGAAAAGGTGCAAGGCCAGCCCCGCCAGGAAAGCGGTGGCGCCAATATTGAACAGCACATCGACCACCGCCTTGACCTGCTCATTCGGTCTGATCAAGGTCGGCAAGGCCAGGCCACCGGGCAGCTCCACCGCTACGCCAGCCGCCGCACGGGATAGCCAGACGGCGACAGGCAGCAGCACCATCGCCAAAGCCAGGGCTGTCGCCACGGAACGGGCCACTATTACCTCCACCGGGTTGGGCGAACCCACCGGCAAGGGGTGAAAAGACGTCACCCGCGCCCAGAAGCGGTAGATGGAAATCAGGAACAACAGCGTCCCCAGCAGATTTTGCAGCTGTACCAATCGCGCATCGCCGGGGCTTTGGGCCATGGCCACCCCCAAGCCCAGAATGGAAAACAGCAAGGCCGCAACAAGCCAGTGCAGCACAATAGTGATGGGCGAGAACCTGAGTCCGTTGTCTCGCAATTGCATGATTAGCTCCTTGAAAAGCTCACCGGGGGCAAGTCCTCTACAGTGCAATACCGAGAGTGATACGTCGTGAGCCACCTGCCCAACAGGTACAAGCGGCCAGTTTCGGCAGTCAGCTTGTCGCCTGCAGGCCTGGGCCTGTGTCACAGTGGCCTCAGAGCCTTGGCTGTGCCAAGAACCGTCGTTTAGAAGCCCTGACGATAGGCGCAGCAACTGATCAAGTAAAATGATGAATACTGATTAATAAAATCTTTTTTAGTGATTTATCAACAGGAAATTCTTCTCAGAACGCCACGCCGCAGGCGTGCATCCTTCATC
This sequence comes from Alcaligenes faecalis, assembly GCF_041521385.1. Lineage (NCBI taxonomy): Bacteria > Pseudomonadati > Pseudomonadota > Betaproteobacteria > Burkholderiales > Alcaligenaceae > Alcaligenes > Alcaligenes faecalis. The sequence continues at coordinate 3,747,454 of NZ_CP168006.1, read as the reverse complement.
ATCAAGCCGTCCAAGGGCAACGAGTAACACCCGCTGTAGTTCGCAAGAAACCGCAGGCTCGTCCAGGCCTCGCCTACATGAATCTCTTTCTTATCATTATTAGTGATTCATAGAATCATTATTCATCATTTTACTTGATTCATTCAGTCTTCTATCTTCCCTATCGATAGCCCTGCTATCCCGCCCTCAAACCTGGAGACTGAAACCATGACTCGCCCAGCTGCCTATCTTGAACACTGTAAAAAAAGCCACGTCTTGCCCGGCTTTTGAATCTTATGGTGACGGACGCTCAACGCGACATCATCAAGACCGCTGCCCCGCTGCTGGCAAGCGGCGACAAAGCCCTGACCACCTATTTTTATGAATTGATACTGCGCGACTCCCCACCGATAAGCCCCTTGGTCAGCCAGATCGCCAACAATCACCTCGCTCTACAGGCCCAGCCCGAGCATGACCCAATGATGGGCACTTGCCAGCTGCAAGCCATACGCGAAGAGCTGATCGCAAGGATGACAGGCAACGAGCTCATAGATAGATGGGTCGCCGCCTATCAACAGTTGTCGAATTTGCTAATCGAAGCCGAACGTCTGATTTACGACGATATGGCTATCACTTCCGGCGGCCTTGCAGACCGCAGTCTCAATCAAGAATGAACCATCATGCCATTACTGAAATTTGATCTGATCCAAGGCCGCAACGACGAAGAACTGCGCCTGCTGCTGGACACCGCGCATCAAGCCATGGTGCAAGCCTTTGATGTTCCCGCCAGCGACCGCTACCAGTGCGTGACCCAGCATCGTCCCGGCGAGCTGATACAGGAAGACACCGGCCTGGGCTATCCGCGTAGCGACAAGGTGGTACTGCTGCACATCGTGTCCCGCCCGCGCAGCGAGAATCAAAAAGTTCAGTTCTACCGTTTGCTGGCAGAGCGGCTGGAGCAGAACTGTGGCGTCTCGCCCAATGATCTGATCATTGCTCTGGTCGAGAACAGCGATGCAGACTGGTCCTTCGGGCGTGGGCGGGCGCAGTTTTTGACGGGGGAGTTATAGGCTAAAGACAGGTATACTCGCCCAGACCGTTTTAACAAGAGCGGTCTTTTCACCGAGGGGAGCCTGGCGAGCAGGCTGAGAAACTGCCCGAGCAGATTGCACCGCAGTGACCCGTTGAACCTGATCCGGGTCATGCCGGCGAAGGGACGGGTCTGTACCTGCTCGCCGCTTGCTGCCGGATGGCTGTCCTTGACTAGGAGTTGCTATCTTGTCTTCCGACCACTCTCCCCCCCCTGTCGGCCCTATTACTGCCACCCTGGCTGCCGTCATCCATCAAGACCGGATTTTGCTGATACGCCGCGCCAATCGGCCCGATGCTGGACGCTGGGCCTTTCCGGGCGGCAAGATTCGCGCGGGCGAAACCATCATGGCGGCGGCTCATCGGGAACTGGCCGAAGAAACCGGCGTAAAAGGCCAGGCCTTGCAGGTCTTTGATGCGCTGGATGTATTTGACCGCGAGCCCAGCACCACACCTTTGGCCTATTCGCATTTCATCCTGATTGCCGTGCTGTTCCGCTGGCAGCAAGGCGAACCGCAAGCGGGGGATGATGCCCTGGATGCACGCTGGTTTAGCCATGACGAGCTGGACAGCCTGGATGTGGCACAAAGCTTTGATGTGGTCCGGGTTGCCCGTCAGGCACTGGCGCTGGCTGCCAACCAAGAACAGGCAGGCCGCGCATGATTCCGAATGTCTTGAGTATTGCAGGCACGGACCCAACCAGCGGTGCCGGTATTCAGGCTGATCTGAAAGCCATGTACGCCTTGGGCGCCTACGGCATGAGCGTGATTACGGCCGTGGTCGCACAAAACACCCAGGGCGTGCGGCGTTTTGTGGCGCTGGAGCCAGACTTTGTGGCCGACCAGTTGGATGCAGTGTTTGATGATGTGCGCGTGGATGCCATCAAAATCGGCATGATTGCCAATGCAGGGATTGCGGAAGCGATTGCAGACCGCCTGCGCCATCATGGCCTGGATTGCCCGATTGTGCTGGACCCGGTCATGGTGGCCAAAAGCGGGGATCGTTTGCTCAGCCCCGAAGCCGTGTCCATCGTGCGCGACAGGCTACTACCCATGTGTACCCTGCTCACCCCCAACTTGCCCGAAGCGGGCGATCTGCTACAAAAACCCGAACCCGCCTCGCTGCAAGCGATGCAAAGTACCTTAAGCGAGCTATGCTTGTTAGGCCCTGAATGGGTACTGCTCAAGGGCGGCCATCTAGATGGCCCAGACAGTGTGGATTTGCTGCAAGGCCAGGGGCAAAGCCATGTATTTCAGTCGCCACGCATCCCGACACGCAACACGCATGGCACGGGCTGCTCACTGTCCTCCGCCATTGCGGCCCTGCTACCGGGCCGCAGCGTACCGGTTGCAGTGGGCTTGGCCAAGGAATACCTGAATGGCGCTTTGGCCGCAGCCGACCAATTGCAGATCGGCCTGGGGCAAGGTCCAGTCCATCACTTCCATGCCTTATGGCCACAGAACCAGCCTTCATCATGAAATAAAAGCGGTTCTGCCAAGCAAACAACTCAATATCAGCAAGGCCATACGCCGCACACCGCTCCCCACAAGGCAGACTGACGCAATCGCCCGAGCCTGGGCCACCCTGGGCATGGCGATCTGATCCACGTACAAACAATGTTGAGGCCAGCATCCAAAAAACTTTTTTTGTCACTCTGCTAGCGTAATCCTGACATTTAGGTAATGATATTGAGTCTCAATATCAAAATATCTTAATCCCGGATTCTTTCCTTTCATGGCGCTTTAGCGATCACGATTCTTATGACTCAGGACACGCCCCTCACCGCCCCCACAGATGTGGCTCCTTCACTAGGCAACGCGCCCCCCTTTCACCTCAAGCCATTGATGCTGGCCTACATGAGCTGCACCATGGCCATGATGGCCTTTGTGGCCCTGATCGGACCTATTGCCCGCTCCCTGCAACTCCCGCCGTGGCAAGCGGGCGCTGTCGTCACGGTAGGCGGCGTCTTGTGGATGCTGTTGTCACGGCACTGGGGCTCCCTGAGCGATAGCCGTGGACGCAGGCCTGTTTTACTGGCCGGAGTGGGCGGCTTCATGCTGGTCTACTGGGCCATGTGCGCCGTTCTCATTCTATCTCTGCACTTCCAGGCTCCTGCCTGGGTAGTATTTGTTGGACTCCTGATTACACGCGGAGCAGTCGGCGGATTCTTCGCGGCCATTCCCACCACCAGCCAAGCCTTGATTGCCGACCACATCCCCCCGGAACGGCGGGCAAGCGTCATGGCTTCGCTGGGTGCCGCCAACGGAATTGGCCTGGTAGCGGGCCCGGCCATGGCGGCCATGCTGGCACAATACGGTCTGGATCTTCCGCTGTATCTGACAGCCCTGCTACCCCTGCTGGCGCTGGGTATCCTCTGGTACCGCTTGCCACGCAGCACGGTCGTAAACAACCAGAAACCCACCAGCCTACGGTTGAACGACCCACGACTGCGACAAGCCATGCTCGTTGCTTTTGCAGCCATGTTCAGCGTGGCGATCGGACAAATCGCTGTCGGTTTCTTTGCCATTGACCGTCTGGGGCTGGGTCCAGAAGCCGCAGCCCAAGCAGCCGGTTTTGCTTTGACCTTGGTCGGTGTAGGCTTGATTGCCTCGCAATTGATCGTGCGCAAACTATCCTGGTCACCACAACGTCTAATTCAGGTGGGTGGATTGATCAGTGCCGCAGGTTTTGGGGCGGTAGCCCTGGCCGACAGCCAATGGATGCTCATGGTCTGCTACTTCTTTGCCGCAGGCGGTATGGGCTGGATTTTCCCCGCTTTCTCCGCCTTAGCGGCCAATGCCGTCGAACCTCATGAACAAGGTTCCGCAGCGGGCTCTATCGGGGCAGCCCAAGGCTTGGGCATCGTCCTTGGGCCACTGGCCGGAAGCCTGCTGTACGAAGTTTCCCCCGGCGTTCCCTATATGCTGGTCTGCGCACTCCTGGTGCTGGTTGCCTTGCTTACCCGCAGTACGACCAGAAACAAAATCAATTAAAGCACGGTAGGATTAGGCACATCGCCATACACAGCTTTCGGATCAAAGGTCTTGGTGGACTCCACGAAGACCAGATCCTGACCCTTGCTGCGCTTGGCGCCCATCGGCACCTGCCGGTAGAAACAGGAGTAATAGCCCACGTGGCAACTGGCCCTGGAACCGGCTACCCGCACACGTAACCACACAGCATCCTGGTCGTCGTCGATACGCATTTCCTCTACCGTCTGCACCAGTCCGCTGCTGGCACCTTTATGCCAGAGCGTTTGACGCGAGCGGCTCCAGTAATGGGCTTGCCCTGTCTGTATGGTTTTTTCCAGGGCCTCCCGGTTCATGTAACCCAGCATCAAGACCTCGCCATTATTAGCGTCTGTCGTGATGCAGGCAATCAGGCCATGCTCGTCAAACTTGGGGGCCAGCTCATAGCCCTCTTCCACTTGCTCTACCGAAATTCGGCGGCTCATGTGTACTGCCGTATTTTCAGCAGACCTTGTGTCTTGTCCTTCAGTCTTCACGTTTCTTCCTTGTCATCATGGGTTCCGGGCGATATTCGCAATCCGGTGTCAGGCAACGGCCATACAGCACATGGCTATGCTCCAGAATCTGAAAACCTCGTTCTTGAGCAATCGCTTTTTGTCGCTGCTCGATGGCCTTGTCATGAAATTCCTGCACACGCCCGCAGTCCGTGCAGATCAGGTGATCATGGTGCTCGCCATCATCCAGCTCATAGAGCGCCCGGCCGGATTCAAAATAAACCTGCTTTAACAAACCTGCCTGCTGCAACTGAGTCAGCACGCGGTAGACGGTCGCCAGGCCAATCTCGCTGCCTTGTCGTATCAATTGGCGATACACATCGTCCGCCGTCAAATGACGAATGCCGGGGGCCTGAAAAATCTCAAGAATCTGAATACGGGCGGTGGTCACCTTCAGGCCACGCTCTTTAAGCTCTTTTGAATCCGTCATGGCGCACTCCTTGCTGAATAGGCGGCTAAGGGACTTCCAGAAAACGCAGCGGCCTGCCTTGTGCTTGCCCTGCCAAGGCTTCATCACGAACCACACAGTGACCGCGCACAATGGTGTGAATCGGCCAGCCCACCACCGGCGTGCCGTCATAGGGAGACCAACCGCTAACACTGGCAATCCAGTCATTGCGGATACGGCGCCGCGCCTTCACATCCACAATGCTGAAATCCGCATCACAGCCCACAGCAATGCGTCCCTTGCCTTCCAGACCAAAAATCCGGGCAGGCCCGGCACTGGTCAAATCCACTAGCCGTTGCAGGCTTAAACGGCCTGCATGGACATGGTTCAACATCACGGGCAGCAAGGTTTGCACGCCAGTCATACCGCTGGGTGAAGCGGGATAGGCCTGGGATTTTTCCAGCAAGGTATGGGGCGCGTGATCGCTGCCGATGACATCCACTACACCCGATCGAATCGCTTGCCATAGCGCATCCTGATGGGCTTGCTCGCGCACCGGGGGATTCATTTGCGCCAGACTGCCCAGACACTCATAGCATTCCGGGGCTTGCAGGCTTAAATGATGCGGGGTCACTTCTACTGTCACGCGGTGTTTGTGTGCAGCCAGAAACTGCATTTCCTCTGCGGTAGACACGTGGAGCACATGCAAACGGCGATTCACCTCTGCCGCCAGATGCACAATGCGTTGGGTGGCCTTCAAGGCACTTTCCACATCGCGCCAAACCGGATGTTGGCGCACATCGCCGCTATCCAGGGCGATATGTTTGCGTTCACGCAGCCTGGCTTCATCCTCCGCGTGCACCGCCAGCCGTCTGCGGCCATGACGCAGGATGCGACGCAGGACGTCGTCCTCATCCGCTAATAAGTCTCCAAAAGAGCTGCCCATAAAGACCTTGATACCTGCACAGCCTGGGAGCTGCTCCAATTCCTGCAAGGACTCGGCATTCAAGGCAGAACCACCGATATAAAAGGCATGATCACACCAGCTACGGCCTTGAGCGGCATCCAGCTTGGCTTGCAAATCAGCAGCTCCCAAGGTCAAGGGATGCGTGTTGGGCATCTCGAAAACCGCCGTCACCCCGCCCAGGACCGCGCCCCGTGTACCCGCTTCCAGATTCTCTTTGTGCTCCAGCCCCGGCTCTCGGAAATGCACCTGACTGTCTATCACCCCTGGCAATACGTGCAACCCCGTAAGGTCCAGCACACCGTCTGCGCTCCAACTGGGCCGCAAATCGCCCAGAGCCATAATCCGGCCTTGCACACAGGCAATATCGATATGTTCGGCTCCGTTAGGGGTCATTACCGTGCCGCCACAGAGCAGCAAATCGGCATGACGCAAATTTTGCTGCCTGGCGGTTTCTGCAGTCTGGGAGGTAGGGGCCTTCGGAGTTTCTGGCGTCATGGTTTTGCCTTGGCAGCTTCTACATCCAGAGCGTCTTGTGCCATCAAACGAATCCGCTCCATCATGTGAAACAGGCCATTGGCGCGATTCGGTGACAAGTGCTGCTCCAGTTCAATTGCCCGTAAAAAGTCGGGCGGATGGGAAAGGATTTCTTCAGGCAGACGCCCCGAATACACCTTCATCAATAAAGCCAACAAGCCCGTAACAATGGCGGAATCACTACGAGCCTGAAAAAACAGCCTGTGATCACGCAATTCAGACACCATCCACACTTGTGCCTGACAGCCGTGCAAGCGATTCGCCTCCGTACGCCATGTTTCGGGAAAGTCCGGCAAGGAGCACCCCAGATCAATCAGATACTCATAACGCAGCATCCAGTCACCCAGGCACTGAAAGCTGTCCACAATGGCTTGCTGGGCTTGGGCTATGGACTCTTCTGGCGCTGCTTCCTTATCCACGGCCTTCTCCTGTTTGCCTGGGCGATTGCCTGCCCTGCTCACCAAGAGCCGGAACCGGGTCGTACCCACCCGGATGCCAGGGGTGGCAACGGACAATACGCCGTGCGGCCAGCCAGGTTCCTTTGAAGGGGCCATGCGTTCGCAAAGCCTGAATCGCATACTGAGAACAAGTCGGATGAAAACGGCAACGTGGCCCCAGCAATGGGCTGATAAGAAGCTGATAGCCGCGAACCAGCAGGACCAGGGCAGAGACAAGAACGGTTTTCATCGCAGCTCCAACACACGGGAGCGAAGCATCAGGTCGGACGGGCTGACCGTGAGCTTGCCTGCCTGCCCCAGCAGCAAGCAAGTTTGATGTTGCCACTGTGTGTGGCAAGGACTAGCAAGGGCTAAAACACGCATGGCGCCACGCCCTCCTTCAGCCCTGAAAGAGACATCCCTGCCGACAAAGGAGTCTTGAACGCCACCGCATCATGGGGATGCAGGCTCTCCAGATGGCGGACCTGAACACCAGGGTTCTGATAGCCCACCAAGGCCGCTTCTATACAACGCGCGGCGTCCTCCACAAACATCAGGTTCTGGCCATTCAAGGCGGCAAAAGCTTGCTCGTCAGCTCGTTTGACGGCGGTTTGCAAGGGGGTTGCCAGTGCCTTTTCAACACGATCAATCAAGGTTAAAAGCCCGAAATCCTCGCTATCTTCCGCTACCTGCACTTGAACCAGAGCCTGACTGCGCTGGCTATGAGGCGTAGCCAGACTGGCGTTTTGACGCAACCAGACAGCTACCTCTTCAGCACGCAGCACAGGCTGCTTTCCAAAGGCTTGCATAAAGCCCTGTTCAATCAATTGCCGAGCCAGCGCCGCCGAACAAGGACAGGTCGACGAATAGCCAATCTGAACCTGCACCTTGCACACAAAGATACCATCCAAAAGTCTGGCTTCCAGCACGACGGGATAGGACTTCCAGCCGGCCAGATCCTGCGTCACCAAGGCAGGCCGTCGCAGCAATAAATCAAAGCTAAAACCCAGTCGCGCACTACGTGTGCCACAGTCGTCCTGGCTATCCACCATGCTTTGCAAAAGACGCCGCAGCCCCAAGGGCGACAGGGCTTGCTCTGGTGACACGTCATTGAGCAAGCGATACAGCCTGGACATGTGTATCCCTTTCACATGCGCCAGCGGCAAATCCACCTGGGCATCCACACGCGCATGCAGTTGGCGCCTATAGCCCGGTTCGAGCACGGTAATAGGTAAATCAATACCCTCCATCCCCACCCAGGACAACGGAGTCAGGCCATGGGTGGGATCGTTTAGCGCCGGGTCGGGCAATACAACAGTCATACTCAACATCCAATCAAAAGGCCTTGTTCCAGTCCGCATGGATTTGGCAAGACCTCCATTCCATCAAGGCCAGTCTGAAAACGGATTCGCCCATGTTGTCCAGGTGCTGGGACCACTGGCCATTTCTTCATCATTGAGCAGGCAGGCATCAAAACGGGCGCGCAATGCCGCTTCGTCCATCTCCATGCCAATCAAAACCAGCTCCTGACGCGCGTCCCCGACTCGCTCATCCCATTTTTCCTTGATCAGGGCTACCGCTTCAGGGTCTTCCGGCCAACGCTCGGGCGGCATGGAAGCCCACCAATAACCCGCCACGTGATAGCGAGCCACTGCTCCCGCCTGTGACCAGGACCCCGCCAGAGTCGGGAAGTTCGCCAACCAGAAAAAGCCTTTGGAACGCACCACACCAGGCCATTCGCTTTCGACCAATTCCAGAAAACGCTGTGGGTGGAATGGACGGCGTGCGCGGTACACAAAGTTGCCTATGCCGTACTCCTCCGTTTCCGGGGTGTGCGTGCCGCGCAATTCCTGCAACCAGCCGGGGGCTCTGGAGGCTTCTTCAAAATCAAACAAGCCGGTGTTGAGTACACGCTCCAAGGGCACCTTGCCGAACTCGGCCGTCTCAATACGAGCGCGGGGATTCAGACTGTTCAGAATCGCCATCAGACGTTCACGCTCTGGTTCACTGATCAAATCAATCTTGTTCAGAACCAGCACATCACAGAACTCGATCTGCTCAATCAACAGGTCCACAACCGTACGCGCGTCTTCTTCACCCAGGGATTCGCCACGGGACTGAATGCTGTCTTGCGAGCTATAGTCGCGCAGGAAGTTAAAGGCATCCACCACCGTAACCATGGTGTCCAAGCGAGCGACTTCACCTAGGCAACGACCATCCTCGCCTTCAAAGGTGAAGGTTTCAGCCACGGGCAGCGGCTCTGAGATGCCAGTGGATTCAATCACCAACTGATCAAACCGCCCTTCCTTGGCCAGACGGTCGACCTCCAGCAGCAAGTCCTCGCGCAAGGTGCAGCAAATACAGCCGTTGCTCATTTCCACCAGCTTTTCATCCGTGCGCGATAGCTCGGCACCGCCATCACGAACCAGAGCGGCATCAATATTGACCTCACTCATATCGTTCACGATGACAGCGACGCGGCGGCCTTCGCGATTGTTCAGAATGTGGTTCAACAAAGTCGTCTTGCCTGCCCCCAGAAAACCAGACAAAACCGTTACGGGAATGCGGGCCGCGGGATCGACCGGTGTGTTATCGAGGTTCATCGTCATTTCTCTTCATCCTTGAGCATCAATGGGCAGCTCCTTACACAGGATTTTTACCATTTTTGAGATGTTATAACATAACAATAGTTGACCAAGAAAAAACCCTCTCGCAAGGAGGGCTTGACAGTGTCAGACACACAACTGAATTCTGTTTCTATTGCCCGCCACGTTTTACAGGCGGTGACCTATTAACCTGGCTGTCTGCCAAACGCCAGCGCAGTACTCACCATAAGACAGTCAGTGCTAGCAGTTCCAAAAGCGTTGCACGATGTGCTGTGACTCAAGACCAAAATTAGCCACTGTCACAGCAAACCTGTGACACCAATCACAAAATCCAGACGCGTCAGAGGCATGTACGACAAAATCAGCAGCCCCAATAAAACGGCCCCCAGCAACAGCGATGGCTTAGCCATCCATACTGTTTGCTGGGGGCCGTCTGAACTCGCTAGCGTGCAGGCACCAAGCCTCTCAGGCCGACAGTTCCTTACGAACGATTTCAGCACCGGCGCTCAGGGCGTGCAGCTTGCCGCGAGCCACGGCGCGTGGCAAAGGTGCCATACCGCAGTTGGTGCAAGGATACAGCTTGTCCGCATCTACAAACTTCAGCGCCTTACGCAAGGTGTTGGCCACCTCGTCAGCGGTTTCAATGACGTTGGTCGCCACGTCAATGGCGCCAACCATCACTTTCTTGCCACGGATCAGTTCGATCAAATCCATAGGAACGTGGGAGTTCTGGCATTCCAGGGAGATGATGTCGATCTTGGATTGCTGCAGCTTCGGGAAGGACTCTTCGTACTGACGCCACTCCGAACCCAGGGTCTTTTTCCAGTCGGTGTTGGCCTTGATGCCGTAGCCGTAGCAAATGTGCACGGCGGTTTCGCACTTCAGCCCTTCGATGGCACGTTCCAGAGTCGCAATACCCCAATCGTTCACTTCGTCAAAGAACACGTTGAAAGCGGGCTCGTCAAACTGGATGATATCCACGCCGGCGGCTTCCAGCTCTTTGGCTTCCTGGTTCAGGATCTTGGCAAATTCCCAAGCCAGTTTTTCACGGCTCTTGTAGTGGTTGTCGTACAGCGTATCGATCATGGTCATGGGGCCTGGCAGCGCCCATTTGATCGGCTGTGAAGTTTGTTGGCGCAAGAATTTGGCATCATCCACAAACACGGATTTGGGACGAGTCACGGCCCCCACAACGGTTGGCACGCTGGCGTCGTAACGGTCACGAATACGCACGGTCTCGCGCTTTTCAAAGTCCACACCTTCCAGATGCTCAATGAAGGTAGTGACAAAGTGCTGGCGGGTTTGCTCGCCATCGCTAATCAGGTCAATACCGGCGTGCAATTGTTCTTGCAGAGACAGACGCAGTGCATCTTTCTTGCCTTCGACCAGGTCCTCACCTTCCAGTCTCCAGGGCGACCACAGTTTCTCGGGTTCAGCAAGCCAGGAGGGTTTAGGCAAACTGCCAGCGGTGGAGGTGGGTAGCAATTTTTTCATAATAAATAACCTTGTTGTTTTTGATGAATCAAAGCGCGTAACTGGCTGCCCATTGATCAAGAATCACTTTGTATGGCTTGATAAAACTTTCTTCGGTAAACCGGCCCTGCTCAACCGCCAGACGGCTACGTTCTTCACGATCGTAGACAATTTGCGTGACCGAGTGATCCGCATTTTTCAGGCTGGGCTGATAGCGCATTCCTGCTGCCGAATTGGCATTGTAAATCTCGGGACGGTAGATTTTCTGGAATGTCTCCATCGTGCTGATGGTACTGATCAATTCCAGATTCGTGTAGTCACTGAGCAAATCGCCACGGAAGTAAAAGGCCAACGGCGCCACGCTATTTGGGGGCATGAAATAACGAACCTGCAGACCCATTTTTGCAAAATACTCGTCAGTCGGCGAAAACTCGTTTTGCTGGTATTCAAGGCCCAATACGGGATGCTGATTACCTGTACGGTGGTAGACCTTGCTGCTGGATACGCTCAGGCAAATCACGGGGGATTTGTTGAAGTTGTCCTGGTACAGGGTAGAGTTTACAAAAGCCTTGAACAGTTTGCCGTGCAAATCACCAAAGCCTTCCGGGGCGCTGAAACCATTTTTGTTCTTGTTGTGCTCCTGCAGAACCACGCTGAAATCGTAGTCACGCACATACGAAGAGAAGTTGTTGCCGACAATTCCGTCAATACGCTTGTTTTCTTTGTGATCGACAATATTGGTTTTCAGGATTTCGATGGTAGGGAATGTAGAGCCATTGCCTTCAACATCAATATCAACAGAGACAATATCCAGTTCAACCGAGTAACGATCTCCATTCGGGTTGTCCCAATGCGCCAGATTGTTGAAGCGATTGTTAATCATCGCCAGAGTATTGCGCAAGTTTTGCTGACGGCTTTCACCACGGGCCAGGTTGGCAAAGTTAGTGGTAATACGTGTGTTATCGGATGGACGATAGTTTTCATCAAAACGGATGCTTTTGATGCTGAACGCGAATTCTTTATTCATTTTTTATGTATGCCCTGATTGCTGATTTCAATCTCGAATTTATTTTCAGCCAAGTCACTGATCTTGAAAAATAAATTCATCTTATTTATGTATATGTCACGCTGTTTGTCGGATCTGCTTTGGGGGCTGTGCCGCTTGCTCTCTTCTTCCTGGTGAAGCCAGAAAACCATGTTGAATCGCCCTCAAAAAAAGTCCCGGCATTTGGCCGGGACCTTCCGCCAAACTCACTCCTGATCGGATCAGGCACTTGCCCGCAATGCTTTCGCTGCGGCCACCATATTCGTTAAAGCGGGAATCACCTCGGCCCATTGACGTGTCTTCAAACCGCAGTCAGGGTTCACCCACAGACGTTCTGCTGGCACGCGCTCGGCGGCTTTCTTCATCAAATTCACAATGTGCTGCTCGGTCGGAATGTTAGGCGAATGAATGTCGTACACGCCAGGGCCAATCTCGTTGGGGTACTGGAAGTTCTCGAAGGCTTCCAACAACTCCATGTCCGAGCGGCTGGTTTCAATGGTGATCACGTCCGCATCCATATCGGCGATGGAGGAAATGATGTCGTTGAATTCCGAGTAGCACATGTGTGTGTGGATTTGCGTCTCGTCACCCACGCCGTTGGCGGCGATGCGAAAGCTCTCCACGGCCCAGTCCAGATAGCTCTGCCATTGCGATTTACGCAGTGGCAAACCTTCACGCAAGGCAGCTTCGTCGATCTGAATCACATGCACACCGGCCTTTTCCAGATCCAGCACTTCTTCACGAATGGCCAGCGCCAGTTGCAGGCAAGAAGCCGAACGAGGCTGATCATCACGCACAAAGGACCAGTTCAAAATCGTCACAGGGCCGGTCAACATGCCCTTCATGGGTTTTTGAGTCAGCGACTGGGCGTAGGTGATCCATTCCACCGTCATGGCTTGAGGACGGCTGATGTCACCAAACAGGATGGGCGGTTTCACGCAGCGCGAACCGTAAGACTGCACCCAAGCAAACTGAGTGAATGCGTAACCGTCCAGTTGCTCACCAAAGTATTCGACCATGTCGTTGCGCTCGGCTTCGCCATGTACCAACACGTCCAGCCCCAGTTTTTCCTGCTCACGCACGCTGCGCTCAATCTCGGCACGCATGGCGGCCTGATAGCTGTTTTCGTCCAGACGACCTGCCTTGAACTCGCTACGAGCACGGCGGATTTCTACCGTTTGCGGGAAAGAACCAATCGTCGTGGTGGGGAATGCGGGCAACTTCAGGAATTCAGCTTGCTTGGACGCACGCTGTGCGTAGACGCTCTTGCGCTTGCCCAGCTCGGCCGAAATACGAGCTACCGCTGCTTTCACCGCAGGATTGTTCACACGGGGCGAGGTGCGACGAGCCGTCAACGCGGCCAGATTCTCGGCCAGTTCTGCCTTGACGGCATCACGACCTTGGTTCAAGGCTTTGCCCAATACCCGCAGTTCATCCAGCTTTTGCAAGGCAAAGGCCAACCAGGACTTCACATCGGCATCCAGCTTTTGTTCGCTATCCAGATCAACTGGCACGTGCAGCAGCGAGCAGGAAGGAGCAATCCACAGACGGTCGCCCAATTGCTTGGCGATAGGCTCAACCCAGTCCAGCACGGCGGTCAAATCTGTTTTCCAGATATTGCGACCATTGATCACGCCCAGGGACAAGACCTTGTCGTCACCCAAAAGCTTGAGCAGTGCATCCACACCATCACGATCATTGATGGCATCCACATGCAAACCGGCGACAGGCAAGCTGGCGGCCAACGCAGCATTTTCCAGCAACTGACCAAAGTACGTCGCTACCAGCAACTTCACGCCCGTAGCTTTCAGTTGCTGATAAGCGGTCTTGAACGCTTGCTGCCAATCGGCATCCAGCTCCGTAACCAGAATAGGCTCGTCAATCTGCACCCACTCCACGCCGGCTTTGGCCAGCGTATCCAGCAATTGGACATACACGGGCAGCAAGCGATCCAGCAGGGCCAGCTTGTTGGATTCATCCTTGGCCTTGCCCAGTGCCAGATAAGTCACGGGACCAATAATCACAGGCTTGGCTTTCACGCCTTGAGCCTTGGCTTGCGCCAGTTGCTCCAGCAAACGCGAGGCGTCCAGCTTGAACTGGGTGTCAGCCGTAAATTCGGGGACGATGTAGTGATAGTTGGTATCGAACCATTTGGTCATTTCACCGGCAGCCACACCGCCGCAGCAGGCGCTATGATCTTCCAGACCTTTGGCCGAACGACCGCGCGCTACGCGGAAGTAGTTATCCAGCTCATCACCCTGAAAGCCCTGCACACGCTCGGGCAAGTTACCCAGCAAAAAGCTGGCATCCAGCACCTGATCGTAAAAAGAGAAATCTCCAACGGGCACCAGATCCAGACCCGCCTGGTTTTCCCAATGACGCTGACGCAGCTGAGCACCCAGAGCCTTGAGTTCGTCACGCGAAGACTCACCCTTCCAGTAGGACTCCAAGGCGAACTTCAGTTCCCGTTTGGCGCCAATGCGCGGAAAGCCAAGATTATGAATCGTCGTCATGTGCTGCTCTCAATAGGCCAGTGGATTAAAGAATGACTTGCATTGTAGGAAGCCGAATCAATGAAGTAAAATGGTCTTATCTCACCAAACCATGAATATTATTCACGTATCATGTTAGAGCGCATCCATCTGGCCGTCGTCCAGCAAGTTGACAAGCAAGGGTCCCTGACCGCCGCTGCTGCCGTGCTGCACGTTACTCAATCCGCCCTTAGCCACACCATGCGAAAACTGGAGCAGCAACTGGGCACAGAAATCTGGCGTCGCGAAGGCCGCAACCTGCAATTGACGCAAGCTGGGCAGTATCTGCTGGCCGTTGCCAACCGCGTCCTGCCCCAGTTGGATCTGGCCGAAGAACGCCTGGGCCAATTCGCCCAAGGCGAGCGAGGATCACTGCGTATCGGCATGGAATGCCACCCCTGCTATCAATGGCTGCTGAAAATCGTCTCGCCGTATCTCAGTGCCTGGCCAGACGTGGATGTGGATGTGAAGCAGAAATTCCAGTTTGGCGGCATTGGCGCGCTGTTTGGCTATGAAATTGATCTGCTGGTCACCCCAGACCCGCTCTATAAACCCGGTTTGAAATTTGAGCCCGTGTTCGACTACGAGCAAGTACTGGTGGTCAATAAAGCTCATGCACTGGCCAAGGTGGACTATGCCAAGCCTAAAGACCTGGACCGGGAAGTGCTGATCTCCTATCCGGTGGACATAGACAGGCTGGATATCTACAACCAGTTTCTGCTGCCCGCCGGCATCGCCCCCCGACGCCACAAGGCAATTGAGACGACAGACATCATGATGCAGATGGTGGCCAGTGGACGTGGGGTCGCCGCCCTACCCCGATGGCTGGTGGAGGAGTATGCGGAGAAGCTGGATGTGGTGCCGGTAAGACTAGGCAAGCATGGCATTGCCAAGCAGATCTTCCTGGGGATGAGGGAGACAGAAACCGTGATTGATTATCTGCAGGCGTTTATGGATCTGGCGCGGGGGTCTGGGCCGAGTGGTGTGCCAAGCAGTCCTAACGCCTACGCTCAGGCAGTCAACACTAAGACATAAGATGGGCTGCCAATGAGCGGGGTGGCCTCGTTACAAGCCCTCGGCAGGATAATCCGATTTTCAGCGCCCATGATCTTAGGTTTCGTTTGGCAAGATTGAAGGCCTGGACTTGCCAAAGAACAATAGCGATCTGTCAGCTTTAAAGGATGAGGCATTTCGTGTCCTGCACACCCATCAACATGAAACCATCACTGTCGTTTTCAACGATCCTATACACCAATGAAATCAGGGGACTGGCTTTTCATCGTTAGCGAGATTCTTG
This sequence comes from Alcaligenes faecalis, assembly GCF_041521385.1. Classification (NCBI taxonomy): domain Bacteria; kingdom Pseudomonadati; phylum Pseudomonadota; class Betaproteobacteria; order Burkholderiales; family Alcaligenaceae; genus Alcaligenes; species Alcaligenes faecalis. Next base: position 3,731,585 of record NZ_CP168006.1, on the reverse strand, counting down.
CGAAAGAAAGCAAGTACTGTGCTATTGAATTCCTTATGGAAGGCCTGACGCTCAAACCCAGGGGAGTCTAAACAAATCTCGGGGGCCCACTTCGCCATTTCGGCTGAGCACGGAGCCAAGAAAGCAAAATGTTGAGCGGCTGGCACAGTATGAAACTCGACTACCTCCGACAACTCGCGGGCGATGGCAGCAATGCTTTCCGGCGTTACGCCATCACCACCCTGCTCAGAGCGCCAAAGTTGCACGGGCACCCTCACATTTCTGAAGCTCTCAACCGTGAAAAAGTCGCTGAGCGGATCAGCGACCACGACAGCCTTGATTCGTGGATCATAGGTCAGTGTCAGCAATTCCCCCTTATGCGCCTGCTTACAGGCTGGATTATCTCTGTTCTCGCATAATGCGCCAACGGGCTGGGCACCGACGGTAACAAGCCCAGTGTAGCCTCCACGTGAGAACCCAAAAAAGCCGACACGCTGGGCATCCAGCTTGGAAGCATCGGGCCAGGAATCAAGCATGAAATCAATCAAACGCTTGATATCAACTGGTCTTTCAATCAAGACAGACAGGTCTCCGTGACGCCTTGAATTCATTGCGTTGTCACCATGGTTAATGGCAGCAACGACAAAACCAGCATTCGCCAAGGTCTCGGCGATGCCCCGATGGCCAAGGAATGTGCCACTCCAGCCGTGCGAGATCACCACGAGCGGAAGATGGCGGCCTGCGACTGGGCAGTCCTTGGCAACGGACATGACATGCGGCCCCATCCTTAGCTCCTCCAAGGGCTGCGGACAGGGATACCAGACCGCACCTTTGAGTGCTGGACTATCCGGTTCAGCCGGAATGTCAATAAGGTGGAAACCAGCCGCATGGGCAACGATCGTCGTGAAACTAACAGCGGCGGCAAGAACGAGTTTTACAGGATGCATTTATCCATTTTATTCTGAATATGAATCACCCTTAGCGCAGAGCTGGACTTCGATTTCTATCTATGTGCTCATGGCGCAAGCTGCTCACAGGCAGTGAAATAACTCCACTCCGTCTGAATGCAGCTCCCCCTGTGGTCATATATGCCCATACCGGGCCTATCGAGTGACGCCAAATGCTTGGCACGGATCATCGATATCAGTCTCTCGCGCCCTATCAGCCTTTAAATTAGTCAACACCATTGACACATCCAGCAGTCGCTTTTTAAGCAAGCGCCGTCAGGAGCAGTTGAGCTCGATGCTCATCACTTACCGCTTCCCATGTAGCCACCAGCAGATTATGTGCTTCCTTGCTGATGTCTATACCGACCGCAAGCCCATCATCGTCCTCTGGAGCCTGCTCAATACTGCCAACTCGCTCAACAGTATGGAGGATGGCTGTGCTCACAGTAGCCGAGTCAAGCGAGCCAAGCTTAATCTTGATTGCACTGGCCGTCGCAGCCGAAATCCATAGGCGAACGGTTGTTGCATTGATCGGTTCGCTTTGAACTCGAAAATAATAGAGATTCTCGTCTGAGGGCAGCGGTACATCAAAATAAGGTTGGATCTTGATACCCGCGCTGGTGGTGACGGAGTAGCGTTTTTGTCTAGTGTCTTTATCGTAGATCCAAAGGCTCTTGCTAGCCTTGCGAGCGCCCCTGGCGGGGGTGATATTCCATTCAGCAGTAAATTGTTCAGGATTGGGTGCAAGCATCCGCTCCTCAAAGTACAGAAACTCCGTTAGATTATCTTCCCAAAGCAGCCAGCCTGTGCGCATGTCTGGGGTTTTGTGAGGTGCGGCCTCTTTGACGCGATTGGTGCGCTCTTGAATCAACTCCGCATACTGTTTGAACACATCTTGCATGACATCAGTGGCGTTGCGCGAGGTGTCGTCAATGCGGATGGATCTCGTCGCTGCAGGGTGCATCAGCGTCGTACCGCAAACCGACTTGATTGGTCTATCCCGAAGGCCCGCGATACGCAGCAACTTCATCTCAAGTCCCAGTCCCTGATAATTGACATCGATATGCAGATTGCTCCACCCTCCATCAGGGATGTTTTTGGCAAGGCAGTAAACGCGACTCCAGTCCCCTTCCTCAAGTTTTCTCCCCATCATCGAGGCGACTTGTGTGGCAAGCCTCTTCTTGGCTAACTCCTGCTCTGTATCTGTAAACGCTTCCAAGTAAAACATTAAGCCCTACCCTTTTTCTGTTCGAGAATATCCATTGCCTGGGACCGGAACGTACTGAAGTCAAGCATCCTACCGTGTTGCAAGAGACTATCAGCCAGATATTCACTGTACAGTGTTCGATAATCGATATCGGCGTCCCGCCTGACATGCAAGTAAGGCAAAACCGGGACAATTCCACTACGATTATCGAAAAAATCCTTCACGGACATTACGTTAGCCACGTTGTTGGTCGTCGCTGAAGGGCTCGTGTACTTGGATTTACGACAATGGAGCATAAGGTCAGCACCCGCTGTGTTGTCGCTAACGAACTGCTTAAAAGTACCGTGTTGTTTGTCAAAGATATCGACCCGTTCAATTGTAAAACCAGCGTCCAATACAGCGCGACGGATACGATTCCAAATGTCTTCAGAAGAATTCATGAAAACAAGCACCAGCCAGTGACCTGGCCGCAAAACGCGGTAGCATTCTTGGAGGCTTTGCGTCATCAAGTCCTGATATTTGCCAGCGTCTTTTTTCTGGACGCGATTGACGATCGCCTCATTCGTAGAATCCGTATAGACCTTGAGCCACGACTCCCACAGCATATTCATCTCGCTGTAGTTGATATTGGCTCCGAATGGCGGATCAGTGAAGATCAAGTCAACACTGTTGTCTGGCAGACACGAGAGATTAGTCGCAGACCCCGTATTAACGACACAACGACCTGTATAGGCCTGTGCCGTTGTCTCAAGGTGGTCAATGATCGAACGCGCCTTGCGCTCGAAGGTTACAAAGATATTGGCTTCATTGAAAATATAGGGAACATTGAAGTTCGCGGTATTCCCACTGCCACCCCAAAATCGGTACTCGGATAGTTTTGTTACGCGTTGGTAGAGCGAGGTAAAAACAAAGCCGAGGAACGCTGCAAGATTCGTGTCCTCAATCCTGTGGATCGCCTGCCAAAGCTGACTCATCGCCGCAAGATTCCTCGCAGTGTAGAAATTCTTGATGTTGGTAAGACCATGACGTTTGGGTTGCGCAAGGTTCACGCCATCGGGTAACTCGAAATCAGGGACGAAATCCACTGCAGTAAAGTTATTTGCCTCAATCGAAGCAATCAGCTTCAGATCGGCCTCGTTAGGCGGAACCTCGGACTGCACTTTCCCACAGCACTTGTAGCCAACAAGAACAGGCACCGGAGTCGTGCGAGCAAGGCGCGACTTCTTCACCTGTTGCTTGCAGTGAGGGCAAGGAAACTCACGAAGAAATTTGTGCTCCCGAACGGTTTTGCCATAGCTACGACATTCGTCCCAAAGGACAAACTCATTACTGCATTCGCTGCAAGTAACCTTATATGACCAGACGGTAAACAGTAGCTCGGTTTCCTTAGCGCACGTTCGACACTGAGTGGTGTATATTTTTTTCCGCAGTCCGGCAAGACTCTGCATAACTGTCTTGACAGCCGCCCTCAGCGCCGCTGGATCACACTGTGATGTGAAACGGTCAGCTATAAATCCAGCGGCGGGGGAAAGCTCGTTCAGGATGACATCGTGACCTGTCGTGAGGGCAGCCACGCCTGTCATGCCACTTCCGGCGAAGGGATCTAGTACCACTCCTCCAGACGGCAGATACTTCTGCAAGACTTGGGCGATACCTTGTGGCGGCACCTTGGTATGGTATGTGTGAGCATCGTAGGTATAGGTGTTCTTTCCAGCGGAAACCCCTTCCGCCACGGCCTGGTCGACCGTCTCTGCCGCGTCGCTGTGGGAAGACAGAATTTCTGCAAGACGCTGCTTCCCATTACCCCAAAGCGATCCATTCTTAAGCCGGGAAAGTAAATACGGGCCAGGCTCATCACGCATTGCGACTGTGCCTTCATAGTCGTTAGCAATGGTTTTTTTTCGGATACCACGTGATGCGAATATACGATTCACATTCAAACTCGCCAGATCAATAGTATGACCCGCATTCACACGCTCAAGTAAACCGTGCAATTGTTTAATGACATCCTCGCTAGGCTCGATGTCTCCACGTGTCCATCGGACGACTGAAAAATAAGACGTTCCAAGGTATTGGGCCAAGCCCTGTTGGTCGAGACCACTCGCGTCAAAGACTTCTCGTAACAGTGATTGATTCGATTTTGCGCGGTTCATTTCTTCCTGAGTAGGAGTAGTAGTCACTCTGTTGCCCCGACTTCGTTTCCAACATTCGCCTTGCCGATGCGGTTCGCAATCCACCGATCCAGCTCGCCACGGCGAAAGCGCCAGGTTCCGCCCAGCTTGAACCCCGGTATCTCCCCTTGCTGGGCAAGTCGGTAGACTGTCTTCTTCCCTGCCTTGAGATAGATCGCCACTTCGTCCAGAGTGAGAATTTCACTATCAGATTGATTCATATAAGGCGGCTCGCTTGGTAGTACACGGCGAAGTTTTCCAAAGTTTGGCCAAGTTTACCATTTCCCCACCCCAATGCCCCCAAGGCTCCCTGTACGCAAAGCCGCAGATTCGGCCCGCGCCCGTGTCCTGCAACAGCCCTGCGGCTCTGGCTCGATAGCAACTCCCTGTACTTCGGCCGGAAAGGTCGTAGATGAATTACGCTAAAAAGAGAACCCGATGTTCAAACAGTGCTTGGCGCTTCCCTTTGTGGCCAGAGCATGCCAGACAAAAAAAACAAAAAAGCCCGCAATGACGCGGGCTTAGCGGCTTTTTTATGCCTTCAGGTGCCAGTCTGTGCCGGACGCGGGATCACTCCCACTCGATCGTCGCTGGCGGCTTGCTGCTTACGTCGTAGGTCACACGATTAATGCCGCGCACTTCGTTGATGATACGGCCAGAGGTTCGCTTGAGCAGCGAGTATGGCAGTTCAGCCCAGTCAGCCGTCATGAAGTCGGTTGTCTGTACGGCACGCATGGCAACCACGTACTCATAGGTACGGGCGTCGCCCATCACGCCTACGCTTTTCACGGGTAGGAAAACAGTGAAGGCCTGAGAAGTCAGGTCGTACCAGTTCTTGCCGGTTTCTTGGTCGACGGTGTTGCGCAACTCTTCGATGAAGATAGCATCGGCCTGACGCAACAGGTCGGCATATTCGCGCTTGATTTCACCCAGAATACGGACACCCAAGCCTGGGCCTGGGAAGGGGTGACGGTAGACCATTGCGGGTGGCAGGCCCAGGGCTACGCCCAGTTTGCGCACCTCGTCTTTGAACAGTTCGCGCAGGGGCTCCAGCAGCTTCAGGTTCAATGTTTCCGGCAGGCCGCCCACGTTGTGGTGGGATTTAATGCCGGTGGCTTTACCGGATTTGGCTGCAGCGGATTCGATTACGTCCGGGTAGATTGTGCCTTGGGCCAACCAGCGGGCGTTGCTAAGCTTGGCGGCTTCCTCCTGGAAGATTTCCACAAATTCGCGGCCAATGATCTTGCGCTTGGCCTCTGGATCAGTGACACCAGCCAATTTGCCCAGGAAGCGGTCGGATGCATCGATATGGATAATCTTCAAACCCATATTGTCGGCGAAGGTACTCATGACTTGCTGGGCTTCGTTCAGACGCAGCAGGCCGTGGTCCACGAATACGCAAGTCAGCTTGTCACCGATAGCTTGATGGATCAGAGCGGCAGCAACGGAGGAATCGACACCACCGGACAGGGCCAGGATCACTTCTTCGTCGCCGACTTGTTCACGAATATTGGCGATGGCCTCCTGCACGTAGTCCGGCATGTTCCAATCCCCCACGCAACCGCAAATATCGCGCACAAAACGTTGGAACAAGGCTGCACCTTGGACGGTATGGGTGACTTCAGGGTGGAACTGAACCGCGTAGAACCCGCGATCTTCATCAGCCATACCGGCGATGGGGCAGGTGGGCGTGGAAGCCATCAACTTGAAGCCGGGGGGCAAGGCGGTTACTTTATCGCCATGGCTCATCCAGACTTTGAGCATGCCGTGGCCTTCTGCCGTGGCGAAATCCTGGATACCGTCCAGCAATTTGGTGTGGCCGTGTGCACGGACTTCGGCGTAACCGAATTCACGCTTATCCGAGCCTTCGGTAACACCACCCAGTTGGCGGGCCATGGCTTGCATACCGTAGCAAATGCCCAGCACGGGCACACCAGCGTCAAAGGCTGCAGCGGGTACTTGCAGAGCGTCGTCGGCATAGACCGAGGCGTGACTGCCTGACAAAATAATCCCTTTCAGGCCTTCTTGGGAACGGATGAATTCATCGCTGACATCACCGGGGTGAATTTCACAGTAAGCACCGGCTTCGCGTACACGACGCGCAATAAGCTGGGTAACCTGGGAGCCGTAATCAAGAATCAGAATTCGCTGGTGCATGAAAGTATCGAGCCAATAATAAAGCGGTAAAGGATCTATTTTACGCTGTGTAGCGCCGCTTAGGGAGCCGCAGAAATACTCCAGGCTGAAATTGTCCTGCATCACTGGCATTCATGCAGCAAGGCAGCTACAGTACATGCAGCCATTTTGGGAGTTTCAGCATGTCTTCGAGTCGTACCCCTCATCCAAACGAGCTCAATGAACACCATGAATCCCGACCTGCACAGGCCGGCCCACAACAAAGCGGTGGCAGCTATATCCCCGCTCCCGGTCCCGCCGGCGATCGCTCGCACAGCTTTGCCTACGAATGTCAGGAAGATACCGACGAGGTGTCCGACAGCCTGACGTTTGTGCTGGTTCACGGTGCCTGGCATGGTGGTTGGTGTTGGTCCCGGCTGGCCGCACGGCTGCAGGCCAAAGGCCATAAAGTCTATACCCCCACGCTGACCGGCCTGGGCGAACGCAGCCACTTGCTCAACCCAGACATCACCCTGAATACCTTTGTGGACGATGTCGCTAATTTGATACGCTGGGAGGAGCTGTCCAACGTCATTGTGGTGGGCCACAGCTTTGGTGGGCTAGTGATTAGTGGTGTGGCTGATGTCATGCCCCGTTGCATACGCCATCTGATTTATCTGGATGCGTTTATCCTACCTAATGGTACGAGCACGTTTGATACCCTGCCTGAAAAAATGGTGGAAAGTATGATCGCCTCGGCTGGCCAAAACGCAATCCCCGCGGTCCCCCCTCCTCCCCTTAGCGCGTTGGGGCTGCATGCTACAGAGGATTTGCACTTTGTTGGAAACCGCCTGACTCCACAGCCACTTAGCGTTTACGGCTCTTCCCTGCGTTTACAGAACCCCGTCATTGGAAATGGCCGTCCTTGCTCCTATATCTCCTGCACACAGCCCACTTTCAGAGGGGTTGATACCTCACGCGAATGGGCTCGTCAGCAGAAGGATTGGGAGTTTCATGAACTGGAATGCGGACACAGCGCGGCGATTACTCACCCCGACATGCTGGCCCGACTGCTACTGGAGCTGGCGGACTAATCTGCCTCGTCCACGCTGTCTTTAGAGCGATAAAACTCTCTGGGAGTGACCCCGAAATGCCGCCGGAACACAGCGGCATAGGCGCTTTGACTGGCATAACCACGTTGCAAAGCCACTTGCACAACAGGTTCACCGGTGGCCAAGCCCTCCAAAGACCTCAACAAACGAGCAAATTGACGCCATTATCCAAAGCTGATGCCAGTATGGCGACGAAACAGGCGTTGGAAAGTTTTGACACTCATGGCCAGTTGCTTGGCCCAGACATTTGCACCTCTATCATCATCGGGGCTAGCCTCCAGATGACGACACACCCAAAGCAAGCGCAGCTCTTCGAGCCAAGGCAGATGAAACGGCAATACAGGCAGTTCAGATGCTGCCAAGGGCACCGGTGTGCAGCACCGGCAAGCGGTCCGCCCCGCGCCCCCGCCCAGCCCGCAAGAGACGTCCACCCTAAGACCTAGCCCCCCGCCACAACACAAGCAACAAAAAAACCGCCAACCCAAAGGCTGGCGGTTTCTGGCATGCAAGAGACTGGTTAAGATCAGTCAGCGCGGTAATTAGGCGCTTCCTTGGTGATCTGCACATCATGCACGTGAGACTCACGTACACCCGCAGCCGTAATTTCTACGAACTCAGCCTTGGTGTGCAATTCCTCGATGGATTTGCAACCGCAGTAGCCCATGGAAGCCCGGATGCCGCCAATCAGTTGGTAAATAATGGCAATCACACTGCCCTTGTAAGGCACACGGCCTTCAATACCTTCTGGAACCAGCTTGTCAGCATTGTTCGAAGGATCCTGGAAATAACGATCCGCCGAACCATCGACCATAGCGCCCAAACTACCCATACCGCGGTAGGATTTGTAGGAACGGCCCTGGAACAGCACCACTTCGCCGGGGGACTCTTCAGTACCGGCAAACATACCGCCCATCATGCAAGCGGAAGCACCTGCGGCCAAGGCCTTGGACACGTCACCGGAGAAGCGAATACCACCGTCAGCGATCAGGGGTACACCCGTACCTTCCAATGCCTTGGCAACGTCAGCAATCGCGGTAATTTGAGGGACACCCACGCCGGCCACAATACGAGTCGTACAAATAGAGCCAGGGCCAATACCGACCTTGACGCAATCTGCACCGGCCTCGACCAAAGCACGAGCGGCATCAGCAGTAGCAATATTGCCGCCAATAACCTGAATACGAGGGAAATTCTTCTTGACCCAGCGAACGCGCTCGATAACACCACGGGAATGACCGTGGGCAGTGTCCACCACCACCACGTCCACACCGGCTGCGGCCAGTTTCTCGACACGCTCTTCCGTGCCGTCACCCACACCAACCGCAGCGCCGACGCGCAACTGACCATGGCTGTCTTTGCTGGCCATAGGGTGCTCGGTGTTTTTGACAATATCCTTAACCGTTGCCAGACCACGCAACTGGAACTGATCATTAACGATCAGCACACGCTCCAGGCGATGGCGGTGCATCAGGGCCTGCGCTTCGTCCAGCGTGGCGCCTTCGTGCATGGTGATCAGACGCTCTTGAGGCGTCATGACATCACGCAACGGCAGATCCAGGCGGTCTTCAAAGCGCAGATCGCGGTTGGTAACAATACCCACCAGCTTGCCGGCCTCAACCACAGGCAAACCGGAAATACCGTGCTGACGCTGCAGGTTGATGGCATCGCGCACCTTCATGGTGGGCGTAACCGTAACCGGATCAATCACGATACCGAACTCGTGACGCTTCACACGTGCAACTTCACGTGCTTGAGCATCCGCCGTCAGGTTCTTGTGGATGATCCCGATACCGCCTTCCTGTGCCATGGCAATAGCCAGACGCGCTTCGGTGACCGTGTCCATGGCAGCCGAAACCAGCGGGATATTCAGGGTGATGTCCCGCGTAAAGCGGGTGAGCAAGGATGTATCGCGAGGCAGAACCTCGGAGTAAGCGGGAACCAACAACACATCGTCGAAGGTTAGTGCTTTCTTGATGAGACGCATGCTTTTATAACTCCGTCCAAAAATCGATTATACGCGTAAGCAATTACGCAATCCAGACCCGAGCGTTGCGAAACATCCGCATCCAGGGAGTAAATCCACCATTTGCCATCTGATCAGCACCCTGATCGGCGGCGCCCCACTGCTCTGGCGTCCAGGACATCATGACGTTGCGCGTTACGCGTTCCGGGTGAGGCATCATGATGGTGAAGCGGCCATCTGCCGTGGTGACACCGGTCAAACCGTAAGGGCTGCCGTTGGGGTTCAGGGGGTATTGCTCGGTGCGCTGACCACGATGATCCACAAAGTGAACCGCAGCAGCGACCTTGGACGCATCGCCCTGACGCTGGAAGTTGGCAAAGCCTTCACCGTGAGCCACAGCTACTGGCAAGCGCGTCCCTTCCATGCCCTTGAAGAACAAGGATGGCGAAGCAGCAATTTCCACACTGGAGAAACGAGCCTCGTATTTTTCTGACTGGTTACGGGTAAAGCGTGGCCAGAATTCTGCACCTGGAATCATGGGAGCCAGGGCGGCCATCATCTGGCAACCATTACAAATACCCAGACCGAAGGTGTCGCTGCGACCGAAGAAGGCCGCAAACTGATCGGACAACTGATTATTGAAACGAATAGTCTTGGCCCAGCCTTCACCAGCGCCCAAAACGTCGCCGTAGCTGAAACCGCCCACGGCCACCATACCCTGCATGCCTTCCAGCGATGCGCGGCCCGACAGCAAGTCGGTCATGTGTACGTCTACAGCCTCGAAGCCAGCCGTATCAAAGGCCCAGGCCATTTCGACCTGGCTGTTGCAACCCTGTTCGCGCAAGATGGCAACACGCGGGCGCTTGCCGGTCGCGATGAAAGGAGCGGCAATATCTTCCTGCGGGTTGAACATGACGCGCGGCGTGATACCGGGATCCTGTACGTCCTCCCAGCGATCGAACTCAGCCTGAGCGCAAGCAGGGTTATCGCGGCGCTCCATGATGCGGCGGCTAACTTCGCTCCACTGTTGCGCCAGTTCCACACGTGGGGCCTGGTAAATGCAAGCACCATCGCGGTAGAACTCAACCTGATCGGTCTTGTTCAAACCACCAATCACATGGGAGTAGGCCGACAAACCTGCTTCACGCAGGATTTGCATGACCTGGTCACGCTGAGCCAAAGGCACCTGGATAACCGCACCGGCCTCTTCGTTGAACAAGGCGCGCAAAGTAAGTTCATCACGTTGCACGGACACCTGTTCGGCGCGAATCTTGTAATCGCCCCAATCGGCGGCATGCGGATCGATGGTCAGCATGTCCAGGTTCACGGACACGCCGGTGTGACCGGCAAAGGCCATTTCGGCCACGGTCGCAGCCAGACCACCGTCGGAACGATCGTGGTAGGCCAGGATCAGATCCTGGTCGGCCAATTGGCGAATGACCTTCACAAAAGCCAGCATGGCTTCGGCGTCCTGCATATCGGGTACGGACTGACCAACCTGATTGAAGGCGTGAGCCAATACAGAAGCACCCATACGCTGTTTGCCCTGCCCCAGGTCGATCAAGACCAGAGCGGTGTCGCCCACATGGGTTTGCAGTTGGGGGGTCAGCGTGCGACGCACATCGGCCACTTGAGCAAAAGCGGTCACCACCAGGGAAACCGGCGAAATCACCTGACGGGACTCACCGTCCTGCTCCCAACTGGTGCGCATGGACAGGGAGTCCTTGCCCACCGGAATGGACAGGCCAAGGCTCTGGCACCACTGACTAACAGCCTGAACCGTGTCGAACAAGGCGGCGTCCTGGCCGTCTACGCCGCAAGCGGCCATCCAGTTGGCGGACAGCTTGACGTCTTTCAGGTCGCGCACATCGCTGGCGACCAGGTTAGTCAGAGATTCAGCCACAGCCATGCGGCCCGAGGCAGCAGCGTCGATCATGGCGCTAGGGCTACGCTCGCCCATGGACATGGCTTCGCCACGCACACCTTCAAAGTCAGCCAGGGTCACGGCGCAGTCGGCCACAGGCACTTGCCATGGGCCAACCATCTGGTCACGACTGCACAGGCCACCCACGCTGCGGTCGCCAATGCTGATCAGGAAAGTCTTGTTGGCCACGGTAGGGTGACGCAGCACCCGATGCATGGCTTCAGTCAAAGGAATAACGGTCAGGTCCAACTGTTCGGCCACACCGTCCAGACGCTTGACGTCGCGTTCCATGCGTGGGGCTTTACCCAGAATCACATCCATAGGCACGTCAACAGGACGCTCCTCGATGCTCTTGGGGGTGTGTACTTCGTCCACGCCAGGCAGACCTTCACCGAAAGTCACGCGCAATTGGCGCTCTTCGGTAGCCACACCTACGACGGCAAAGGGGCAACGCTCGCGCTGAGCAATACGTTCGAAACGCGGCAAGTCCTTGGGCAGAATGGCCAGGACGTAACGCTCCTGGGATTCGTTGGACCAGATTTCCGCAGGCGACAGACCGGACTCTTCCAGAGGAACACGAGTCAGTTCAAAAATAGCGCCACGTTCAGCATCGTTCACCAGTTCCGGGAAGGCGTTGGACAGACCACCCGCCCCCACGTCGTGGATGGCAATAATGGGGTTGTTCTGGCCTTGCTGCCAGCAACGGTCGATCACTTCCTGGGCACGGCGTTCCATTTCCGGGTTGCCACGCTGCACGGAGTCAAAGTCCAGTTCAGCACGGTTGGCACCCACGCCCATACTGGACGCGGCACCGCCACCCATACCAATACGCATACCGGGGCCACCCAACTGAATCAGCAAGGCGCCCACGGGCAGTGGGTCTTTATGAGTCAGGCGATCGTCAATCGAGCCCAGACCACCGGCAATCATGATGGGCTTGTGGTAGCCCCAACGCTGATCGCCAGCCGTTTGTTCAAAGGTACGGAAGTAACCCAGCAGGTTGGGACGACCAAATTCGTTATTGAAGGCGGCACCACCAATCGGGCCTTCAATCATGATGTCCAGCGGGCTGGCGATACGGTCAGGAATACCGTGGGAGTCTTTTTCCCAAGGTTCCATTTGTTCAGGGAAGCACAGATTGGACACGGTAAAGCCGGTCAAACCCGCCTTGGGCTTGGAGCCACGGCCTGTTGCGCCTTCGTCACGAATCTCGCCACCAGCACCCGTCGATGCGCCGGGAAATGGTGCAATCGCCGTGGGGTGATTGTGGGTTTCCACCTTCATCAAGGTGTGAACCAACGCTTCGTGACGCTGATACACAGGCTCGTTGGCCTGATCGTTGATACCGGCGTGGAACAGAGTGGCTGGGCCACCCGTCATGATGGCGGCGTTATCCGCATAAGCCACCACGGTATTGTCAGGTTGAGCCGCGTGGGTTTCGCGAATCATGCCAAACAAGGTCTTGCCCTGATTTTGGCCATCAATTACCCACTGTGCGTTAAAAATCTTGTGACGGCAGTGTTCGCTATTGGCTTGCGCGAACATCATCAGCTCCACATCGTGCGGGTTACGACCCAAACGTGTGAAGGCCTCCATCAGGTATTCAATTTCATCCTCGGACAGCGCCAGGCCCATTTCCTCGTTGGCCTGCTTCAAGGTCGCCACGCCACCGCCCAGAATATCGACAGTCTGGATAGGTTTGCCTTCCAACTGCGTGAACAGGTCCTGTCCGTCAAACTCCAGACCAACAACAGTTTCAGTCATGCGGTCGTGCAGCAAGGCAGCCAACTGTTCCAACTGAGCCTGATCCAGTTCCTTGGCACCCAGCAAGCCACGTTTGGGCGTGATGATATAGCGCACACCACGCTCGATACGGCGTACCGCTTGCAAGCCACAGTTATGGGCGATGTCAGTCGCTTTACTGGCCCAGGGCGACACGGTACCCAAACGAGGGATGACTCGCAGAACCAAGGCGCCTTTGGGCGGCTCGGGGTCCAGCGCAGGCAGACCATCGTCCAGCAGGTCGCTGAGGTGCTGACGCGCACTGGCATCCAGGCCGGACTCTTCAGTCCAGACATAGTATTCGTGCAAGGCAAGAATGTCGGCAACAGGCAGTTGACGCTGCTCGACACGCTCTAGCAAACGCTCACGACGAAATGCAGAGAGCACGGACGAACCGGGGAAGTACAGGATTTGGCTCACGATACGGGAGGGGCAAAAAAGGTGGGAGAAATAGAAAACACGCCATTTTAACCGGAAGCGACACAAGAGGTCACATCGGCAAATGGCGTGCACAAAAAGGGAAAATTCAGTTCACACAAAAGGGCCGCAAGCTGGGCTGGAGACACAGCAAACCCGGCAAGCTCGACAAGACGTCTTGAGGGGCCGGAGCGATTGGCGCCCCGTAATCTCCAATACGGACCCGGTACGGCGTTCAAATCGGGCTGTCTCCATCCAGATCAGGAGCGGGCGCTGGCTCGGGATAGGACACGTCCAGAATATCCAGCTCCTCCTTGCCGGCCGGGGTGCGCAGCACCACGGTGTCGCCTTCACGCGCCTTGATCAAGGCCCGGGCCACCGGCGAAATCCAGCTGATACGGCCTTGCAAGGGTTCGGCCTCGTCCACGCCCACTATGGTGATGGTGAATTCTTCACCCTGGCTGTCGCTATAAACAACGGTTGCACCAAAAAACACCTGATCGGGGTTGGGCTGCAAGCCGGGATCGACCACTTCGGCAATTTCCAAACGCTTGGTCAGGAAGCGGATACGGCGGTCAATTTCCCGCAGGCGCTTTTTACCGTACAGATAATCACCGTTCTCGGAGCGGTCACCATTGGAGGCGGCCCACGAGACGATCTGCACGACCTCGGGACGTTCCTTGTTCATTAAATGGGTCAGCTCGCCACGCAAACGGCGATAACCCAGAACCGTCATGTAATTCTTGGTGCCACTGGGTAGCGCACTGGCCGGTGCGTCCAGATCCTCATCGTCGTCCTGATCGGACTCTTTCACAAAAGCTTTATTCATCGTTTTCAAGGCTCCTGCTAAAGCCACTCCTGCCAAACGGGTTTCAATCCCGAGGGCAAAGGTGGCAGACCGCCTAAATCCACACGCCCTTCGCTGGGACCATGAAAATCCGAACCGCAGGACACCTCAAAACCATAGCTGCGCGCTACCTGGGTATACACGCTGTATTCCTGCGGAGTGTGACTGCCCGTCAGCACCTCAATCCCCACACCACCCAATTCCAGAAACTGGGTATACAAGGCATGGCTGCGAGTGCCGTCCAATTCATAACGTCCGGGGTGGGCAATAATGGCCTTGCCGCCGGATTCACGTATCCAGCTCACCGCTTCTTCCAGACTGGCCCAGACGGTTTCCACGGCGGCGGGCTTGCCATCCGCCAGATAGCGGCGAAAGGCCTCATTCATATCGGCGCAATACCCTTGCTGCACCAGAAAACGGGCAAAGTGCGTGCGGCTGATCAGTTCCGGATTGGCGGCAAATGGGACGGCCCCTTCATAGGCATTGGGAAAGCCCAGTTTTTCCAAGCGTTCGCCCATTTGACGGGCACGCTGCTCACGGCCAGCACGCACATCATGCAGGGCCTGCTGCAAGGTTGAATGATCCGGGTCCACCCCCAAACCCACAATATGAATGGTCTTGTTCGCCCAAGTGACGGAGATTTCCACCCCGTCCACAAAGCGCATGCCCAACTCCTCGGCATAGTGGCGGGCCAGTTTCAAGCCACCGATTTCATCATGATCCGTCAGGGCCCACAGCTTCACACCGTTAGCGTATGCACGCGCAGCTAGCTCCGCTGGGCTGAGCACACCATCTGAATAAATGGAATGGCAATGCAAATCAACGGGCAAGCGGGCCTGAACACTCATAAGGGGCTATCCAGCTAGAAAGTAGTCGATGTGGTCGATTTGCTCGGCATTGCGCAGCATGGGCGCATGGCCCACATTGGGAATAGTCACCAATTGCGAATTGGGATTGCGTTGCAACATTTCCTGAACGACCTCTGCCGTCAAGAGATCCGACTCCTGCCCGCGCACAATCAGAACCTTGTCCGGCAAGCCTTCATAGGCCCCCCACAACAAAGCCTGTGCAGCCTCCAGATCCACATCAGCCTGCTGAGCAAAGGCTTGCGACAGGCGCAAATCATAATGGCGACGCCATTTACCTTCATGTTCCACAAAGACGTGGCGGGACATATCGGCCCATTCTTCAGCGGAATGCTCGCCGAAGGAAGCCGAGACGGAACGTACATACTCCACCGCCTGTTCGAAGGTATCAAACAGCACGGACTGACCAACATATTCGCTGATGCGCTGCAGACCTGTCATATCCAGCGCCGGGCCTACATCGTTCAGAACGACTCGTCCCAAGGGCAGTTGCAAGGGTTCGGCACCCAGTCCTGGGCCGGGGCGAGCCGGACGCAGCAAGGCTGACATCGTTTGTGCTCCGTGTAACCCCAGCGCAATCAAACCACCCATGGACGTGCCGACCCAATCCAGTCGCGCTGGCTGCAAGCGGGCAATCAGCACCAACATATCAGCGACGTATTGAGGAATGGCGTAAGCGGCCGGATCAATCAGCCAATCCGAGCGACCTCGCCCGACAATATCGGGGGCCACCACACGGTAGCGCTTGGACAGGCGCTGGGCCAATTGATCAAAATCCCGGCCTGTACGCGTCAAACCATGCACACACATCAAGACATGGTCGTTACTTGGATCGCCCCACTCCCAGTACGCCATGCGGTGCGTACCGGAGGCACTGGCACACATAAGCCAATTAAGGCGCGGCTCCTGAAGATCAGTTGTCATGAACGCTCAGACCAGAATTTGACAGATAAAGAACTATTGTAGCCCAGCACGAAGGCTTTACTGTGCCGTTTCTATCCTGCTGTCAGGGTGGTGCAGGCGATTGCCAATAACGAGCATAGCGGTCACGCTCACCAAAGTAATACAACGCCGAGGGGCGCGACTCCACCGTCAAGGCCCCCCATTGATCAGTGCGCAAGAATAAAGCACCGGCGCGTTCCCAACGCGCTTGCACCAGTGGGTGCGGATGACTGAAACGGTTCCACCAGCCCAATTGAGCGATAGCCAAGCCTGCCTGCATCTGCTTTACGAAATACGCCCCAGACGAAGTCCGGGAGCCGTGATGCCCGACCACCACCACATCAATAGACCTCAGGCCAGCAGCCACCATGGCCTGCTCCTGCGCCACGCCTGCGTCGCCCAACAATAAGGCGCTGTGTCTGGGGCCTTGAACCTCCAGCACACAGCTAATGGCGTTCTTGTCTTCCTCGCGACCAAAGACGGCCTTGAAGCTGGCCTTGTCAGCAGGCGGCCACCAGAACCGGAAACGTACGCCGTCCACCTCCCAGCTCACATCCTGCTCACAACGCAAAGCCTGCTCCGGACGGGCAGTAGAACCCGTTGACACACCCAGCAAACGCTCCTCCCGACTCAAATGAGCGTCCAGATCAAAGCTGCTATAGGCGCGCCCAACCGGCACCGCCTGCAATACGCTACGTGTCCCACCCACATGGTCCATATCGGCATGAGACAGCACCAAGGTATCTATCCGCCCTATTCCCTTGGCTTTCAACCAAGGCACAATGCTGCGCTTGCCCTCATCAGAATCAGGGCCATAGCGGTTTCCCACATCAAATACGAGCACCTGACTGCGAGTACGCAACACCACGGCACTGCCTTGGCCGACATCCAGGGCGAACAAGTCCCAATCCCCTTCCTGCAACAAGGAGGGTCGTAGAGCCAATGCAGGCAGCAACAGAGACAAGCCACTCAAACGGGACACAAACCCTTTGGGCAAGAGCAACAGCAAGACGCCTAACAAGGCCAGAACCGTCCACGCCCAATGCTGGGCAGGCACGGGCACACTGGCCAGACTGTGCTCGGCCAACCAGACTGTAGGTTGCATCGTGAAGTCCAACACCCTATGCGCCAAATAGGAGACGGATTCGCACCAGACCGGCGGGGCCTGCAGTGCCGCCAAAATCAACAAGAGCAGCACCAAAGGCGTCACAAGCGAACCGATCAAGGTGATGGCATACGCGTTCGCAGGCAAGGAGGCCAAGGAGATCTCATGAAACAAGGGCGCCAATGCTGGCAATAAGGCTACAGTGATCAGCACCTGCAACTGCGTCGCACACCAGATTCGCCGCCCCCAGCGCCGTACCCCAGATCCCGGCTGTGGCACTTGCCCCATCAGATAACCGAACGCCAACAAGACCGAAACAGCGGCGAAAGAAAGATAAAAACCTGTGGTCAGCCCCGCCCACGGGTCGTGCAAAACCACACACAGAGCGGCAATCAGCAAAGTCCGGCTGGCGCCCAAGTGCAATCCCCAAAGACGGCAGACACCCAGTACCAGCAACATCAAAAAAGTACGCTGGGCAGGAACACCCCAGCCTGCGATCACGCAGTACGCGCCCGCCCCGGCAATACCTACCCAGGTCGCGGCGACCTGAGCGGGGATCTGCTCGGCCAGTACCCAGCGCCCCCAACAAACACGTCGCCAGCACCAGGACACTAAGGCTGCCAACAATACAGCCAGGAAAGTAACGTGCGTGCCGCTGATGGACACCAAGTGCGTCAAGCCAGTGCGGTTGAAGACCAGCCAGTCCGAGGGGGAAATACTGGCCTGATCACCCAAAGACAAGGCCAGCATCACCCCGCCCCAGCGTTGTTCTTGTACGTAGGGCATCAAGACGCTGCGCAAATGATGACGTAAACGCTGCATCCAGGTGGACCAGGACTGCGCCGGATCGAAGCCCAAAAGTTCAGGCTGGCCTCGCACACTGCCCACCGCCCGCCAGCCTTGAATCATGGCATGACGTTCTGCATCAAACCCATGGGGATTGCGTGCCCCCTGAGGTGGGCGTACGACTAAAGACATACGCCAGCGTTGGCCGGGCATCAATTCCGGAAAACGCTGCTCAGACGGCTCACGATACAAGGAACGATGGCCTTGAGCCGCCGTCCAGCGAACCAGGATCTGCTCAGGCAAACCGGGGGGCTGGGCGCGCAAGACCTTGGCCCGAAACTGCCTGTAGTTCGGCCCTGCTTGTATCAATGACTGAATTTCCAGCTCTACCCGGCTGACTTTATTAGTGTCCGCTGCCAGGACAAATTGAGCAAGCCGGCCCTGTATATGCCAAACGCTGTAACCCGCTCCCAAGCAGGCAAAGACCAGGACATAGGCAAAAGAAAAACGCTGGGCCAGAAAAAAGCTCAAAACAGCGCCACCTAGCCACAGCCAAACAGGCAGAGTCAGATAAGGCGGTTTCAGGAAATGGATAAAGGTTGCTGCAACCACAAAGGCGGCTAAACATGCACGCCCTATCATGGGTACTGCCCTGTCATCGCGAACTCCATGCAAATCTATAGCGTAGAGTTCAAGACTGCTTCAGATAACAGACAAAAGGATACGTTGCTCACATCGGCTTATACCCATAGACAAGAAGACCCTCTTAACTAAAAGATGGACTACGAGCAAAGACACAGACAAAAGCAGCAAGAAGAAGAGGAGCAGAGTTAATGCCAGCGGCGTGCCCTAAATAGAGGCAGAGATAGGGCCGGGGAAAATGATGGGGCTGAGGAAAAGGTAAGAAACGAGAAAACCAGATGGCTTGAGATGAAGCGATTGGGCTCGCAAGGCAAAGTCAGCCTCAAACTGCAGAAAAACAGCCCCAACAACATCGAAAAAACCTGAATCCAGCCTAAAGCCCTTGGCTAGCTAAAAACGTATCCAGCCTTGGCAAGACTCGTCGCGCCGTGGCACCGGTCTGGCTAATGACATCAGCCACGTCCATCCCCCGAAGCTCCGCCAGACTTTTCGCAACGCCCTTCACTTCGGCCGGTTCATTACGAACCGAGGCCAGCGGCGTTCCCGGCTCCACCAGCCAGGACGGGGCCAAATCCGGCGCATCGGTCTCCAGCACCATATCGGCAAGACTCATGTCCTGTGCCAGACGGCGAATCTGCTTGGCCCGAGCAAAAGTCATCGCCCCACCAAAACCCAAGGCACAGCCCTGACGCACAAACATCTGTGCCTGCTGCTCGCTACCGTTAAACGCATGGGCGATTCCGCCTACACCCGGAAACTGCCGCAGATACTTCAGCACCCGATCTTGAGAACGACGCACATGCAGGAGTACAGGCAAGCCATAACGGTGCGCCATGGTCAATTGAGCTTCATACAGCCATTCCTGATGACGGCTGGCCTGGTCGGTTTTCAGCTCTGGCACAAAGTAATCCAGACCGATTTCACCCAGAGCAACAAAACGCGGATCATCCAGACGCAACTGGATTTCCTGCTCCAGGGCATCCAGATCTGCTGCCCCCGCCTCAGGCGTAAACAAGGGATGAATACCCAATGCATACACGCCGCCGGGTGCAGCCATGGCGGTCTGGCGGGCAGCCTGAAAATCAAACACACCGACGGACGGCACCACAATCGAACGTACGCCCGCCGCGCGGGCACGCTCAACCACCCGCTCTCGGTCAGGATCAAATTCGGGAGCATCCAGATGACAGTGCGTATCGATAAGCATAGCGAGACTCCCCACAAGCAGCAGCCCATCAAGGGAAAGGACGCGGTATGACAGCCCTCGCCCCTGCCGAGTCTTAGGCCCCGCGCTCGGTCCTGATTTCCTGGGTCAGATAGCCTTTGTCCATGACCAACTGACGATGGGCCAGGGAAGCCAGGGCCTGGTCATGGGTCACAATGACAAACGCCGTGCCGAATTCTTCATTGACCCGGCTTAATAGTTCAAACATGCCTTCAGCGGTATAGCGATCCAGATTACCTGTAGGCTCGTCCGCCAGCACGCAAGCAGGTCGTGTCACCAAAGCGCGCGCCAAGGCCACCCGCTGACGTTCGCCCCCCGACAACTGCCCCGGATAGTGATGCACACGCTGCGACAAACCCACTTGTTCCAGAACCTGCTGAGCCTGCTCGCGTGCGTCTGCACGCTTCATGCGGCGCACGATCAAGGGCATGGCCACATTGTCCAGCGCATCAAACTCAGGCAGCAAATGGTGGAACTGGTACACAAAGCCCAGCACCTTATTGCGTAGCTGGCTGCGCTCGCTTTCATTCAGGCTTTCCGTCTGGGTGCCGTTGACCTCAATGCTGCCCGTGTTAGGTTTGTCCAGCAGGCCCAAAGCATGCAGCAAGGTACTTTTACCCGAACCGGAAGCACCAATAATAGCCACCATCTCGCCACGACGCACTTCCAGATTCACCCCGGAAAGCACTTGGATGCGGTTGCCACCTTCCTCGTAATGAACGCTGACATCGCGCGCGCGCAGCACGGTTGGAGCGATAAGATCAGTCATGACGCAGCACCTGTGCAGGTTGAAGCTTGGAGGCACGCCAGCTTGGGTACAGCGTGGCCAGGAAAGACAGAACCAGCGAAACGATGGCAATCAACACAATGTCGTAAACCTGCGGATTGGAAGGCAGTTCGCTAATGAAGTAAATCTGCTGAGGCAGGAATTTACGGCCCATCAGGTTCTCAATAAAGGGCACGATCACGTCGATATTGTAGGCAATCAGGGTACCCAAACCGACACCCAACAAGGTCCCCACGACGCCGATCAAGGCCCCTTGCACCAGGAAAATACGGGCAATCTCGCTAGGGGTGGCCCCAATCGTGCGCAAAATCGCAATGTCCGACTGTTTGTCTTTTACCGCCATCACCAGAGAGGACAGCAGGTTGAACGCGGCCACTGCCACAATCAAGGCCAGGATCAGGAACATCATGCGTTTTTCGGTTTGCACAGCAGCAAACCAGGTGCGGTTATTAGCCGTCCAGTCCGACACCAATACATTACGCGGCATTTTGCTGGCCAACTCCTGTGCCACCATGGGCGCCTGCTGCATATCCTTAATGCGTAGACGCACACCACTATTGCCACTGTCGCGGAAAATCTTGGAAGCATCCTCCACGTTTACAAAAGCCAGACTGGCATCGTATTCGTAATAGCCGGAGGAAAACACGCCCGTTACCGTGAACTGGCGCATGCGCGGTGAAAAACCGGCTGGCGAGATCGAGCCTTGCGGTGCCATCAGCATGACCGTATCGCCCGTGCTGACCCGCAATTGATTAGCCAACTGCTCTCCCAGCACAATCCCAAAAGTGCCCGGTTGCAGATTCTCCAGTCGCCCCAAAACCATTTGCTGGGCCAGTTCGGACACCTTGCTTTCCTGGTCAGGCTCAATGCCGCGGACCTGCACACCCATCAATTGATTACTGCGCACCAACATGCCCTGCCCGGCCACATAGGGGGCCGAGCCCACCACCGCCGGATTGGTCTGGGCGTTTTGGGCCAGCGATTTCCACTCATTCAACACTTGCTGATGATCGGCATGGCGCACAATCAGCTCAATATGCGGCAAGACCGACAGCATGCGATCACGCACCTGGGTCTGAAAACCGTTCATGACCGACAGCACCACAATCAGCGCGGCGACTCCAAGGGCAATCCCCGCCATCGAGCTGCCTGCAATAAAGGAGACGAAACGGTCTTTTCGCCCCCCACGCCGTTTGCGGCCTTTGGCCAGGCCGGCATACCGCGCTCCAATCCAAAATTCATATCCCATGCGAGCTGCTATCGCCTCAAAGAAAACACTACAATCGCTGTCATGCAGATCGTAATCAACGGTGCGCTGCCGGAACCGGCCATCGCGCGCGAACTCATTAAACACTTGCCCCAAACGGCCCCGTCACTGGTTCAGTTACTGACTCAGGGCAAAGGCACGCTGTCGGTACGTGATCCGTCCGAGGACCTGTGCACGCCAGCGCAATCCTGGCTTTTGCACGCCCACGGCTTTACGGCGCACCAAGCTCAGCATCTTAGCGCAGGTCTGGCCCCTTTGCGGCTACGCCAGTTGAAACAAATCCACTCGGTGGCACCGGACCAGGCGGTCTGGCTGGCCGAGCTGGTTCACATCGCCCCCTCTCGTGAGGGCGCCATGCTGATACCGGCTGAACAACTGGCCTTGTCCGAGTCCTACAGCCGTGCCTTGCTGGAGGCCGTTCGCCCTTATCTGGACGACACCGGCTTTCAGTTCGAGTACCTCAGCCCGGAGCTGTGGCGTGTCACGCCACCCGCTGATTTTACGGTGCAAGCGGCCTCCACAGAACTGGTCAGCCAAAGCAATTTGAATAATTGGTGGACACAGGATGTGCAAACCCGCCCCTGGCGTCGCCTGATCAATGAATTTCAGATGCTGGCCTTTGCCCTGCCGGATAACCAGGAGCGTGAACAGGCTGGCCTGCCCAATGTGAACAGCTTGTGGCTGTTTGGCGGGGCTTCCACCCAGCAATTAGGCCCTGAGCCAGCCGAGCTGCGCATTATTGATGATTTGCAAGACAGCCTGATACGACAAGACTGGGGGCTTTGGCTGCAACAACTGGCCGAGCTGGATCGCACTGTGCTCGCCCCCCTGGCCGCAGGGCCCATGCCAGAACTGGTGCTGACCGGACTGGACCGCTACGCTCACGTCGGTCCCGCCTCGCGCCGTATCTGGCCCCTGTCCCTGTTCAAACAAACCCCTAACTGGAGTCAGTGGTGGTCACCCCTATCCTGAAAAACCGTCCCGCTCAAGAAGCGGCCAGCCACGCCCTGAAACAGGCCGGAGTTCATGACTTAATGGCCCGTTTGCTGGCCTCTCGGGGTGTAACTGATGCCGCCCAGATCGATCCGGCCTGGCGCAACATGATTCCGCCCAATATGCTGACTCAGGCGCGTGAAGCCGCCGTCTTGCTGGCCGATGCCATTGCCCGCCGGGATCGCATGCTGATCATTGCCGACTACGACTGCGACGGCGCTACCGCCTGTGCAGTCGGCCTGCGCGCGCTGCGCAGCATGGGGGCTGTCGTGGACTTTCTGGTTCCAAACCGTTTTGAAACCGGCTATGGCCTGTCACCCGCCGTGGTCGAACTGGCAGAACAACACCCTTCGGGCAAGCCGGATTTGCTGATTACCGTGGATAACGGCATTGCCAGTATTGATGGCGTGGAAGCCGCCCATATGGCGGGCATGAAGGTTCTGGTCACAGACCACCACTTGCCCGGCGATGAGTTGCCCGATGCCCTGGCGATTGTGAACCCCAATCAACCCGGCTGTGAGTTCCCCTCCAAGAACCTGGCTGGTGTAGGCGTTATTTTTTACCTGATGCTGGCTTTGCGTGCCGAACTGCGTCAGCGCGGGGTGTATGAGGCCAATGCCGGCCCACGCCTGAACGAGCTGGCCGATCTGGTGGCCCTGGGCACCGTGGCCGACGTGGTCAGCCTGGATGCCAACAACCGCCTGATCGTCACCCAAGGCCTGGAGCGCATGCGCAAGGGCCAGATGCAAGCCGGACTGCGCGCCCTGTTCTTGGTTGCAGGCCGCGATCCCCGTCAGGCCAGTGCCTTTGATCTGGGTTTTGCCTTGGGTCCACGCATCAACGCCGCCGGTCGACTGGCCGATATGGCCTTGGGGATACGCTGCCTGATCACGGATGATGAAGACGAAGCCGCGAATCTGGCCCGCGAACTGGAGGACATGAACCAGGATCGCCGCTCGATTGAGCAGTCCATGCGCGAAGAGGCCCTGCGCGCGGCCGAACTGGCTGAGCCGGACACCAGCGCCACCGTGTGCGTGTTTCACCCGGAATGGCACCAAGGCATCGTCGGACTGGTCGCCTCACGTCTGAAAGAAAAGTACTGGCGCCCTACCCTGGCCTTTGCCCAAGGTGACGAAGGCGAGATCAAAGGGTCGGGCCGTTCTATTCCCGACGTGCACCTGCGCGATGCGCTGGACCTGGTCTCCAAACGCTATCCCGGCCTGATTCTGAAATTTGGTGGTCACGCCATGGCGGCCGGTCTGACGATCGAAGAAGACAATTACGATGTGTTCGTACAAGCTTTTGAGGAAGCCGTGCAGGAACTGACGGGCCGCTATCAGTTTGACCCCATCATCGAAACCGACGGTTCATTGGAGCCTGAGCACATCAATATTACGGTGGCCGGGCTGCTGCAAAAACAAGTCTGGGGCGCCGGCTTCCCAGCTCCTGTTTTCCGCGACAACTTCTTCGTGCGCCAACAACGTCTGCTGAAAAACAAGCATTTGAAACTGAGCCTGGAGCGTAACGGCGAATACTTCGATGCCATCTGGTTCAACCGCGATACCTTGTTGCCAGAGAATATCGAAGCCGCTTATCGTCTGGACCAGAACGAATGGAATGGGAACGTCAGCGTGCAGTTCATTATTGAATATGCACAGGGGCAGAATTAAGCATTATCGCTGTTGCCCCACGTTCCTTGCCCTGAACCGCTGCTTGCGCAGCGGTTTTTTTACGACTTTGCACGAGTGGGCAAAGTCGCCAGCACCAAGCCCGCCAAAGCCAGAATGAAGGCGTAAACATGCACGGTGGTAAAGCTCTCGCCCAGCACCAGCACACCCACGGCTGCAGTGCCTAAAGGCATCAGCACCATAAACACCGCAGCTTGCGAAGCGGGTACGGAACGCACGCCCGTCATCCACAGCCAGACCGTCCAGACGCTGGCCGCCAAGGAATAAAACACCAATAAAGGCCAGATCCAGCCTGCCGGTGCCGTAAAGTCAAAATCCCAAGCGGCGTACAAACCTAATGGCGTAATCAGGGCCAGACTGCACAGATTGATAATGGCGCTGATACGTTTAGGGCTAAGCACGGCGGTCAAACGCTTGCCAATGACGGCATAGGCTGATTCGCACAAGACGGCACCAAAGATCAGCGCATTGCCCAGCCACATTTTCCCGGGGTCCAGTTGATCCACACCGTGGTCTTCAGCCTGCACTAAAGCCAGCAAGGCAATACCGCCCATGCCCAAGGCCAAAGACGCCCAGGTACGTGGGCCTATGCTTTCTTTCAGGAAATACCAACTGAACAAAGCCACCATGCCGGGAATGGCAGACAAAATGACGCCTGCAGAAACCGCGCTGGTCATGCTGATGCCCGTCACCATGCACAGGGTGAACAAGAAGTTGCCCAGGAAGGATTCCAGAAAAATCAGGCCACGGGTGCGCAGGTCCAACGTGGGTTCATTGGCAGGTTTACGTAGCCAGCGCAGCATGGCTAGCCCACCAATACCAAAACGCAGCCAGGCCAGCAAGAACACCGGCAGTGCCGTTACTAAAGGCCGTGTCAGGGCGATATAACTGCCCACCAAAGACATGGACAAGGCCAAACAGGCGTAGGCCGCCAAACGTGATCCCGCTCTATTCACCCACCCTCTCCCAATACACACACTTGCAAGCAAGCTAATCAAAATACCATGACGGCCAGGGTCTACAATACGCCCGAGCCCGGCCTTCCAGGATAAAAAGCATGCTCTGCCATGCTGCCCGTTTCGCTCACTACCGCCTGTACAACTGACCTTACCCAGATCTGCCCGTACAGCCCTGTGCTGCCAGTGCTTTATCCCACCCTACCGGAAAGTCGTATCGCCAGTCCTTAAGCAGGTCTGCGATGGACGGCCCTACACCTGGCCCGCCCCATGCTGCTCCCCATAACAGACTAATCCGCACCACGCCGGCCTACCGGCCAGCCGTGCTCCTTGAAGGATATTTCATCATGCAGGCTATCGCCCGCCTGAGCCGTTTTGTTGGCAACACCTTTGCCATCTGGGTTCTACTGTTTGCCATTTTGGCCTTTTACTTTCCCGACCACTACCGCTGGTTAGGCGCTTATATTGTTCCACTTCTGGGCATCATCATGTTCGGTATGGGGCTGACTTTGTCGCGCCAGGACTTTGCCGAAGTGTTCGTACGCCCGGGCCGAGTGGCTATCGGCGTTCTGGGGCAATTCCTTATCATGCCCGTCCTGGCTTGGTTCCTGACCTATGCGTTCTCCTTACCGCCCGAATTGGCCATTGGCGTCATTCTGGTCGGTTGCTGCCCTGGCGGGACCTCGTCCAACGTAATGACTTTTCTGGCTCGTGGTGACCTGGCCCTGTCGGTTGCCATTACCTCGGTCTCCACCTTGTTGGCACCTATCGTCACCCCGGCCCTGATTTATTTTCTGGCCAGCCAATGGCTGGAGGTCAGTGCCTGGGCCATGTTCTGGTCCATTGTGCAGGTCGTGATTCTGCCCATTGCACTCGGAGTGATCGTGCAATCTCTACTGGGCGAGAAAATTAAAGCGGGGGTGGCCGCGCTGCCCCTGGTATCGGTCGTGGCGATTGTGGCTATCGTGGCCGCTGTTGTCGCCGGCAACCAGGCCAAGATTGCGAGCAGCGGCTTGTTGGTGTTCTCGGTCGTGGTCGTGCACAACACCTTGGGCTACCTCTTGGGCTACGTACTGGCACGTTTAAGCGGCATGCCTTTGGCACAACGCAAAACCCTGGCCATTGAAGTAGGTATGCAAAACTCCGGTCTGGGCGTGGCTCTGGCCAGCGCCCACTTCTCGCCTCTGGCTGCCGTGCCCAGCGCCATTTTCAGTGTCTGGCACAATATTTCCGGCCCTTTGGTCGCGACAATCTTCCGCCGCATGGGTGATGGCAAACAATAATCAATGACCACGCCCAGGGACTTGAATCCGAGTCCAAAAAATAAAAAAGGACGCTCTACCGGGCGTCCCTTTTTGTATCTGGAACAGGGTCAAATACCCAGCACGCTCAAGCCTCAACACTTACGCGAAGACACATAAATCCCACCCACAATCAGCAAAAAAGCCGCGCCGTGATAGAGCTTGGGGCTATCACCCAGAATAAACACGGACATCAAGGCTGCAAATACAGGCATCAGGTTCACAAAGAAACCCGCAGTTGCAGCACCTACTCGCTGGACTGCCACACCCCAGCAGCGCAAGGCAATCAAGGCGGGGCCAGTACCCACATACAAAATCGCCAGCAGCAAGCCCCAGGACCAGTCAATATGCCAGTCTGTAAACGTCCACTCCATCGCGGCAAATGCGCCGGACCAGATCAAGCCAAAAAACACCTGTGCCATCACAACGGTGGCCCAGGTTTCTGCGATAACGCCCTCATGGCGACGCGTACTGAGCATCCAGCTATAAATCGCCCAGGCAATGGTGGCAATCACCATATAGACATCGCCCGGCACAAAACGAAAAGCCATCAGCTCTTGCCAATCGGCACGTGTCAATACCAGCACCACACCGAGCAAGGACATCAGTCCCCCGATCAGTTGGCGCCCATTGACGGTGGACTTGAAGAACAAGCGACCAATGACCAGCATCCAGAACGGCAAACTGGCATTAACCAGTGTCACATTAATGGGGGAAGAACTTTGCAGTGCCAGGTACTGCAACGCGTTATAGATCCCTATGCCCAGCAAACCCAAAATAGAGTAACGCTTCCAGTTAGCCCACAAATTACTGCCGCGCCGCAGAACTTGTCGCCCCACAAAAAGCAAGATGGTGAAAGCCACCAGCCAACGGAAAAAGTTAAGGGTAATGGGAGGAACCTGATCATGAATCAGGCGCCCCACAATGGCATTACTTGCCCACAAGATCGTGGGTAAAACCAGTAAAGCCGTCGTGCCAGGGGTCAATTTCTGAGTGTTCACAAGCATGTCCTAAAAAACGGCAACGGCGCGTGTGATCCCTCCTCAGGTCAACACGGCGCCGTTACGATGGGCCTAGTATATAGGCAAGCATGCTCAGCCCTCTATGCCTTTCCCCGTCTGCTTGTCACGCTGCGAGCTGGTCAATCTTTGACCAATCCATAAATATTATTTATAATCATGGAATTGTCACGTCATGGTGCTGATTGAGTTTTATTGGCCCATCCCATCCACGCTCGTCTGGCTTTAGCAACATCAGATGCAGCTACCCAGGGTAAATCGACCTTGAAACACCCCCACTTTTGGGAATAAAGCTTGACCCAATCAAGCACCCCAAGTGCATTACTTGGCACCACAACCAGTACTCTTAACCGCAAGGGATTATCCCGCGCGTCGTTATGCAGGTCTACGTTCCTGGCAAGTATTCGTGTTTTTGCCCGTTTCTCAGGTAGACAGACCTTGTCTGCCCTGGCCGGTTCTTCCCACGAACGGCAGGCGTGTTTTCAATTTGATCAACCCGGCCCTGTCTGGCCTCCAACAGTCCTGACAGATACCGATTCACCCCAATTTTTATGGGCCTAGTGCCAGGCTGGACTTTAGACACCGTTTGTACGGTTTGTCGGTCTGTCTTGTTGCCAAGCCCGTCCCCGTCCCGCCCAGCAGGGCCAGACGGGAATGATTATTTTTAAAGGAGTCCCGATTTATGGCCAAAGAAGAGCTACTTGAAATGCAAGGTTCCGTCACCGAAATCCTGCCTGATTCGCGCTTTCGTGTCACCCTGGACAACGGTCACGCCGTGATCGCCTACACGGGCGGCAAAATGCGCAAGCACCACATCCGTATTCTGGCTGGCGACAGCGTCACCCTGGAAATGTCGCCTTACGACCTGAGCAAAGGCCGCATCATTTTCCGCCACTTGCCCAAGCGTGTTGGCGCCCCCACGTCGGCCCCTCGCCGCAGCCCCCAGCGTCGTTAAGACATATCGCCACACCCCTGTCACAATTAGATGCAAAGATAGGCGCGCCTGACAGGGGTGCGACAAGAGCCATCAGTGCTCGGGGGCACCCCACTCTTTGTGGGAGTCGCCTTGAAAAAACTACTGACGCTCAAAACCGGCTTCATCGCCTATTTTGCAATCCTGAGTCTGTTTTTAGTCCTGATGCTGATTGCCCTGCAGCATTTAAGCAGCAGCATCGAACAACGCAAACACCTGGAAGCCCAGCGCCACCAAACGACGGCGCTTAGCAAAGACTTCAAGCGCATCAGCGAATTGCTCAGCCGTCAGGCCATCGCCTTTGTCTCCAGCGAGCAAGTTGAATTTCAGGATACTTTCCGCCATCTGCTGGCGGTGTTTACGGGTGCCCAGGCGGATCAGGAGGGGGTCACCTTGACAATGCTGGACCGCTTCAGGGATCTGGAACTGGCGCCAGCCGAACAGGATTTGCTGCGCTCTGCCTATGAGCAGACTCTGGCACTCAGCCAGGTCCAATCCGAGGCCATCCAAACCGCCAGCGGCCAGTTTGAAGATGGCAGCGGCGCGATCCGTATCGCCCTGCCCAATGCCTTGATGGCTAAAGTGCTGGTGTTCAGCCAGCAATACATTCAAGCCTCTACCCAGATCACGAACACACTGGATCAGTTCGAGCACCAGTTCAGCGACCGCCTGGACAGCTCTCTGGATCAGGCAGGCCGCAGCAGCGACCGGGCATTCAGCCTGGCACTGGCGGCCCTGGCCTTGTTCTTCATCGCCAGCACCCTTGCTCTGCGCCTTTTGTATCGCTCGATCAAACAGCCACTGGATCAAGGGGCAAATCTGGCCAAGGAGCTGGCCCAGGGCAAGCTCAATGCCCAACTCAGCGTGCGCCGTCACGATGAATTCGGAACACTATTGACGGCGCTCAATGGTATCGGCCAAGGCGTACAAACGGTGGTGCATCAAATCCGTGAACAAACCGGCTTGATACGCGATGGCTCGCACGCGATTGTGTTGGGCAGTCAAAACTTGAGTGAACAAATTCTGGATCAATCCACCGAATTGAATCAGACCGTCAAGGCGATGAATCAATTGGCCGACACTGTGCGCCAGAATGCCGAACAAGCCCAAACCGCCGACCACCTGGCGCAGGACACCTCCAGCCAGGTGGCCCAAGGCAATCAGGCCGTGCACAGCCTGCTCGATACCATCAACGCCATTGCCGACAGCTCGCACAAAATGAGCGAGATCACCCAACTGATTCGCAGCATTGCCTTCCAGACCAATATCCTGGCCCTGAATGCTGCCGTGGAGGCCGCCCGCGCTGGCGTACACGGTCATGGCTTTGCCGTGGTTGCCGCCGAAGTACGTAACCTGGCTTTGCGCTCTACCGATGCCTTGCAGCAGATTTCCACCTTGATCTCCAGTTCAGTCGAACAAACTGAACAAAGCTCGACGGCTGCGCGCGGTATGGTAGAGGTCATGGCCAACACACAGCACAAGGTCAATAAGATGCGCAGTATCGTGGCCCACATTGCCCAGGCCTCTCAGGAGCAGGCCACACATATTGAGTACGTGAACCAGGTCATGACACGTCTGGACCAGCAAGGCCAGTCCAACCGGCAGTTGGTTGAACACAGCGCCCACACGGCCCAGGAACAGTTAGAACAAACGACCTTGCTAGCCCAGGTAGTGGCCCATTTCAGCCTGGACAGCGATCTTACCAAACCCGATACTCCCGCCCTGCCAGCCGCCTCCAAGCGGCCTCCTTACCGCTCTGCATCCGCCTATCGCACCGCCACATGCACAATGTCCGGTTCCTGAGCGGCCAATACGTGCCATAGACCTCCGATAAGGGTAAAATCGGAAGTTTGCCGCGCGCCGCCCTGCTGGCTGGCGCGGATGGCCCTCAAATATAGGAAAGCCGCTGAATCATGGAATCGGAACGACTTAATCAACTGGAAGCCCGCCTTGCCGATTATTCGGAGCGGGAAAATGCCTTACGGAGGTATCTTTGACTACGATGACAAAGCGCATCGTTTGTACGTAGTCAATGCCGAACTCGAGGACCCCAACGTCTGGGACAACCCTCAACACGCTCAGGATCTGGGCCGCGAAAAGAAAAGTCTGGAAAACGTGGTGCATGTGCTGGACGCCTTGCACACGGGCCTGAAAGATTCGCAGGACCTCTTCGAGCTTGCCGCGATGGACGATGACGATGCCACGATCGCCGCCATCGAAGAAGATTGTGCCGCCATGGCCAGCCGTATTGAAGAGCTGGAATTCCGCCGCATGTTCTCCAACCCTGCCGATCCGCTGAATTGCTTTATGGATATTCAGGCCGGCGCGGGGGGGACCGAAGCCCAGGACTGGGCCTCCATGCTGCTGCGCATGTACTTGCGCTACGCCGAACACAAAGGCTTCAAGGCTGAAATCCTGGAGCAGTCTGACGGTGATGTCGCCGGCATCAAATCGGCTTCCATCAAGATTGAAGGCGATTACGCCTATGGTTTTCTGCGCACAGAAACCGGCGTACACCGCCTGGTTCGCAAAAGCCCCTTTGACTCGTCCAACGGCCGCCACACATCCTTTACCAGCGTGTTTGTCTACCCAGAGATTGACGACTCTTTCGAGGTCGAAATCAATCCGGCCGACCTGCGTATTGACACCTACCGCGCCAGTGGTGCCGGTGGTCAGCACATTAACAAAACCGACTCGGCCGTTCGTATTACGCACGAACCCAGCGGCATTGTGGTGCAATGTCAGAATGACCGCTCGCAGCACCGTAACCGGGCTGAGGCCATGCAAATGCTGAAGTCCCGTCTGTACGAGCTGGAAATGCGCAACCGCATGGCCGAGCAGCAAAAACTGGAAGACTCCAAGAGCGATGTGGGCTGGGGTCACCAGATCCGCTCCTACGTGCTGGACCAAAGCCGCATCAAGGACTTGCGTACGAACTACGAAAGCTCCAATACGCAAAAGATTCTGGATGGCGACCTGGATCCCTTTATTCAGGCCAGCCTGAAACAAGGTATTTAATATGCACACTTCCACGCTGACTGTTCTAAGCGGTGCCTCGCGCGGCCTGGGCTTATCCCTGGCACGTCAGGCACTGGCCGCTGGCCATCAGTTGATCACTCTGGCCCGCAGTGACCTGCAACTGGAGGCCCCCCAAGGGGCGCATCACCATCTGCAAGTGGATCTGGCCAGCGTGGAAGGTGCGCAACAGGCAGCCAAGGCTCTACAGGCCTTGATCAGCCAGACACAGGCTCAACGCTACGTCCTCATCAATAATGCAGGCACCGTTGATCCCGTTGGGCAAGCCAGCCACCTGCTCAATGCCCAGGCCATTACACAGGCGCTGCAGTTGAACCTTGCCAGTGTCATGAGCCTGACCGCCGCCTTTTTGCAAGGCGCCCCCAAGGATGCCCAGCGCCAGGTGCTCAATATCTCCTCGGGTGCTGGCCGCAAGCCCGTCTCGGGCTGGGCCGTGTATGGCTCCAGCAAGGCAGCACTGGACTTCTATACACAAACCCTGAAACTGGAAAATCCCGAGCTGGCCGTTTGCTCTCTGGCCCCTGGCGTGGTCGATACCGATATGCAAGGTCATATCCGTAACCAGTCCCGCGACCAGTTCCCGAACCTGAGCCGCTTTATCGACCTGCACCAGCAAGGGCAGTTAAGCAGCCCACACGAGGCGGCCGAGCGAATTTTGCGCCTCCTGAACAGCCCGGATTTTGGCCAGCACGTTCTGGATGACATCCGCCACTACGAATAAGTACTGACACAATGACTGAACCGCTAGACACTTCTGCACCCGTCGTAGACGAAAACCGCCTGATCGCCGAGCGACGTTCCAAGCTGGACCGCCTGCGCGAAAACGGCATCGCCTACCCCAACGATTTCCGCCCTGACGCCCATGCTGCCGAGCTGCACAGCCAATACGGCGAGCAGGACAAGGATGCCCTGGCCGCAACCAATAAAGTTGTGAAAGTGGCTGGCCGCATGATGCTCAAGCGTGTCATGGGTAAAGCCAGTTTTGCTACGTTGCAAGATGCCTCTGGCCGTATCCAGATCTACCTGGACAAAGCCGCACTGGGCGAAGAGAACTACGCGGAATTCAAGGGCTGGGATATCGGTGACATCCTGGCCGTGGAAGGTACCGTCTTCAAAACCAATAAGGGCGAGCTGTCCGTACACGCCTCCCGTGTGCGCCTGCTGGCTAAATCCCTGCGGCCCCTGCCTGATAAATTCCATGGTCTGGCCGACCAGGAGTTGAAGTACCGTCAGCGTTACGTCGACCTGATCATGGGTGAAGACACCCGTCAAACCTTTCTGGCTCGCAGCAAGGTCATGAGCAGCCTGCGCCAGCACATGGCCCAGGCCGATTTCCTGGAAGTGGAAACCCCCATGCTGCACCCCATTCCGGGCGGTGCATCGGCCAAACCCTTTGTAACCCACCACAATGCGCTGGACATGGAAATGTACCTGCGCATTGCGCCCGAGCTGTACCTGAAACGATTGATCGTCGGCGGTTTCGAGCGCGTGTTCGAGATCAACCGCAATTTCCGTAACGAAGGCGTCAGCCCTCGTCACAACCCTGAATTCACCATGATGGAGTTCTACGCAGCCTACACGGATTACCAGTGGCTGATGGACTTCACCGAAAACCTGATACGCGAAGCCGCGATCAGCGCCCGTGGTACGGCTACCCTGCAATACCAGGAACGCGAGCTGGATCTGAGCCTGCCTTTTGATCGCCTGACCATTACCGGCGCCATCATGAAGTACGCTCCTTCCTACCAGATCGAACAGTTGGAGGACATCCAGTTCCTGCGTACCGAACTGGCGCGCCTGAAAGTGGACGTAAATTCGCCCCCACTGCGTGATGCCGGCCTGGGCGCTTTGCAACTGGCTCTGTTTGAAGAAACAGCCGAGTCCAAGCTGTGGCACCCTACGTTCATCATCGACTACCCTGTCGAGGTCTCACCGCTGGCACGTGCCTCGGATACCCAGGAAGGAATTACCGAGCGTTTTGAGCTATTCATCACCGGCCGCGAAATTGCCAATGGTTTCTCGGAGTTGAACGACCCTGAAGATCAGGCCGCACGTTTCCAGGCCCAGGTTCAGGCCAAGGACGCTGGCGACGAAGAAGCCATGTTCTACGACGCCGACTACATCCGTGCGCTGGAATACGGTATGCCCCCTACAGGCGGCTGCGGTATTGGTATCGACCGACTGGTCATGTTGCTGACTGATAGCCCGGCTATCCGTGACGTAATCCTGTTCCCGCACCTGCGTCGCGAGGACTGATCAATCTCAAGACGGAAAAACGCGCGGCCTTCTTGACCGCGCGTTTTTTTATGCATCCGCGCCCCCGAATACCCATACGCACATACGCACATACGCACATACGCAGCTATTCTGCCCGTTCGGGAACAAACTCCACTCCAATCTCATCATTAGCCTGCCCTACGCCTGTAAGCGCAGATTTCACTCAGGCTTGATACCAGCAACTGCCGCCACGTCACGAAACAAGGCAATATCCCGTGCCACGATCTGATCCAGCGACTCAGCCGAGCTGGGAGCGATCACAAAGCCCTGCTCCTCCAATGGCGCTGCAAATTCGCGCGAACGCAGTACAGCCGTAATATCGTGATTCAGGCTTACTACCACTTCATCGGGTGTGGCTCGTGGCACAAAGATGCCCTGCCAGCTTTCGATCACGAAATCAGACACGCCCAGCTCATGAAAGGTGGGGACATCCGGCAAAACCTTTGACCTCTGTGGCAACGTTACGGCCAGAGGTACCAGCTCACCAGCCTGAATATTCTGAGTTGCCCCCGAAATATCCATCAGCGCGCCGTCCACATGCCCGCCCAATATATCCAGAACGGCCGGAGCGCCTCCCGCATAGGGAATGTTATTGGTTTGCGTACCCAAACGCTGATTAAGCATCTCCACAGCGAGATGATAGATGCTGCCATAGCCAATCGCCAGTGCCAGGGATACGGCGCCCGGCTGCCGCTTGAGTAGCGCCACATAGTCCTTGAAGTGGCTAATACCCAAGCCAGGGCGAACCACCAAGACCTGCGAATTAACAATAGTACGAGTCACTCCGCGAACGTCGGTCTCGCTATAAGGTAACGTGCGACCCAGGGCCGCGTTGATCGCAAGCTGATCCCCGCTGGAGAGCAAAGTGTAGCCAGTCGGCGCCGCGCGCACCACACGGTTGACACCGAGACTAGTGTGCGCGCCAGGCACATTATCCACAATCACTATTTGGCGCCATAACTCGGCAAGACGCTGCGCAAGCATACGGGCGATACGGTCAGCATTGCCACCTGGGCTCACCGGGACAACAAGGCGCACCGGACTCGACGGAAAAGGAGTGGTCTGCTCCGCCCGAGCCGGAACAACAACACCAAGCGCAGAGACCGCAGTTCCAAGACGTGTGGCGATACCCGCTCCAGAGGCTTTCAAGATCATGCGGCGATTCAAACCGACCTCCAGTATCTATCCTACCCAATTGATCGGACGACCTTGTGTCACAGCGCCTGCAAATTACGATCCCTAATCTAGCGAACCCTCTACTGCAAATCAAGCAGAGCTTGCCCAAGTCATTGATCAAGCCTCTGTATCGGTCTCTTGCACAGTCTGGGGACTTGTCCAGAAAACAGTATGCAAAAATCAAAAAGGACGTTTTTACACGTCCTTTTTAACTGCCAATACCGGCACTACTATATACATCTTCGCCTATGCTGATAGCACGACTTTATTGGTTCGTTCTCGCTAACACGCCCCTGTGCAATCAATCCACCGGCAAACGCATCACCGCCTGCGCCCATTTATGGGCCACTTCGGGCGAAGAAAAACACGACGCCTTGTCCGCCACCACACGAACAGCCCGTTCCAGCAACTGAATGTCGGCCTCGTGCTGACGGGCGACGTGCGGGTCCTCGAAGAAGATCACACGCTGACAACGATTTTCCAGCACCAGCTCGGCAATTTGCGCATCGCCACCCAAAGGACCACTTAAATAAGATTGAATCCAGGAGGTCTCCTTGGGCCAGCCCTTGGACCAGGCCAGCTCGTTCAACAAGCGGCTGGTCGTGCCCGTTCCCACGCGTTGGCCGAAACGGGACAGCAAATCAAAATGCTTGTCAGCGAACTCAACCATTTTTTCCTTGAGCGCATCGTGCGCAATCAAGGCCAGGGTTTGATTCGGAAAGTCAAAAATACGTTTGCAGCTGGAATCGGGCCACAGGCCACGACTGACACGTTCTACTTCAATCCATTCAATCGCGCCCATCAGAGTCGAGATGAAAGGACGGCCATGCGTGATGCATTGGCGCTTGAGTGCCAGTGCTTCCGGGAAAATGGAGGAAGGGTCTACCGGGTCAATCAGGTAAATGGCACCATCAAAAGGCGGCGTGCCGTCCGGGCTTTGAGTGACCCGGGCCACCAGCTTCATCAAGCCGCCATCACGACCATAAGGATAGCGAACCAAGCCGCCATAGCCTTCCAGCAGGCCCGAACGCTCGATGGCATTACAGGTACGACCCACCGTATAAAGCTCAACTTCCAACTCGCGAATACCGCTGGCTGAGCGCCGCAACCACTGAAACAAAGCCGCATCTGCCGAATCATGGTGCAATTGATTGGCCGCCAAACCGAAACGTAATGACATGAGTTCCTACACGGTAAACGATTCGCCACACCCGCAGGAGGCTTTCTCGTTTGGATTGATGAACTTGAAACCTTCATTGAGGCCATCACGGCCATAATCCAGACGCGTGCCATCAATAAAGGGCAGGCTTTTCGGATCAACAAACAGTTTAACGCCGTGCTCTTCAAACAGTTGATCGCCTTCAACCGGCTCATCAACAAAATCCAGCTTGTAGGCCAGACCCGAGCAACCGGTCAGGCGTACACCCAAACGTAGCCCCAAACCGCCCCCGCGTTTTTTCAAATGACGCTGGATATGTTCTGCGGCGGGCTGAGTAAGAGAAATAGACATGATCTTTTCCTTTCTATAAACCTGAAGAGTAGTCAGCCTTCAGGCTTGGACAACTAAAACGCGCCTTTGTTCTGTACCGAGGCAATGGCCGCCTGAACCGCCTCCTGGGCCAACAACGCACAATGCACTTTGACCGGCGGCAATTCCAGCGCTTGCTGTACATCCGTGGACGAGAACCGGGCCGCTTGCTCCAGACTGCGATCCTGTAGCCATTGCGCCGCATAGGAAGCGGCAGCGATGGTACAGCCACAGCCATAAGCCTTGAAACAGCTATCCTGAATCTGGCCCTGCTCCGATACCTTGAGCTGGATCCGAATCAAGGCCCCGGTTTCGTGACTTCCTGCTTCCCCTGTACCTACGTCAGCATCACTGCTGTTCATGACACCCACATGACGCGGGTGCAGAAAATGCTCCATGACAGCGTCACTATATATCATTGTGCGAACGGCTCCGAAGCAGGCTCGCTCCACAAGGGAGAGATGGCCCGCAATTGTTCAACCACACGACGGATGGCCGCAATCGTGTCATCAATGTCCTGCTCGGTCGTGAAACGGCCAAGGCTCAAGCGCAAGGAGCTGTGCGCCAACTGATCGCTGCGACCCAAGGCCGTCAATACGTAGGACGGTTCCAGGCTGGCCGACGTACAGGCCGAACCACTGGACACGGCCAGATCCGTCAGGGCCATCATCAGGGCTTCGCCCTCGATGTGATCCACACTGATATTCAGGTTATGGGGAACACGCTGTTCCAGGGTGCCGTTCAGGAACAAGTCCGGAATCTGCTGCAAGCCCGCCCACAGACGATCACGCAGCGCGGTGATGCGCTGGTGCTCTTCATCCATGTGCGCGCCAGCCAACTCAAAGGCACGCCCCATTCCCACAATTTGATGCGTAGCCAGCGTACCGGAACGAAACCCGCGTTCGTGCCCCCCACCATGAATCTGCGCTTTAAGACGCACCGCCGGTTTGCGACGGATATACAAGGCACCAATCCCTTTGGGCCCGTAGGTCTTGTGCGCCGACATGGACATCAAATCCACCGGCCATTCCTGCAGATTGATCGCCACCTTGCCGGTGGCCTGGGCAGCATCCACATGGAACAGTACCTTATGCTCACGACACATTGCCCCCAAAGCCTGCACATCCTGAATCACGCCAATTTCATTATTCACCAACATGACCGAGGCCAGGATGGTATCAGGACGAATGGCTTGTTCAAACGCCTGCGGATCAATCAGACCACTGGGCAGGACATCCAGAAAGGTGACTTCAAACCCCTCGTCCTGCAAGGCCAAACAGGTATCCAACACAGCCTTGTGTTCCGTACGGGCGGTAATAATATGGCGGCCCCTGGACTGATAAAACTGCGCGGCACCCTTCAAGGCCAGATTGATGGCTTCGGTAGCACCGGAAGTCCAGACGATTTCTCGCGGCTCCGCCCCGACCAGGGAGGCGACCTGACGACGCGCCTGATCCACGGCTTCCTCCGCATCCCACCCATAAGGATGGCTACTGGAGGCAGGATTGCCAAATCGTTCCGTCAACCAGGGAATCATGCTGTCGGCCACACGCCGGTCTACCGGTGTGGTGGCGGCATAATCCATATAGATACGCTGAGCGCGACTCATACAAAACTCCGGGTCAGTAGTGGCGACTGCCTACTACAAAGTACATTCTTCTGGCTGACCGGCTTCCTGAGCGGCCAACTTGAGCTGACGCAGACGTTGCTGATCAACCAAGTCCTGTAGCGAGACAGAGTCCAGATAATCGACCATTTTACGACTAAGCGTCGCCCAAAGCTCGTGAGTCATGCACTCGCCTTTCTGCCCGTTTGTGCCCTGCTTGCAATTACCCTTGCCACCACACTGGGTGGCATCAACGGGCTCATCGACCGCAAACACAATGTCAGCAACAGTAATGTGGCGGGCCAGACGCGCAAGCGTATAGCCACCACCCGGACCACGCACACTATCGACCAGTTCATGGCGGCGCAACTTGCCAAACAACTGTTCAAGATAGGAGAGTGAGATACCCTGTCGCTGGCTGATGCCTGCGAGCGTCACCGGTCCACTTTGCTGGCGCAGCGCAAGATCGATCATCGCGGTTACGGCGAAACGCCCTTTTGTCGTCAAACGCATGATAGTTTCCTTGCCAAAGGCGAAAGCGGCCGGACTGCCAAAGGCAAATCCGACCAATTTGGTCCAGTATAGCAAATACAGGGGAAACTACCGTGCTTGAGCGTGTGTTTTTACACTTATACTGACGTGTTATTTTAGTCGCTCAGGCAGCACGGTAATTAGGTACGCGCTTGCAAACCAACTCGAATACGCCCTGACAGGCATCTTCAATATAGTCCATGACCTTATTGAAGCCATCCTGACCACCATAATAAGGATCGGGCACAGTCGCCGCTTCGTAATCAGTGGCAAAGCGCATCAGCAACATGAGCTTGTGACGGTACATGGGAGGGCACATTTGCTGCAAGGCAGCATGATTTTCCCAGTCCATACTCAAGATAAGGTCAAAGCTGCGAAAATCCTCGCGTTGGACCTGTCGGGCCTGATAGGTAGAAATGTCATAACCGCGTTTACGAGCGGCTATTTGTGCGCGTGTGTCCGGATGCTCGCCAACATGAAAGCCGTGCGTGGCGGCTGAATCCACCAAAATAGCCTCCGACAAACTGGCTTGGTCAACCAGTTGGCGCAAGACGCCCTCGGCGCTGGGGGAGCGGCAAATATTCCCTGTACAGACAAACAAAACCTTACTCATAATGCGTCAAAGTCTGCGGGAAAACCCCAAATAAGGCAAGACAGAACAAGGGCCCAAACAGAGCCTCGAAACGGCTCGGGAAACAGCAAAGCCGTATCGTTTGGGGGCTGCAAATAAGAACAGTACGCAGCTGCTTGAAGTTTGGAATAAACCAAAGGCGCAGCACCCTTTGCTTAGCGGATACCGCGACTTCCCACGATGAGATAAATCAAGCAATACACCTGAGCAATGAAAGCCGGTAGTAGAACTGTGTTTTTTCTGTACTTTCGTCCAGACTTAGTTGCAATTATGCAACAAACATCATCAAAAATGGAATTGCCCCACTTTTACTGGAGGGGCGTCAAGCACGAGTAGATCCGAACATGTAATCCGGTTCCAGGCGAAGGTCGCCACCTCAGTTCAAGACCGACTCCAAAAAGGGCGTCTCTACGCCAGAAACACCACGCCCAAGCCATCAAGCCATCAGCAGCTTGGCCTTGAGCCTTTGCAACTTGTCGCGCGCAGCCGCGGCTTGCTCGAACTCCAGGTTGCGAGCGTGATCCATCATCTCTTTTTCCAGACGCTTGATCTCGCGTGCAGCGGCCTTCTCGTCGCGAATCAAGGCGTCCGGCACATCCTCGCGCAAGCTGGCGGTTGGGTCCGAAGCAACAACACCATCAATCAACTCACGGACGGCCTTGTTCACGCCGCGCGGCGTGATGCCATGCTCTTCGTTAAAGGCGATCTGCTTGGCACGACGGCGCTCGGTTTCTTCAATGGCGCGATGCATGGAATCCGTCATTCTGTCGGCATACAGAATGGCTTTCCCGTTCAGATTACGCGCTGCCCGGCCTATGGTTTGAATCAGGCTGCGCTCGGAACGCAGGAAGCCTTCCTTGTCTGCATCCAGAATCGCCACCAGAGACACTTCGGGCAAATCCAGACCCTCGCGCAACAAGTTGATCCCGACCAGTACGTCGAATACGCCCAGACGCAGATCTCGGATAATTTCGGCCCGTTCCACGGTATCAATGTCCGAGTGCAAGTAGCGCACACGGATACCGTTCTCCGACAAATATTCGGTCAGATCTTCAGACATGCGCTTGGTGAGCGTTGTCACCAGCACACGATCTTCCTGCGCGGTACGCAACTTGATTTCACCCAGCAAATCATCCACCTGCGTGGTGGCAGGACGAACCTCAATTTCCGGATCCACCAGGCCAGTAGGCCGCACCACCTGTTCAACCACATTATCGGCATGCTCTTGCTCGTAGGCAGCGGGCGTGGCCGATACGAACACGGTTTGCGGCATGCGGCGCTCGAACTCTTCCAGCTTCAAAGGGCGATTATCCATAGCCGAAGGCAGGCGGAAACCGAACTGCACCAGCGTTTCTTTACGCGAGCGGTCGCCGCGATACATGGCGCCCAACTGCCCGATGGTGACGTGGCTTTCGTCAATAAACATCAGGGAGTTACGCGGCAGGTAGTCGATCAGTGTCGGTGGCGGATCGCCGGGCGCCGCCCCTGACAAGTGACGGGAGTAGTTCTCAATGCCTTTGCAAAAACCCAGCTCCTGCAGCATTTCCAGATCAAACCGGGTGCGCTGCTCCAGGCGTTGCGCCTCCACCAAGTGCCCTTCCCGTGTCAGAAACTCCAGACGCTCACGCAGTTCCAGCTTGATGGTTTCAATCGCCCGCAACACGGTTTCTCGTGGTGTCACATAGTGCGAACTGGGGAACACGGTAAAGCGGTTCAGCTTTTGCACGACCTTGCCTGTCAGCGGATCGAACAACTCCAATTCTTCAATCTCGTCATCAAACAGGCTGACCCGCAAGGCCAGCTCCGCATTTTCTGCCGGGAAGATATCAACCACTTCACCACGAGCGCGGAACACACCGCGCTGGAAATCCAGGTCGTTGCGCTCGTACTGCATGGCGACCAGACGCGCCAGCAGCTCCTGCCGAGCGATGCGATCACCCTTGCGCAAGGTCAGCACCATGGCATGGTAGTCACCGGGGTTACCGATACCGTAGATGCAGGACACGGTGCCCACAATAATGGTGTCAGGCCGCTCCAGCAGACTTTTGGTAGCCGACAAGCGCATCTGCTCGATGTGTTCATTGATGGACGAGTCCTTTTCAATAAACAGATCGCGTGATGGCACATAGGCCTCGGGCTGGTAGTAATCGTAGTAGGACACGAAGTACTCCACGGCATTGCGTGGAAAGAACTCGCGCATCTCGGCATACAACTGCGCAGCCAGGGTTTTATTGGGTGCCAGAACAATGGCCGGACGCCCGGTGCGAGCAATAATGTTCGCCATGGTATAGGTCTTGCCCGACCCTGTTACCCCCAACAGGGTCTGGTACATCAAGCCGTCATCCACCCCTTCGACCAATTGCTCAATTGCCGCAGGCTGGTCGCCAGCGGGCAAATAAGGCTGGAAAAGCTTGAAGGAACTCCCTGGAAACTCTTGAAAGGCTGGCTCAAATTTCATGCTAGACACACTTTAGGGTAAGCCCGTATTATCACATTAATGCTTTGTTTTTCTACCTTTCTGCGCTAACGCCCCCATATCATCATGACATCGCTCTTCGAAACCGTCGAACTGGCCCCACGCGACCCTATTTTGGGTTTGAACGAACAATACAATGCCGACGAACGCAACGGCAAAGTTAATCTGGGGGTCGGTGTTTATTACGACGATCAAGGGCGTATCCCGATTTTGCAGGCTGTTCAAAAGGCTGAAGACGCCTTGATGAGCAAAGCCGCTGCACGCAGCTACCTGCC
Organism: Alcaligenes faecalis; assembly: GCF_041521385.1. NCBI lineage: Bacteria > Pseudomonadati > Pseudomonadota > Betaproteobacteria > Burkholderiales > Alcaligenaceae > Alcaligenes > Alcaligenes faecalis. The sequence continues at coordinate 3,689,035 of NZ_CP168006.1, read as the reverse complement.
TATCGAAGGCATCAACACCTACAACCTGGGTGCTCAAACCTTATTGCTGGGCGCCGATTCCCCCATCATTGCCGAAGGTCGTGCCTTGACCGTGCAATCTTTGGGCGGTACCGGCGCTCTGAAAATCGGAGCTGACTTCCTGCAGCAAATACTGCCGCAGTCCGAGGTTTACATCAGCGATCCAAGCTGGGAAAACCACCGAGCCCTCTTTGAGCGCGCCGGCTTTACCGTCAACACCTATGCTTATTACGATGCCGCTACGCATGGCCTGAACTTTGAGGGCATGATCGCCTCCTTGCGCGCCATGCCTGCCCAGTCCATCGTGGTCTTGCACGCATGCTGCCACAACCCCACCGGCGTGGACCCCAGCATGGAGCAATGGGCCCAAATCGCCGAACTGATCAAAGAACGTCAACTGGTTCCTTTCCTGGACATCGCTTACCAAGGCTTTGGTGCCGGTCTGGAGGAAGACGCCAGCGTGGTGCGCCTGTTTGCCAAGCTGGGCCTGTCCATGTTCATCAGCTCCTCTTTCTCCAAGTCCTTCTCGCTGTACGGCGAGCGCGTTGGTGCCCTGACGTTGGTCACCTCCAGCAAGGACGAAACGTCCCGCGTGCTGAGCCAGGTCAAGCGCGTGATTCGCACCAACTACTCCAATCCACCAACACACGGCGGCAAAGTTGTAGCCACGGTTCTGAGTTCGCCTGAGCTGTTCCAAACTTGGGCAACCGAGCTAGCTGGTATGCGTGATCGCATCCGTGACATGCGTGCCCAACTGGTTGCCAAGCTGAAAGAACATGGTGCGACCCAGAACTTTGACTTCGTACTGCAACAGCGCGGCATGTTCTCCTACTCCGGCCTGACCGCCGAGCAAGTAGAGCGCCTGCGCCAGGAACACGGTATTTACGCTGTCAGCAGCGGCCGTATCTGCGTTGCTGCACTCAATAGCCAGAACATTGACGTCGTGGCCAAGGCCATCGCTCAAGTCCTGAAGTAAGCTATCTCGCGCTACAGCCCTGACGCCCTTCTTCGGAAGGGCGTTGTCGTTCCGGCCCTTGGAATCCCCCATGACAGACACTATTTCCCTGAACACCGAACGCCTGATCCTGCGCCCCTGGAAAAAGACAGACCTGGAACCCTTTTACCGATTAAATAGCGACCCCCACGCGCTGCGCTTTTATCCAGCCACTCTGGAGCGCGAGCAAAGCGACGCCATCGCCCACCGCAGTCAAAGCCTGATCGAAGAACATGGCTGGGGCCCTTGGGCGGTGGAGCTGAAAGAAAATGGCGCCTTCATCGGTATGATCGGCTTGAACCGCCCGACTGCTGCGCTGTACTTTCAGCCTTGCGTAGAACTGCTCTGGCGCCTGCTTCCCGAATACTGGGGTAAAGGCTACGCCACCGAAGCGGCTTGCGCCTGCATGGACTTTGGCTTTGACGAGCTGGGCCTGGACCAAATTGTGGCATACACCGCGCAGTTGAACCTGCCTTCACAAACCGTCATGCAGCGCCTGGGCATGACAAAGCAAGCCGGCACCTTTGCACACCCTGGCGTACCTGCGGGCCACCCACTTGTCCCTCACGTGTTGTACACGCAGGACCGCAAAGATTGGCCCCGGTCTGTCTGAACAGGGTCCGAGGGCTCAAAAATTAAGCCTTCACGGCCCGCAGTGCTTGCAAAAACGCCAACTGTAACGCACAATCTTTACTGTATATATATTCAGCAGACAATACTATGACCGCCAAGCTCACTGCACGCCAGCAACAAGTGCTGGACATTATCCGTTCTGAAATCGAACGGACGGGTTTCCCCCCCACTCGCGCAGAAATTGCTCAAGTGCTGGGTTTCAAATCCGCCAATGCGGCCGAAGATCATTTGAAAGCTCTGGCCCGCAAAGGCGCTATCGAGCTGACCGCCGGCGCCTCGCGTGGCATACGCCTGCTCGGCACGGAGACACGCGAAAGCACAGCGCCTAGCAACAGCGCATTAGCCAATCTGGCTGACGCTCTCTTGCTGCCCATTATTGGTCGCGTGGCTGCCGGTAGCCCTATTCTGGCCACCGAGCATATCGAGCGTGAAATTGGTGTTGCCCCTACGCTGTTCACCCAAACGCCTGATTACCTGCTACGCGTACGTGGCCTGAGCATGAAAGATGCTGGAATTTTTGACGGCGATCTGCTGGCCGTCAAAAAAGCCAGCGAAGCACGCAATGGGCAGATTGTGGTGGTCCGCATTGGTGATGATGTCACCGTCAAGCGCCTGTCGCGCTCCAGTAATCAGGTCATCCTTTTGCCTGAGAACCCGGATTTTGAACCCATCATCGTTACCGACCCGGAATCCCTGTCCCTAGAGGGCATTGCAGTAGGTCTGATTCGTACCAGCCCGCTGCATTAAACCTTGTCTCTCTGGGCTACCAGACCTGTTTTATACGCTTGGTACACCTGATGAGAGCCCCCCCGTCTATGAACTGCCCCCCCCCATCAGTTGGACGGCCATAGATGAGAAAGCCAAGGCCTGAGTTCGGTATTGCACTGAACTCAGGCTTTTTAGTGTTGTTCTGATACGTTCGTGATTGTAGTAGTAAATGTATTGGCAGATGCCGACCTGAAGCTGCTCGATGTTCTCGAAACAGTTCAGGTAGAAGAACTTGGACTTCAACGTACCGAAGAAGCTTTTCATCGCGGCACTGTCCAGGCAGTTGCCATTGCGTGATATGCAAACCTGAGTGTTTATTGGCCAGAGCGCATGCTGCCCTGCAGATTGAAGTCACCGCACAGCGGCGACGACGATTATGGTTGCCACTATATTTACGATGAAGGTCTTTGCTGCAATGTGCATGTGGGCAGTAGCCTATGTCTATGGAAAGACTTAGACAGCCCAGCCAAAAAGTAAACAGGCCACCTTGATTTCAAGGTGGCCTGTTTTACATCTTGCTGAAGCTAACGCTTAGTGCTTGAAGGACTCAGAGCCCGTACCAGCAGCACGAGAAGCAGCCAAGGCCTCTGCCGCCAAGCGAGCGACTTCCTCGTCGCTCAGAGGCGTGACGGCATCTTGCAGGGCGACTTCCAGTACACGATCAATCCAACGCACTGGAATGATCTCCAGCGTGTTCTTCACATTATCTGGAATATCGGCCAGGTCTTTGACGTTTTCCTCTGGAATCATCACCGTTTTGATACCGCCGCGTTGCGCTGCCAAGAGCTTCTCTTTCAAGCCGCCAATAGGCAGAACTTCGCCGCGCAAGGTGATTTCACCCGTCATAGCTACGTCGGAACGAACCGGAATACCCGTCAGGCTGGACACGATAGCGGTCGTGATGGCAATACCGGCCGATGGACCGTCCTTGGGCGTAGCGCCTTCTGGAAAGTGCACATGCAGATCACGCTTCTCGAACACCGTATTGGGGATACCCCATTTCTGGGCACGCGAACGCACCACGGTACGGGCCGCCTCGACGGACTCTTTCATCACGTCGCCAATCGAACCCGTACGCAGCACATTGCCTTTACCGGGCATATCGGCCACTTCAATGGTCAGCAGATCACCACCCACCTCGGTCCAAGCCAGACCGGTCACCTGCCCAATCTTGTTCTCCTTCTCGGCCAGGCCGAAGGAGAAACGACGCACCCCCAGGTACTCGTTCAGATTCGCTGCATTCACGACCAAGGTTTCCTGGGTCAGCGTCTTGTTGCGGGCCGCACGCGTACCAGCCTGAGGATTGGCCACCAGCAGTTTGCGAACCACCTTACGGCAGATCTTGCTGATTTCACGCTCCAACGACCGCACACCCGCTTCACGCGTGTAGTAACGCACGATGTCCCGTACCGCGTCTTCTGTCACCTCCAGCTCACCATGACGTACGCCATTGTTCTTCATCAACTTGGGCAAGAGGTAATCGAACGCAATGCGTACCTTCTCGTCTTCGGTGTAGCCGGACAGACGAATCACTTCCATACGGTCCAGCAGGGCCGGTGGAATATTCAAAGTATTGCTGGTTGCCACAAACATCACGTCAGACAAGTCGTAGTCCACTTCCAGGTAGTGATCCTGGAAAGTGTGGTTTTGCTCGGGGTCCAGAACCTCCAGCAGCGCCGAGGAAGGGTCACCACGGAAATCCGCACCCATCTTGTCGATCTCGTCCAGCAGGAACAGCGGGTTACGTACACCCACCTTGCTCATGTTCTGAACCACCTTGCCGGGCATGGAACCGATGTAGGTACGACGGTGGCCACGAATCTCGGCCTCGTCACGCACACCACCCAATGCCATGCGAATGAACTTGCGGTTCGTTGCCTTGGCAATGGACTGACCCAGCGAGGTTTTACCCACGCCTGGAGGGCCCACCAAACACAAGATTGGAGCCTTCAACTTGTCCACACGTTGCTGAACAGCCAGGTACTCGACAATACGTTCCTTGACCTTTTCCAGACCAAAATGATCGGCATCCAATACCTCCTGGGCATTGCCCAAGGAATTATTGATACGGCTCTTTTTGCGCCAAGGCAGGCCAACCAGCGTTTCGATGTAGTTGCGCACCACCGTGGCTTCGGCTGACATCGGCGACATCAGCTTGAGCTTCTTCATTTCAGCCTCGGCCTTCTTGAGCGCCTCCTTGCTTAGCTGAGCCTGTTCGATGCGTTTTTCCAGCTCTTCGACATCGGCGCCGTCCTCGCCTTCGCCCAGCTCTTTCTGAATCGCCTTGACCTGCTCGTTCAGGTAGTAGTCGCGCTGGCTCTTTTCCATCTGCTTTTTCACACGGCCACGAATACGCTTCTCGACCTGCAGAATGTCGATTTCACCTTCCAATTGCGACAGCAAGCCTTCCAAACGCTCCATGGCCTTGGGCGTTTCCAGCATGCCCTGCTTTTGCTCCAGCTTGAGCGGCAAATGGGCAGCAATGGTATCGGCCAAGCGACCAGCATCATCGATCCCGGTCAGGGAAGTCAAAATTTCCTGGGGAATCTTTTTATTCAGTTTGACGTATTGCTCGAACTGGGCCAGCACAGCACGGCGCAAGGCCTCGGTTTCAGCCGCATCACCAGCGTCGCCGGGCACCTCGACCACCGAGGCCATAAAATGGGTTTCCGCATCCTGAACCTGGGTGATACGGGCGCGCTGCAAGCCCTCCACCAGCACTTTCACGGTGCCATCAGGCAACTTGAGCATTTGCAAGATACTGGCCGCACACGCAATTTCGTAGAGATCCTCGGGAGCAGGATCGTCCTTGCCTGCGGACTTTTGCGCCACCAGCATAATGTTGTTGCCGGACTCCATCGCCAGCTCAAGGGCTTTTATCGAGCGAGGCCGACCAACAAAAAGCGGAATCACCATGTGAGGGAACACCACTACATCGCGCAAGGGAAGCAGCGGCAGCTCAATAGGTTCCGTAGAAAGAATCTGGCTCGCAGACATAGTCATTTCCTATAAATGTCCTTAGACGCAAAAGGGAAGCCTGGGCTTCCCTTTCACGGTTTAACCTGTTGTAGCTCAGATTGTGGCGAATTTTGATATTTCAAGTAGGCCGCACGAACATTAGAACAGAACTTTATCTTGCCCATGCCCTTCCGACCAGAGCCAGATAGAGCACAAACAAGGATATATCTCTAAGCTACTGCGTTCTTCAGGGGCGACTCAGTGTCACTGGCTTCACTATCGGGCAAAGTGCGCCCCAAAATCAATTCGGGTTTACTCTTTCCAACAATAGCGTCCTCAGTCAACACCACTTTGCTGACATCCTTGCGCGAGGGCAGCTCGTACATCGTATCTAGCAGCGCCTGTTCGACAATGCTGCGCAGACCACGAGCGCCGGTACGACGCTTGATGGCACGCTGGGCCACGGCACGTAGTGCGGCAGGCTGCACCTCCAGCTCCACACCTTCCATGCTCAGCAGCTTCTGGAACTGCTTGACCAAGGCATTGCGCGGCTCGGTCAAAATGCGGATCAAGGCATCTTCGTGCAGTTCTTCCAGCGTAGCGACCACAGGCAAACGCCCCACCAGCTCGGGAATCAGGCCGAATTTGATCAGATCCTCGGGCTCGGCCTCTGAAAACAGCTCGCCAACGCCCCGCTCGGATTTGGCTTTCACCGAGGCGGAAAAACCGATACCCGATTTTTCTGTACGGTCTCGAATTACCTTTTCCAGACCATCGAAGGCACCGCCGACAATAAACAGGATATTGGTGGTATCCACCTGCACAAAATCCTGATTAGGATGTTTGCGGCCACCTTGTGGAGGCACTGAAGCCACGGTGCCTTCAATCAGCTTGAGCAGTGCCTGTTGCACGCCCTCGCCCGATACGTCGCGGGTGATCGAAGGGTTATCCGACTTGCGAGAAATCTTGTCGATCTCGTCGATGTAGATAATGGCGCGCTGCGCTTTTTCCACATCGTAATCGCAGTTCTGCAGCAGTTTTTGAACGATGTTCTCGACGTCCTCACCCACGTAACCGGCTTCGGTCAGGGTGGTGGCGTCTGCCATCACAAAAGGCACATCCAGCATGCGGGCCAGCGTTTGAGCCAGCAGCGTTTTACCCGAACCCGTAGGCCCAATCAACAAAATATTACTTTTGGACAGTTCTACATCGTCACGGCCTGCCTTGCCGCCACGAATTCGTTTGTAATGGTTGTAAACCGCTACGGCCAAGGTGCGCTTGGGCGTCTCCTGGCCAATGACATACCCGTCCAGAAAATCTTTGATTTCCTGGGGTGTGGGCAATTCTTTACGTTCACCATCAGGAGTGGCGCCCGCAGCTTCGTCACGAATGATATCGGTACACAGATCAATACATTCGTCGCAGATGAACACGGACGAAGGTCCAGCGATCAGTTTCTTGACCTCATGCTGGCTTTTATTGCAAAACGAGCAATGCAGAACTTTCTCGTCGGCCGATTTCTTTTCGGACATAAATTTAAATTCACTTCAGGATGGTAAAAGGACGGGAACAAGTCCCGCCCCCGAACAGCCATATTACTGCTTTAGATCGATCCCTGTGGGGAACAGATGATTACTCGTCACGCGTATTCATCACCTTGTCGATCAGGCCATAGGCCACAGCGTCTTCCGCTGCCATGAAGTTATCACGCTCGGTATCCAGCTCGATACGCTCGACAGGCTGACCGCAGTTTTCGGCCAGGATCTTGTTCAAGCGTTCGCGCAGGCTCAGGATTTCCTTGGCCTGAATCTGGATATCAGAGGCCTGGCCCCGCGCACCGCCCGAAGGCTGGTGAATCATGATGCGCGAGTTAGGCAAGGCAAGGCGCTTGCCCTTGACGCCCGAAGACAGCAAGAAGGCGCCCATGCTGGCAGCCATGCCGGTACACAATGTCGAGACTTCCGGCTTGACGAACTGCATCGTGTCGTAGATGGCCAAGCCTGCGTAAACCGAGCCACCGGGCGAATTGATGTAGAGCGAAATATCCTTTTCAGGGTTTTCCGACTCCAGAAACAGCAGCTGGGCCACAATCAGGTTGGCCGAGTTGTCATGAACCGGGCCCACCAGAAAGATGATGCGCTCGCGCAGCAGGCGGGAGTAGATGTCGTAAGACCGTTCTCCACGACCAGACTGCTCGATCACGATAGGCACGTAGCCCAAACCCGTAGGGGCAACGGATTGCCCCCCATGCATTGAGGCGTAGAAGTCGACAAAGGTTGACGACATTAGTTGGTTCCCATGATTTGGTCGAACGCCACCTCCTCGTCGGACACCTTGGCCTGGGACAGTACGTGCTCGACGACGTTGTCTTCGAGTACCACTGCCTCAATCTCGGCGCGACGCTGGCGATCGGACAAGTAGTAGGCCACCACTTGGGCGGGCTGTTCGTAGTTCTGGGCAAATTCTTCGATGCGGGTACGCACTTGCTCGGGCTTGGCTTGCAGTTCAGCAGCCTTGACCAGTTCGGAGACCAACAGACCCAAACGCACACGGCGGGTGGACTCTTCCTGGAAAGCTTCGGCAGGGATAGGCATCTTGTCTGCGTCGGGCACGCCACGGTCTTTCAGTTCAGCACGAGCCGAAGCGATACGACCTTGCACGTCGTTGTCCACCAAGGACTTGGGTACGTCAAATTCGCTGGCGGACAGCAACGCATCCATGACAGCGGACTTGTTGCGGGCATGCACACGCGCCTTGATTTCGCGTTCGATGTTGGCACGGATATCAGCCAGCAAAGCGGCTACATCACCTTCGGCCTGACCCAGGGACTTGGCGAATTCAGCATCCAGCTCGGGCAGAACAGGCTGGGCCACGTCTGTCACGGTGATCTTGAATTCGGCAGTTTTGCCAGCCACTTCCTTGCCGGTGTAGTCGGCAGGGAACTCCAGAGGGAAGGTTTTGGTTTCGCCTGCTTTCATGCCGGCAACGGCAGTCTCGAACTCGGGCAGCATGCGGCCACGACCTTGCAGGTACTGGAAACCTTCGGCGCTACCGCCTTCAAAGGCGACACCGTCAATGGTGCCCACAAAGTCCAGAGTGATACGGTCATCTTCTTGAGCTTCGCGCTCGGCGCTGGACTCGTAGTTGGCGCGTTGCTTACGCAACACGTCTACGGTGCGCTGGATGTCTTCGTCGGTTACAGGCGTATTGGCACGCTTGATTTCCAGCTTGGACAGATCGGGCAAAGCCACTTCTGGGTAGACTTCGAAGGTCGCGGTAAAGGCCATCGTGCCTTCAACTGGCTCGCCTTCTTTGGCTTCCAGATTAGGAGTGCCGGCTACGCGCAATTTGGAGTCCTGGATCACTTTGTCCAGGGCTTTGCCGATTTCTTCGTTGATGGCGTCGTAACGAATACCAGGGCCGTGGCTGCGCTCGACAACGGACAAAGGCGCTTTACCGGGACGGAAGCCCTGTACCTTGGCCGTGCGAGCCACACGCTTGAGCTGGGCCTGGACTTGTTTTTCTACGTCGGCCACCGAAACGACCACATCGACTCGGCGCTCCAAGCCGGACAGAATTTCAACCTCGGGCTGCATTGAAGACCTATATTAAATTGAGTAATTGATAAGAGTAATCCGGCATTTTACCGGAAACTGGCACGGTAAATCCAAACAAACGTATTTTGAATCATAATTTCCTGTCAAGACAATACAGCCGTGCCGGACTATGATCCCTTACTTTACCTTCCCTACGCAAGACTGATATGCACATGACTACCCCTTTGGGCGGCATCCGGGTCCTGGAACTGGGCCAATTGATCGCTGGCCCCTTTGCCGCCAAGATTCTGGGCGAATTTGGCGCGGACGTGATCAAGATCGAATCCCCTAAGGGTGGCGACCCCTTGCGTAAGTGGCGTTTGCTGCATGACGGTAACTCGGTCTGGTGGGAGGTGCAATCCCGTAACAAGAAGTCTCTGGCTCTGGACCTGCGACAGGCTGAGTGCCAGAGCGTGGTGCGCGCACTGGTAAAAGAGTGTGACATTCTGATCGAGAACTTCCGCCCCGGCGCTCTGGAAGAATGGGGACTGGGTTGGGAAGACCTGAACGCCATCAACCCCGGTCTGATCATGCTGCGCGTATCCGGTTACGGCCAAACCGGCCCGTACAAGGACAAACCTGGTTTTGGCGTCATTGGCGAGGCCATGGGTGGCTTGCGACATCTCAGCGGTGAAGCTGGACGGCCACCCGTACGCGTCGGCGTATCCATCGGCGACTCCCTGGCTGCTTTGCACGGTGTCATCGGCATCATGATGGCCTTGCGCCAGCGTGAACAGAACCAGGGCGAAGGCCAATATATTGACGTGGCCCTATATGAATCCGTTTTCAACATGATGGAAAGCCTGCTGCCGGAGTACTCCGCATTTGGCGCGATACGAGAGCCTGCGGGTAGTAGCCTGCCTGGCATCACTCCTAGCAACGCCTATGTCTGCAAGGACGGTAAATATGCCCTGATCGCGGGCAATGGCGACAGCATCTTCAAGCGCCTGATGAACGCGATTGGCCGAGCTGATATGGCTGACCATCCCGACTACGCGCACAATGACGGGCGTGCCCGGAATGCAGGCGTGATTGATGCTGCCATCGGTCACTGGGCCAGTGCCCTGGAGCTAGACAAGGTGCTGGAAATTCTGGACCAGGCTGGTGTGCCCGCAGGCCGTGTGTACGACATCGCCGATATTGCAGCCGATCCCCACTACCAGGCCCGCGAGATGCTGTTGGACAGCCGCTTGCCGGACGGCACACCGCTTAAGGTTCCGGGCATTGTTCCCAAGCTAAGTGACACCCCTGGCGGTATCTACCGCCTTGCCCCCCATCTGGGCCAGGACACCGAGGAAATTCTGGATAAGCTGGGCATCAGCGCCGAGCAACAGGCCAACTGGCAGGCTCGTGGACTGATCGCCAAAAACCCAAAACGCACGTAAAACAAAACACGACAAAAGCGGCTGAGAGCCACCTCAAGATGGCCCCTAATCAATTTGCTTATCCATAAGGCCAATTACTTGCCTAGCGTGAAAATCCACGCTAGAATCTACTTCTTTCGTGCTGCGAACGTGGCGGAATTGGTAGACGCACCAGATTTAGGTTCTGGCGCCGAGAGGTGTGAGAGTTCGAGTCTCTCCGTTCGCACCAAAGCATGAAAACCGTTGATTCAAAAAAATCAATTTTAAACAAAATCAACGGCTTACGAGTATGATTTGAAATCAATTGACCCCTTAAAATCAATTTTTCCAGCAATTTGCTCGCAGATTTACTCCCACATAGCCGGCCTTAAAAAGACCGACAACACGTAGCATTAGTGGATTGGCAAGTCGGCGCTTGAGTAAAAAAGCGGGCCAGAGAAGAAACATCGTCAAGGCACCTCCAAACAGGGCACCTATCCTTAAGCAAACACAAAGTTTGTCGCTCGTGTTTCCCTGGGGACATCACTGAGCCAGCTCAGATGCTGGCGGCCAGAAACCAGTTGCACAACACAGACCCCGCTCGGAACGCTTTCCAAATCGAAATCAACTGCCCAACAACAGACTCCTTTATGGGCTCACATTTGGCGTACAAAAAGGCCGCCCATCCTAGGGCGGCCATATTAATGAGGATTTGATTCCGGCCTGTCATGCTTGCCCGGAAAATCACTAGGCCAACGCATCGGCCTGGGTTCGGGCTGAGGAGCTGGACAGGGAGTGTGAGCACGATTCACGTCCTAACCTCCTTCACTGGATAATCATAGAGGTGCAGCGCCAAGCGCAAATTGCACTAAATATCATAACAATATCAGATCCTGGCAAATCCCCTGGCCTCAAACCCGGAGAAATATATGCCGCTGCTCAAGCCAACATCCCAAAAAGACGTTTACCACCAAAATAAAGGACAGGCCTGCACCTTTTTATAAGACCACGTTCAGCACTTGTAGTTCCCTGCCAACACAATCGATGAAAGCCGTGCTACTGACTAGCGTCACGCACAGTCCGGAAAAACAAAAACCGCCCCTGCAATTAAATCGCCCCCCAAAAATACAATAAGGCAGGCAGCAATGCCGTCAGCACGCCCTGCACAGCAGACACCATGCCTGTCAGGCGAGCAATGGGCTTGTTCAGGACAAGCAGCAAGAAGAACAGGAACCATAGGACGGCCCAAGACAACCAGCTCAACACTTGCCAATAATCAAAAATCCGCTCGGCAAGGCTCAAGTTGGTAATCGCAGCAGGGACCGCGATGCAGGCAACCACCAAGGAATACCAACCCAAAGCACGCCCATCACTTCCTGTAAACGCGTTCACGCCCACCCAAAAATAGGTCAAGGCAAACAGGCCCAGATAAAGGGCAGACAAGGGGGAGTAGACCACGCTGTTGGCCGGGTTCAGGATGTGGGACATGCAGATAAACCCCAACACGGCGGTGAATAAATTGACGATGGCAGCATCTTTAGCCTCCACCACCCTACCCGCGCGATGACCTTCAGAGTAGTAGAGACGAACACCATTAACGAACAGGCACAGGCCTGCAAACGCCAGAAAAGCGGCAACTAGCATTTTGAGGGTTCCTAAATAATAAAAAGCGAGCACAGAACATGCCCGCAACATGATGTTGCACTCAGAGCCGAGGCGGAGCAGATCATAGAGCTTGGCAGCTCTATCACCATGTATGTTTTTTTATAAGCTCTATAAGAAAAAACCACATATTTTGACGGCAGTTTTCTGGTGAGCAATCAGGCTAAGAAATAAAAGCTATGCACAGACATCAACTGGCCAGATCGCCCCTTGTCCATCTTGAAAACGAAACCTGGCCGAAAACAAGAAAAGCGTTCTCCATCAATGCATAGAAAAGCCAATCAAATTCAGGACAAGTGCGCCGAAAATGATGTTTGCCAGTCAACAATCGGCTTACACAAGGAACCACTCAAGCCTGCTCGTGTTGTCCCCAGCGAGCCAATACACGCACATAGACCAGTTGCGCCAGCAACTCCACCAAGGTCTGGGTCAAAATAACGGCGGGCAACAAGGGCGAGGCACCTGGAATAGCCAGGGCCAAAGGCAGAACAACCAGGGAGTTACGAGTCGCACTGCTAAAGGCCGCGGCTCGTCGCAAAGGGACCTCCAAACGTACTTGTCGCGCCAGCACCCAGCCAATGACAGGAGCCAGGAAGGCAAACAGCACATACACCGGCAATACGCGCCACAAAACATCCAGAGCAGGTTCCAACTGCCTCAAAACGGCTGCCACCACGATAAACAGTACCAGGGCAGTAGCCGGAACAGGCGCCAGACCCAAACCCGCCTGGACCTGCGCCCAGGCGCGACTTTTCCCAGCAAGATACTGAGTCGCCCCCGCCAATAGCAGTGGAATCAAAATCAGAAAAAAGAAGGCATCCAGAAAAGGGCCAGCCTTGATGTACAGGCCAAACTGTTCTCCCAGCGCCAACTTGAGGAACAAGGGCAAAAGCAGCATTTGCACTACAAGCAGCACCGGCGTGGCCGCCAGAAGCGTTCGCGCATCCGCCCGGCCTAATTGAGCAAACGTGACGACGTAGTCAATGCAAGGGCTCAGCAAAACCAGCAACACGCCCAGACGCAGCATCGTGTGGTCAGGCAGCAAAGGCAGCAGCGCAAAGACAAAGAGAGGAACCAGGCAAAAATTGGCCACAAGCAGCACGACCAAAAAGCGCAGTTGAGTCAGTGCCTTACCCAGTCGAGAAACAGGCACCTGCAAAAAAGTGACATACAGCATCAAAGCCAGAGCCGGGTTGATCCAGTCGACCAGACCGGCCGGCATCACCCAGACACTGGCCATCAAACCGGCCAGCAACATCGCCACAACATAAATGACGATTTGCCGGCTTTCCAACGCATCACGAATCACAGTCAGCACCTCGCTTGGCAGCAAGCCCATGGCACCGCCGTGACAAAACCTTACAGACCGCTACGGCGCAAACGTGCGGCAGACTGACGATTCAAGTCCCGAGCCTCGCGCTCGGCATATTCGCTTTCACCGGCCTCGTAGCGACCCTCATGCATGCAGGACTCACGGTCCCAGGTACATTCATTGAAGAGTTTTGAGACGGGGCCACCGCCTGGCTTGGCCGAAGAGCACGCCGCCATCAAGGCTGTCAAGCCTATGACCACCACACCTTGAATCAGTCGTCGAAGCATCATTCCGTCTTTCCTACAAAAAATCTTTTCTTACCGCGAATCGAAACGACAACCAATCGCGGCCCATACAAGCACTGTACCCCGAGGCCTGAAAGCTCGTCGATTCCCTTTCCTGTTAATTTGCAATTGATAACTCAAGAGCAATTTCTGCAATTGACCCAAATCTTGCCCTTGTCACCCAGCCCGAAGACAGCGCAGGAAGTGCGACATCGAGGCAGGTGACATCCCTGACCCAAGGACCTCCCACTATTCCGAGGTTTTCACACTGGAATCCGGTAACAAATGCAGTCCAGTCCGACGGACAAACTCCTCGTAGCTGATAGGCGGGCTAAGGCGCGTAGACGCCTGATTCGCTTGCCAATGGACCCAGGAACGGCGAGTGGTGGCGTCATACACCAGCTTGAATAAATAACTGGGAACGGCAACCTGACCGGAGCCAATGCTTGCCGCACTGCGCTCATACACTGGTCCGGTAAAAACAAAGACACTCCCTGCCGCACGGGCGACGTATTTACGAGTATCCGCTTCAATCTTGTTCCAGGGACCGGCATTATGAGTCTGGTTTTGCGGCACCATATTAGCCAAAGAAAAGCTCTGAGCCATACTCTGCTCAGAGGCCATGTCCCCTGCCGGGGCCATATGCCCACGTGAAAAGCCTGAGCCCCGGTAGTCATTCAGTTCGGCTCGTTCCGCCCGAGGCAAACGACCTTCGGCATAAAATCGATCCGTACGCTTGACGCCCTTGGCCGACTGAATCTGTTGCCGATTCAGACGCTGCACAACAAACACCGGGGTTTTGGTTTGGCCGCTATGCAAAATCGCAAAAGAGCTAAAGCACAACTCTCGTTGCGTATAGGCCGCAGGCACAACGGGCCGTGAACCGGGGAAGAACTGGGGACATTGCGCAAAAGAGGTCTGAACATACCCATCAATGGCAGCAGGGACGGGGGAACTGTCTTGCTGAACCGCTGTGGGCCAACCCAGCGATACCAGAAACGGCTCAAGACTTTGCCAGTTCACCCCCTGAGGATGAAGCCAGGCCGTCGCAATCCCGAAACTGGTCAGGGCCGCAGCGATGACTGATTTCAAGAATCGGGACAGACTGGTCTGCCTTGCCTTCTTTCTACTCCTGGTTTTTGTAACGCGACGACCTGTGCTTTTTCTACTCATACCACTCTTGTTTTATGCTTGGTCGGCCTACATCATTGCGCCGACTGCACCTGTGATTATAAGCAGTCCTTTCTGTTTAAACAGTACGTGCCCCCATCGGGAGCACGTACTTCCTTCTGAATCCTGTCCTGTTCAACCAATTTGATGAGCTGGACAGAAGCAAATTCAAAAGCTTGAGCGCACGTTTACTTCACGCTCAAGGCCTGTAGCTCTTTCAATTCCTCTTGCAACTGCCCCAGCTTGGCGCGATCGCGCTCCAGCTTTTTCTCCAATTCCTGCACCTTATCTTGGCGCCCTTCAGAACGCTTTTCAGCGATCTCTTCGATACGGTCCTGAATGTCCTCTTCTTGCTCTCGGATATCGTCCTGCACATCGCGCAGCAAGTCAGCATCCTGACAATGCATTTGCAGATTCGCCAATGCACGCTGCAGACCACGCTCGCGATGCACATTACCATGCTGGCGAGCATAGTCGATCTGATGCTGGATCTCGGCAGCCCGATACTGGCAAGCCGGGTTATCCGCCCAGACAGGCAAAGCCATCACACCTAACATGACACTCAAACACCATACCGAGTTTTTCATCCTGATTACTCCCCTTGTGTTCATTCGGACTTCCATCCTACCAGCGCATTTTCTATTTATCCGGAATGGACGCCTACAACAAACCTCGCCGATTTGTCACAAGAACGTGATTAAATTCGTCTATTCCTTCGTTTATGTCATGTGCAAGCAACATAATTGTCGCGATTTGTGTCAAAGAACTTACACAACGTGTCTTTAAGCATAAAACAGTTCAGTTACACTCAAAATCCTCATAAAGCAAACTTTTACTTTTCATCGTGTCCAACATCACCATCAGGAAATGGATTTTTTTCCTGTGCGCTGCTTTGATTGTCGTGTGGCTCTTTCCCTTTGCGCACATCAACGAAAGTTTGCTCAACTCCTCACAGGCGTATTCCGCCTGGCACACCAGTGTGCTCAACTCCTTGATGCCGTTATCAATCCTGGCCGTTGCCAGCTTGATCTGGGCAGACAAAGCGGTGTCCGCCTGCCTGGCCCTGGCCGTCAATACTGTCTTGTTTTTACTGGCGATCAAAAATATCTGCGATACCGCCGACCGTTTCTCGCACGTATGCGGTATTGACGTTTCTGTTTCTTACGGAGCTATCCTGTATGGACTGGGTATGACAACGCTGTGGATACTGCTGCTTATCTATCGCTGGAAAAGTCCTAAAGAGCGGCCCGGTTTCTGAGATAGCCCCGCCCCCGGCCTCAAGCCTTCTCCGCCCGCCCCTGCATCACCATAATCGTTTGCTGCATCAACGCACATAACGTCTGCTTGCCTTCTTCCACGGCAAATACCTCGGCCTGTGTCACGATCAAACTGCGGCCCTGACGAACCACAGCCCCTCGGGCCAACAAAGACTCCCCCTTGGCCGGCGCCAGAAAATTCAGCTTGTACTCCACACTGAGCACACTGGCGCCCAAAGGCGTATACGTCATGGCGGCATATCCTCCGGCCGAATCTGCAATCATGCCGACAACACCACCATGCACAAAACCATGTTGTTGCTGCACCCCCTCCCAATGCGGCAAATGAATCTCGACCAAGCCTGTCTGAACCAGCGGCATGGTGGCGCGAATCAGGCTCATTGCCTGCTGGCGGGAAAAACTGTCTTGCACGGCTTGCAGCACTTGCGGATCCAAGACGGGATTAGCGGAAGCGCGGGCTGAATTCATCACTGATGTCTCCTTTATTTTTATCCTGGATACAGCGGTATCAAACGGGATTGAACGGCCAGAAAACGGGAATCAACAGGACGCCCAAGACCCAGAAAATCAAGTTCAAGGGCAAACCAACTTTCAGAAAATCAACAAACCGATAGCCACCCGCGCCGTAAACCATGGTGTTAGTTTGATAGCCCACAGGGGTTGCGAAACTGGTGGAGGCGGCAAAGGTCACCGCGATCAAAAAAGGCGTGGGATCAACGCCCATCATATTGGCCGTGGACATCCCTATGGGCGCCAGCAGCACCGCTGCGGCGGCATTGCTCATAAACTCGGTCAAGACCAAGGCCATCAGATAGACCATCGCCAACACCGTCAACGGTCCAAACGAATCGACCAGACCAACCGTGTTTTCCACCAGAAACTGGGCGGCCCCCGTCTCGCTCATGGCCAATCCCAAGGGCAACAAACCCGCCATCAAGATAATGATGCGCCAATCAATGGCGTCGTAAACCTCATCCGCCTTCAGGCAGCCGGCCAGCGTCATGGCGACGGCACCAAGCAATGAGGTAATACTGATAGGGACCCAGCCCAAGGCAGGCACCACAATCACCAAGGCCATGGTGAGCAAGGAAAAAGGTGCGCGCCAACCCATTTCTTTTTCAGCCTCACGCTCGGACAGCACGATAATATTGCTATCCGCCCGCAAATCGGCCGCCTCGGAAGCGGGGGTCAACATCAACAAAATATCCCCCACCTGCAAGCGTACCGCACGCAATTGCTCACGCAAGACCTGACCACGGCGATGAATCCCCAGTACGGTAGCGTTCCTGTGCCAACCCGCCCGTAAACTGCCCAAGGTACGTCCACTAATACGCGAACGCGGCGCAATCATGACCTCCGTCAACACCTGGTCGACCTGTTCAAAAGACCGTTGCTCCAACTTGAACTGCGGATCTACCTCCAGGCCGGCTTCTTTGCGCAACTCATCCAGCTTGGTCCAATCTCCACGCGCCAACAGCACATCATCCTGCTCAATCTTCTGCTCGCGCGGCCCCCACACTTTGATATCACCACGCAACAGTTCCAGAACAAAGACGCCGTATTGCTCACCCAACTTTGCTTCGCCAACAGACTGACCAATCAAGGAAGAATCCGGCATGACACGCAGTTCGGTTATGTACTTGCCCAACTCATATTGTTCGACCAACTCGCCACCGCGCGCAGCAGGCAGCAACCACCGCCCGACTGTCAGCAAATAAACACAACCGACTGCCATGCAAATGACACCCAGCTTGGTGAACTCAAACATGGTGAAGCCCGGATGCCCCATATCACGGGCAATGGCATTGACCAGCAGGTTGGTAGAGGTCCCGACCAAAGTACAGACCCCGGCCATTTGCGAGACATACGACAAGGGAATCAAGGCCTTGGAGGCCGACATGCTTATCCGTGTGCTAGCGGCCATCACGATAGGAATGAATACCGCCACCACTGCCGTGTTATTGACAAAGGGGGCGATTACCGCCAGAACCAGAAACAAGAGCAACAGAAACTGGACCGGGGAGCGGGCCTTGCCCAGCAAATCCCCAATCCCGGACAAAGCCCCGCTATTTTGCAGCCCGGCAGCCAATACAAACATGGCGGCGACAGTGACTGTGGCCGGATTACTGAAGCCGCCTACAGCCTGCTCCGGAGTCACCAAGCCCAAAATAGCCAAGGTGCCAAGCACCAATAAAGCAATCGCATCAATTCGGAGTTTTTCTGTGGCAAACAAGACAATCGCAACGAAAGCCAAGCCCAAAACCACTGCAATCTCTGTTGTCATGTTGCCCCACTCCTGTTTGTTCTGTGCTGCCAAGTATAGGTAAAAATGCAGCATCCCAAGCTCTGCATTTCGCCGTACTCAACAAAAAAACACAAGTTTTTCCAAACAGACAAAGTGACACCCGCTACGTCAGGCGGACGCTAATCCCGCATCGCGCCGACCAAACCTAGATCAGCAACATCAGCAAAAACACCACGCCCAACAAAACGATATAGGCTTGGGCGTGAATACGGTCGGGGATCTTGCCGATCCAGCGTGAAGCCAAGCGAATCCCCAGGCAGGAACCCAGCACCAGCACCAGACAGGCTCGCAGGTCGATATACCCCACATGCCAAGGCCCCAATGAATCTGCGTTCCAGGCCAGCATGGCGTAGCTCAGGCTCCCCATCACCGCCATAGGCAAGGACAAGGGGTTTGCTGCCGCTGTGGCTGCCGTCATGCTGGCGCCGCGTCGGCGCATCAAGGGTACAGTAATCACGCTTCCGCCTACGCCCAACAAGGCGGCGATCGCACCAACAAGAACGCCGGCCCCGGCGCTACTTGCCCTGCTCAACGGGCGCATGACCGTGCTTGCCTCCTGGGTAAAACCCGATCGAAACAGGCTATCGAGAATCGTCAGGCCCAGATACACCACAAAAACCCAACGCACCCAGGACCCGCTCAAGGCCATGGCCGTTACCGCCCCGGGAATCGCCCCCACAGCGATAAACCCGAGCAAAGGGCGCAGTTGCCCCCAAGGCACGGTGCCAGCCTGGTGATGACGCCAACTGGACAAGCCAGCTCCAAAGATCATGACGCAGGTGGACGTCGCTACCGCAATATGCATGGCCGCCTGCCCCATCTGACTGTCCACGCCATACCTAGCAATCAACACCGAATACAGCACGGGGACCACCACAAACCCACCACCGAAGCCAAATAGCACGGTGCTCACCCCAGCCAGCAAGCCAAAAAACAGCAATAGAAAATACATACCTATCCATCAAAAGAGTTGCCAACGTCCAAGGATAGGTCGCCCCACTGTGGCTGACATGCTAAAACCAGTCAACAATACTTTCATTTCAGCCAGAGGTTTGTGTATGCACAATGTACGACTGGATCGCGTGGATACAACCCCGCGCCCCTTGCTGGCCATTGGCACAGATTACGCACCGGGTACCTTGCTGGATTTTCATGCCCACCGGCGGGCACAGATGCTCTATGCCATGACGGGTTTGATGGAAGTGGACACTGACGATGGCGCCTGGGTCATCCCGCCTTATCGCGGTGTGTGGATTCCAGCCGGCAAGCGCCATCGTGTACGCATGCACAGCGCCAGTACGCGCAGTCTGTATATAGAACCAGGGGCAGTCCCCCGCAGCAGCGCCCATTGCGAAGTGCTGGTCATTACGCCCTTGCTGCATCACTTGCTGCTGGCCTCCCTGGCCTTGCCCGCCCTGTACGAGGAAAATGGTCGCGACGGTGCCTTGGCTCAGTTGCTCTTGCATGAAGTTGGCCTGGCACACACCATGCCACTCTTTGCGCCCATCCCTCAAGATTCGTCCTTGGCCGCACTTTGCAAAGCATTCTTGGGCCAGCCTCATATCCAGAGCACGCCAGAACAGTGGGCCATGCAATTGAATAAAAGTCTGCGCAGTTTTACGCGTTTTTTTCGACAGCAGACCGGCATGAGCTTTAGCCAGTGGCGGCAACAGGCCTGTTTACTGACAGCCTTGACCAAGCTGTCTGCCGGCCAATCCGTCACCCGGATCGCGCTGGATCTGGGTTATGACAGCTCCAGTGCTTTTTCCACCATGTTCCGTCGCTGCTTGGGACAGGCACCTAGCCACTTTATTCTGCCCCCCTGAAAACATCAGCAAAACAGGATGCCCCTTGAGGCAAATGCGACAAAGAAAGCCATAAAACCGTGCATGGATGGGGCAGACTCGGTTATCCTGTTGCCTCCATTCAAGCACGGCCGCTGCGGTAGTTAACCGCGCATCATGCGCCTTCTGTATTCCGGTACTGCCCATGACGGCCTGCATTCACAGAGCCTAGCCTATGAGCGACCTCCAAAGTCTGATCGAGTCAGCGTGGGAACAACGAGCTTCCCTCAGCCCCCAAGCACACAGCATTGAACTGCGCACGGCCATCCACACCGTGATTGAAAAGCTGGATTACGGTTCCCTGCGCGTGGCAGAAAAGCTCGACGGACAGTGGCAGGTCAACGACTGGGTCAAGAAAGCGATTCTCCTGTCCTTCAGGATCAAGGAAAACCGCGTGATGTCCAGCGAACCCGCTCCCTTCTATGACAAGGTGCCGCTGAAATTCGAGCAACACGACCAAGCCGCTTTTGCCCAGGCTGGTTTTCGCGCTGTACCCGGTGCCATCGTGCGCCAAGGTGCCTATGTGGCTCCCGATGTCGTGCTGATGCCCTCGTTTGTGAACATCGGCGCGTATGTCGGTGAAGGCACCATGGTCGATACCTGGGCCACCGTCGGTTCCTGCGCCCAGATCGGCAAGCATGTTCACCTGTCAGGCGGTGTCGGTATTGGCGGGGTATTGGAGCCTCTGCAGGCCAACCCCACTATCATTGAGGACAACTGTTTTATCGGTGCCCGCTCCGAAGTGGTGGAAGGGGTCATCGTGGAAGAGAACTCGGTGCTGGCCATGGGCGTGTTCCTGTCGCAGAGCACCAAGATTTACGAGCGCGAAACGGGCAAGATTTATCAAGGCCGCGTCCCTGCGGGCTCCGTCGTGGTTCCTGGCTCCCTGCCTTCTGCCGATGGGCTGTACAGCCTGGCCTGCGCCATCATCGTCAAACGTGTGGACGCCCGTACCCGCGCCAAGACCAGTATTAATGATTTACTTCGCGCCTGAACATGAGCACTGACAATTCTGTACTAGAGACTCTCAAAGCCCTGATTGCCCGCCCCTCGGTCACTCCTGAGGACGCCCACTGCCAGCAATGGCTGGGCGCACGGCTGGAGCAAGCGGGCTTTAGCCTGGAACCTCTGCCCAGCGGCCCGGTGTCCAACCTGTGGGCCCGCCGTGGCACCGAAGCACCCTTGTTTGTTTTTGCCGGTCACACGGATGTGGTTCCTGCCGGGCCGGAAGCGGCCTGGAACTCACCACCGTTTGAGCCTACCGTGCGCGACGGGCAGCTCTATGGTCGTGGCGCTGCGGATATGAAGGCCTCGATTGCAGCCTTTATCCATGCCGTTGAAGAGTTTACCCAGGCCCATCCAGCACACAAAGGCTCGATTGCCCTGCTGCTGACCTCGGATGAAGAAGGCCCGGCAACCGACGGTACCGTGCATGTTTGCCGGGTTCTGAAAGAACGTGGCGAACAACTGGACTACTGCATCGTGGGCGAACCCACCTGCTCACGCCAATTGGGTGACACCATTAAAAATGGCCGTCGCGGCTCCATGTCCGGCCACCTGATCGTAAAAGGTCGCCAGGGCCATGTGGCGTACCCGCAACTGGCCATCAACCCACTGCATCTGTTCGCCCCTGCGCTGCACGAGCTGACAGATCGCATGTGGGACGCCGGCAATATCGACTTTCCACCCACCAGTTTTCAAATCTCCAATATCCATGCCGGCACCGGCGCGGGTAATGTGATCCCCGGTCAGTTGGATGTGCATTTCAACTTCCGTTTCTCTACCGAGCAAACCCCTGCGGGTCTGCAAGCCGAAGTGGAGTCCATTCTGCGCCGCCATAGCGTGGACTTCCAACTGGAATGGACCGTCAGTGGCGAACCCTTCCTGACCGAGGCCGGCCCGCTGAGTCAGGCCCTTGCCAAGGCCATTGAAACCGAAACCGGCGTGGAAACCGATCTGTCCACGACAGGCGGCACCTCCGATGGTCGCTTTATCGCTAAAATCTGCCCCCAAGTGGTCGAATTTGGCCCGCTCAACGCCAGCATCCATCAAATCAACGAACACGTTGCGGTGGCTGATCTTGAGCCGCTTAAAAACATTTATCGCCGTACATTGGAATCCCTGCTTTGTTAAACCCTTGCATCGATCATTCCTCCCTGCTGGAAGCCCAACAGGAACTGCGCACTGTGCGCGACTTGTTGCGCTGGTCCGTTAGCCAGTTCAACCGCTGTCGGCTGGCCTTTGGCCACGGCAGTGACAATGCCTGGGACGAGGCCGCCTATCTGCTGCTGCACACCCTGCATCTGCCCCTGGACACCCTGGACCCGTATCTGGAGGCCACCGTACTGGAGTCCGAGCGTGCTGCCTATCTGGCTCTGGTCGCACGCCGCTGCAACGAACGCGTGCCCGCCGCCTACCTGACCGGCGAAGCCTGGCTGCAAGGCCATCGCTTCCGCGTCACCACTGACACCATCGTGCCACGCTCTCCCATTGCTGAATTGCTGGCCGAGCAGTTGCAACCCTGGATTGCCGACCCCGATGCCATCTACAACGCCCTGGATTTATGCACTGGCTCGGGCTGCCTGGCTATTTTGACGGCCCTGGCCTTCCCGCAAGCCCAGGTCGATGCGGTGGATCTGTCTGACGCCGCGTTGGAAGTGGCCCAATCAAACATCGATGCCTTCGAGCTGAACGATCGCATGAGTCTGTACAAGAGCGATCTGCTGGATCAATTGCCGCCCACCGCCTACGACCTGATCATTTGCAACCCACCGTATGTGAATGAGCAGTCCATGCAAAACCTGCCCAAGGAATACCAGCACGAGCCACAACTGGCCCTGGCTGGTGGAGACGACGGCATGGACCTGGTGCGTCGCATTCTGGAAGCGGCCCCCAACTTCCTGTCGCCCGAAGGCGTGCTGGTATTGGAAATCGGCAATGAGTACGACAATTTCGTCGCCGCTTTCCCCGAGCTTGAGCCTATCTGGCTGAGCACGGAAACCGCTGAAGACCAGATTCTTCTGCTAAGCCGGGAGCAACTGGCTCTGTGATACGCGCAACTGGAATTACGCTGCGTCGCGGCGTCAAAGTCCTGCTGGACAATACGGATTTCATCGTCAATCCGGGCGAACGCCTGGGCATTGTGGGCAAGAACGGCGCAGGCAAATCCTCGCTGTTTGCCTTGCTGCAAGGCGAGCTGGATCTGGACGGGGGGGACCTGAGCATCCCCGATGCCTGGGAAGTGGCCAGTGTGCGCCAGACTATTCCGGACCGTGACCGCCCTGCCCGCGAATTTGTTATCGATGGCGACGAACGCCTGCGTGCCTTGCAGGAAAAACGCGCCAATACACCCGATAGCGACGGGCAAGCCATTGCCGAGCTGGAAAACGCCCTGATCGAAGCCGACGCCTGGTCCGCCCCTTCGCGTGCCGAGCAATTGCTGGCTGGCCTGGGTTTCCGCCCCGATCAGTGGATGCTGCCTGTGCGCGAGTTCTCCGGTGGCTGGCAAATGCGCCTGTCCCTGGCCCGCGCCCTGATGGCACCTTCTGACCTGCTTTTGCTGGACGAACCCACCAACCACCTGGACTTGGACGCCATGCTCTGGCTGGAGCGCTGGTTGGGCTCCTACCCCGGAACGGTCCTGCTGATTTCGCACGACACCGAGTTTCTGGATGCGGTGGCCCGTTCGATTCTGCACGTGGACCAAGGAAAGTTGGTTCGCTACAAAGGCGGCTACAACGACTTTCTGGTGCAGCGTGCCGAGCGCGTGCAACAAAGCCAGATCGCCTACGAGCGTCAAACCCGTGAAGCTGCGCGTCTGCAAAGCTTTATTGACCGCTTCAAGGCCCAGGCCACCAAGGCCAAGCAGGCACAAAGCCGCGTCAAGGCTTTGGCCCGCATGCAAACCGTGACGCTCTTGCGCGACGACTCAAGCGTTTCCATTCGCCTGCCCTCGCCCGAATACACACCCGATCCCTTGCTGACATTGGATCAGGCCGATCTGGGTTACCCCGGTCAGGACAAGGCGATTTTGAGCCAGGTCCGTCTGATGGTACGCGGCGGTGCCCGTGTGGGTATTTTGGGGATGAACGGCGCAGGTAAATCCACACTGGTCAAAACCCTGGCTGGCAAGCTGGAACCTATCAGGGGCGAACGCCTGGAGTCCAAAGGTCTGGTGATCGGCTACTTTGCTCAGCACCAACTGGACTCCATTGACCCGGACTCCACACCCTTGCAACATCTGGCGCGTCTGGCTCCGGATGTACGCGAGCAGGAGTTACGCAATTACCTGGGCTCTTTCGGTTTTAGCGGTGATATGGTCACCAGCCTGACCGCCCCCTTCTCCGGGGGTGAAAAGGCGCGTCTGGCCCTGTCCCTGATTGTCTGGCAAAAACCCAACCTGCTCCTGCTGGATGAGCCAACCAACCACTTGGACGTGGATACCCGCGAAGCCCTGGCAACAGCCTTGGCTGACTACGGTGGCAGCGTATTGTTGGTCTCGCACGATCGCCACCTGCTGCGCTCTACCGTTGATTCTTTCTGGATCGTGGCCGATGGCCAGGTGCAGGAGTTTGACGGCGACCTGGAAGACTACCGCGACTGGCTACTGGCCCGCAGCGCGCAATCGCGCTCGGAAGCTCGCCAGGAAGCCCGTGCTGATACGGGTGGCGAAGGCACAGACCGCAAGACGCAACGCCGTCAGGAAGCCGAGCTGCGCCAACGTCAGGCCCAGCAACGCAAGCCTCTGGAAAGCCGCTTGAAGAAAGTAGAGTCGGCCATGGAGAAAGCTCAACTTCGTTTGCAGGAGCTGGATACCCTGATGCAGGACCCCGACTTTTACTCGGACAGCTACAAAGACCAACGTCCCACCTTGATGACTGAACATGGTGAACTCACCAAAACGCATCAAACGCTGGAAGAAGAGTGGCTGGAAATTCAGGAAGCGATGGAAGAGATCGGGCGACAGATCTAAGCCCATCAACTCCGTTCTGCTCGTGAACTCCTGAGAAAAAAGGCGCCATATCTACAAAGATTGGCGCCTTTTTGTTGGAAGCTCTTGATGGTCTGTAAAACACACACCAAAGCCTTACGAGATTGCTGACACCTGGGGATCTGAGAATCTGAGGCCGGACTATGAGCACAGGGTATATGCACTTTTAAACCAGGCTATGACATCCTATTCTTTGTTCTGCTGCAGTACATCATTCAGTGCATACGGTAGCTAAGGTGATTCCGACCAACAAACAACAACAAACTCATGTGAGCCAAAACTCACTCGAAAACCGGCTCGCCAACTCCGCTCACTTCCCCGCTTTCCCAGGGCTCGCACAGCCCAAATACCCACACAGCAAATCCACAATGGCTTCTTCCACCTGCTCCGGTGGATACGGCACACCAGGCGGAATGATCGCGCCATGAATCAGGGACTCTAGACTTTGCATCACCACCCAGGTGGCCAAATCCAGATCCTGCGGGGCGATACGGTGCCTATGCCGTTGGGGCCCCTTTAGGTGTCGCGGTCAACCAGGACTACGGCTTTAACGGTATCTCGGTCGCCGTCACGCTGTTGCCGTTGATTTCCCTGCTGATGTTGCTCAAGTTTCGCACCACCGCCCCCACTGCGCTGCGTCGCACCCCTTTCTACCAAGTTCTGGGGCTGGTCTGGGGCGCTGGTATGGGCTTGCTGCTGTGCAGTGTCGGTTTTGGTAGTCTGACCGCCTTTATCGCCCTGCTCCTTGCCGATCGCAACTGGGGCAATGCTTCGCTGGCATTCACTGCCTTTGGGGTCGCCTTCATTGCGGCACGCCTGTTCTTTGGTCATCTTCCCGACAAACTGGGCGGGGCACGCGTCGCTTTGCTATGCGTGCTGGTGGAAGCTGCTGGCCTCTTGCTGATCTGGGGCGCCCACAGCCCTGCCCTTGCCTACCTGGGGGCCGCCTTGACCGGATGGGGTTACTCCCTGGCCTTCCCGGGTTTTGGTGTGGAAGCCGTGCGCCGCGCCCCACCCGAGAGCCGAGGTGTCGCCATGGGTGCCTATGTTGCCTTTCTGGACATCTCTTTAGGGATCACCGGGCCCGCCTTGGGCGCCGTAGCAAGAACCTGGGGGCTGGAAGCGATTTATCTGCTCAGTGCCGTGGTAGTCAGCTTGTCGGTACTGGTGGCCTTGCGTTTGATGCGTCGTCCTCAGACCCAGGCTTGAAGCCCGCCCCCCCCGAAGCAACTTCGTCATAACAAGAGGGACTGAGGCTGCGTAAAGGCAGCCTCAGTCCCTTTTTACAAGCTAGACACCGTCCTCAACGGCAACTCGGTACAACCTTATGGGGCTACATACAAAAGACGGCCCTGCTTTCTGGCTTGTTCCAGCTCCTGCACAACTTGCTGGCGCGTCTTATGAGTACCATCGGCAGGCAAGACGGGATACTCATCGTCTGCGAAGTCCAGCAAACCGACTTGTTGCGCTTCTTGCAACTCCTGAACAACCTGAGCACGAGTTTTAACAGAGCCTCGCGGCACGTTGGGATAGCCATGCGCCGCTACGCTGATCAGCCCTTGCTCACGTGCCTGCTCCAATTCCTGCACAACCTGGGCACGACTCTTGCTGTAGGCCTGCTCCTGTACAGAGGCAGAACCGTCAACAGCCCAAGCCGATGTCGAGGCCAGCAAAGCCGTGCAAGCCAATGTCCACAAACCTAATTTCATGATGAATCTCCTTGGTTAAAAAAACGCCTCTCTGCCTGGACCTACACAGACTGAGCAAAGGGAGGCGCGATGGGATTGGGTGGCGAAGAACGCAGCAGCACAGCCAGACACAAGGCCAGCAAGCTGCACCAAAACACCAGGATGTAGGCGCTGATTTGTGCTGCCACCTGTGATTCACGAGCCAAAGTGCGAGCCAGACCGGCCAAACCTGCGGAGGCTCGCTCCATGACCAAAGGGTCACCCTCTACAAGATGACTGCTGAGGCTGCTACGGCTGATATCGCCGGCCATGCGCAGCCAAGTGGAAACCAACGTGGCTGCGGCGACGGGCGTAAAGACACGTGCGATGGGGACATACACGCCCAATGCCACTCCATGTTGGGGATTCAGATTGGTCACAAAGGCAGCAATCAAACCAATCAACATGGTGCTCTCGCCCACGGACTGTAGAATCAGCATCGAGACAAACTGTTCTACCCGCCAATCGTGGCTGATATGAGTTCCCAACCAGGCCGTGAACGCAATAATGCTTAAACCGATAATCATCATCAGGCGTGGCTCAAGACGGCGACCCAGATAAATTGCCAAGGGGGTCGAGGCCAGATAAGCCCAAAACGCTATCCAGGTGGCGGCGCCTGCTTGCAGCGGCTTCAAGTCGCCCATCTGCACCAGAAAGCTGGGAATCAGCAAGGACGTTGGCGTCATCAGTACACCGAACAGACAAGCAATCATCAGACAGATACGGATATTGCGATTGCCCAGCGCCATCAGGCTGGCAAAGGAGTTTTGCCTGCGCATGCCACGCCCTATTGCGGCCACGACAAGCAGCGCGCCCCCAGACAAGGCTGAAACAACCAGACCAGAGTCGCTCCAGCCCAAGCGTTCAGCCGACTCGATCCCCACAAAAGCCAGGACCAGGCCGGTGCAAAACAGGGCCATACCCCCCCAGTCCGCGTTTTGCAGTTGCGGCCGGTCTACTGGAGCCAATGGCATGGCCTTCCAGGCCAGCAACGCAATCAATGGCCCTACAAAAGCAGTGGGCCAGTAAACCCAATGCCAACTGATTTCTTCCAGCAGAAAACCGGATGTGCCATACCCTGCATCCATGCCGGTTGACACACGCAAGCTGTACGCCGCCATGACAGCCAGCCACAACCGAGGGTGAACGCTGCGCAAAGCCAGGGACATCGTCAAAGGCAGATAGATTCCCAGACACAGTCCAGCCAAGGCATGCAGACTTAGCAGAACGGGATAATGATGGGCAAAGAAAGGAATCAACAAGGCGACCAAGCCCAACAGCAGACTTGGGGCCAGCAAAACCCGAGTCGGCCCGATGACGGTCGCTAGCCATGGCGCAATCGGCATGGAAATCAATTGCGCCGCATTCAAGGCGGTCCCCAACCAGGCAGCTTCCAGCACATCCAAGCCAAACTGACCACGCAAATCCGGTAAGGCTGCAGAAAAAAGCCGCCCTTGCACGGTAGTCAGGACCGCACCCAGAAAAATCGCAATCACCGTCAAGACAGGACGTGCAGTTTGTGTATTGGCCATCAGTCGGGAGAAGCGCATGATCAGCCCTCCTGCGCCCGAATGACAGCCAACTGACGAGTCTGTTTCAAGCCAGGCATGTCATAAGCCGCAACAGGGGAACCCGCCGTATCGATTCTGGCCTGGGCCGACATGCCAGGACGCAGGCGCTCCAACTGTGCCTGACCCGGCTCCAGCTCAATACGCACCGGTATGCGCTGCACCACTTTGGTGAAATTCCCGGAGGCATTATCGGCCGGCAACAAGGAGGATTCGGCCCCGCTCATGGGTGCAATCTCGACCACACGTCCCCGCCAGTTCCCCCCAGGCAGGCCATCCACAAACAACTCCACCGGCTGCCCCGGCTGTACGCGGGCAAGCTGCGTTTCCTTATAGTTCGCAATGACGTAGGCCTGCTCCAGGGGGACGATGGAAACAATCTGCGTACCCTGGTTCAACAGACTGCCAACTTGCACATGACGCTTGTTCAAGACCCCGTCAAAAGGGGCCACAATCCGCGTATAGCCCAAATTGCGACGAGCAGACTCCAAGGCAGCTTCAGCCGATTTCAAATCCGCGGTACGAATCGCACGTTGCCCCAGCAGAACCTTCTGGGAGTTTTTCGCCAGCTCCACTTGCGCGGTAGCAGCCTCCCCTTGGCTGATTGCCTCATCCAGATCGGCCTGGGCATTTTCATAGCCCTGACGTGACAAGGCACCTTCCTTGACCAGCCATGCCTGACGCGAAGGATTATTACGGTATTGCCGCACGCGCACCTGCACGGAGCGCAACTTGGCTTGCGCCTCTTTAATACGCGCCTGTTGTTGTGCAATTTCACCGTCCAGATTTTCCAGGTGGGCCTGCGCCTTGGACTGTTCCGCCTGCGCTGCCGCTACGGCCAGCTCGTAATCGGCCGGATCAATCTGCGCAATCAGATCCCCCGCCTTGACCTGCTCATAATCCCCCAAGGGCAAGGCTTTCACGTAGCCCGAAACCTTGGCACTGAGCACCGCAAAGTCGGATTTCACGTAAGCATTCTGAGTGCTCTGTATGCGGCGGCTACTGGTCCACTCGTTCCACCGCGTGGTCGCCAGAATCAACAGCCCAATCATGGCCAAACAGCCCAGCCAAGGAGCCAGCCGCAGGCCCAGCGCTTTGCGTTCCGTCGAAGTTGTTGAGGTGCTCATAACCGTATCCCTGCTCAATCAAGAATCACAATCTAACATTGTTAGTCTATGAGCGAATGATACACTAACATCGTTAGGTTGCAAATATCGGAGAGAACATGGCAACGAAAGCGCCCCGTATTCAACGCGAACACATCATCCAGACAGCACTGGACTTGCTGGACCAGGAAGGTTTGGAAGGACTGACGTTGCGCAAGCTGGCCCAGGCCCTGAATATCCAGGCCCCCTCGCTGTACTGGCACTTCAATGCCAAGCAAGCCTTGATTGATGGCATGGCCGACGCCCTGGTAGAAAACGTGGCGCGCCATTGCCCAAGCAATCAAACCTGGGATGAGCAAGTCCGTCACTTGGCTCTGGAATTTCGGCAGGCCCTCTTGCAACGGCGCGACGGAGCCCGTGTTTTTGCGGGCACCTATGTAGTCACAGACAATGTGCTGCGCACCAGCGAAACCTTCTTGTCCGCTTTCATGCTGGCAGGCGCAGACAGCCAATTTGCTGCCGAGGCCAGCTTTAGCCTGATCTACTACATTCTGGGTTTTGTCATGGAAGAACAGGCGCTTGGGCCAGGCAGCACATTAGACCTGTCTTTACGCAAACAGGCTTTTTTAGCATTGGCTCAAGAAAAGTACCCCAGCAACTGGCTGGCACGGGAGGCGATTTTTTCCGATGACTTTGCGGGCCGTTTTATCACTGGCCTGAACCTGTTGATTGATGGTACAAAGCAGCGCATTCAAAACCATTCATAAACAGACATCTTCAGGACCCGTCCATGCACGTTGCCTCGCAGGAATTTCCCCGTATCTGGATCTCGAACAGCGCCCCTTCCAACTGGAAAGAGGAGCTGGAAACCTTGCTGGATCAAGGGCAACGCTTTGTCTTGCTGACCCGCGAACTGCCCGGTGCAGAGGAAGGCACTGACAAGGAAGCGTTCTCACAATGGATCAAGGACAACCGCAGCCGTTTGAGCGCATCCTGTGCCGCCAGCCTGGTGGTCGTGAGCAATGCCTTGATGGCCTTTTCCCTGAATGCTTTTGTCGCCCCTTTGAGCGAGAAATTTGGCTTTCCGGTACGCGTGGTACACGAGGACGATCTGGACGCGCAAGTGACTGCGTTTCTGCAAGCCAAGCCGGAAATGGAAAACAACTAGGCAGTTCGCACCTTCACCTGCAAGAGCAGATCCGCCAGACATACAGGAGCCACCGCTTACAGGTGGCTCTTCTTATTTTTATTGCACGCATTGAGCACGTGCAATCCAGATGAGGTGACTGCACAGACCTCCCTGCTGGACAGAACTAGCACTGCAACTTTCTACGCTCTACACTGTCCATTGTCTTTTCTGATTCTGGCTGTTACCCGTTTGAGTCTCTCCCAACTTTCATCGAACTTGCCTCCCGTACTGGCTGGCCCTATTTTGCGTCGCCTGGACTCCCAGCGTTTAGTCTTGTGGCTGGTCGGCAGTTCCAGCTTATCCCTGGATTTGATCCTGGAGCCGGAGGACAGCCCCCCTCAACGTATCCCTCTGGATGCCAATCAATGCCAGATTGTGCCGCTGGGCAAACACGCCTTTATTCATTTCATTGATGTCGCTCTCAGCGCCCCGCTTCCCCGGGACACGCTGGTGCATTACGATCTGATTCACTCCCCGGGCCATGGATCAGAACAAGGGATTGCAGACTGGGCCCCTCATTTACTGCATCCAGGGCAGAACCGCCCCAACTTTGTATTGGCCAGCCGCGCCGATAATCTGATGTTTGGCTCCTGCCGCAAACCTCATCACGCCTCGCGCGATGGTCTGGCACAAGCTGACACCGTACTGAGCGAACACATCACCAACGCCAAGGCCCGGCCGGCCTTGCTCATGCTATCCGGCGATCAGGTCTATGCCGATGATGTGGCAGGCCCCATGCTGGCGGCCATCCACTCCCTGATCGAGCAGCTAGGCTTGTATGGAGAGTATCTGGAAGGCGCGGTCGTCTCGGATAGCGAATCCCTTTATCAGCATCCCGCCAGCTATTACCGGCGCGCGGATTTGCTGCCTGCGTTCAAATCCAACGACGATCTGCGTGAGCGGTTTTTTGGTGGGGTAGAAAAACCAATCTTCACCACCGCCAATGCGCACAACCATTTAGTGACCCTGGCTGAAGTCTTTGCCATGTACTTGCTGGTCTGGTCCCCCATTGCCTGGCAGATCATTGCCGAACCCACTCCCCCATCCCTGGAACCCAAGCATCAACAACGTTGGGAGCGTGAGGCCACTGCTCTGGAGGGCTTCCGTCAGGATCTGCCCCAGGCAGCCCGTTTGTTGGCACACGTGCAAACCTTGATGATTTTTGATGACCACGACATCACCGATGACTGGAACCTGTCAGCCAAATGGGAAAACGTTGCCTACGGCCATCCTTTTTCACGGCAGATCGTGGGCAATGCCCTGATCGCCTATCTACTATGTCAGGCCTGGGGTAACCGCCCCGAGGTTTTTGAATCCATACTGGGCACGGTCACCGCCTGGACCCACTCGCCCGATGAGCATCAACGCCTGGAACATCAAACCCAGGATGCAATCATCAAGGAGTTGCTGGAGTTTCGACAGTGGGACTATGTCCTGCGCACCCAACCTACGTTGATTGTGTTGGATACGCGCACACGCCGCTGGCATAACCGCCGCCTACCCAGCCGCCCTTCTGGACTGATGGACTGGGAGTCCCTGACCGAGCTGCAACACGAGTTGCTGGACGAGCGTGCCGCCGTGATTGTGTCACCCACGCCCATGTTCGGCGTCAAGCTGATCGAAGTTATTCAAAGCATCTGTACCTACGCGGGCTTTGCCTTGACGGTGGATGCAGAAAACTGGATGGCCCACCGAGGTGCCGCCAACACCATGCTGAACATCTTCAGACATTCGCGCACGCCCGGTAACTATGTCATTTTGTCCGGCGATGTGCACTACTCTTTCGTCTACGATGTGCAGGTACGTCATAGCAAACATATTCCGCATATCTGGCAAATCACCAGCAGCGGCATCAAGAACGAGTTTCCGGAAAGTTTGCTGAACTGGCTGGATCGGCTGAACCGCTGGCTCTACTCCCCACGATCCCCCCTGAACTGGTTTACGCAACGCCGAGACTTGAGCATCAGCCCACGTCTGCCGGACCAGCGTAAACATGGGGAGCGGGTGTGGAATGGTTCCGGAATTGGCCAAATCTGGCTGGATGAAAAGGGCCGCCCCGCCCGCGTCCTGCATCACAACGCCAACAAAAAACCGCCTACCGAATTTCTACCTCCGGATCAGGAGGAGAAAGGGTAAGGCGGCTACTGTCTGGCTACAGCGGGTAGAGCTTATTGACCCGCTACAGAACTGACGTAAGTGGCAACAGCATCACGCTCTTCGTCACTCATGGTCTGAGCAAAAGACGGCATGGCACCCATGCCTTCTTTCATGACTTTCAGGATCTGCTCTTTGCCCGGCTTGAGCTCATCCAGATCCGGACCGATTGTCCCGGCTGAGCCAGCGTCAGCCAAGGTATGACAGACAGCACAGGCGATGGGCTTGGCACCTGTCAAAAACAATTCTTTGCCCTGCTCCTGAGCATAAGCCTGGGTACTAAAAATAAATACAGATACTGCAGCAACAAAATATTTCTTCATGATTCGCTTCCATAGCCGCCCCGAACCAACGGGGCGGATACAACATTCAAGACTTAAACGACCGTGACAGCCAGCATGTGGTCACGCCAGCTATTATTCAAATAGCCACGGTTATTGGGAACGCGCTCCTCAGGCTGTACCGTGCCTGCTTCACTGGTCGCCCGGCTGGTGATCTCATACTTGCCAGGCTTCAAATCCACGCCCAGAACGAACTGACGCCACGCATATCTACCCAGATCAGGGCCTACAAACGTCGCTTTCACCCAGTTCTTGCCACCATCAACGGACACCTCTACCCCTTTGGCCGCTGACATCCCCCCAAAAGCCAAGCCTTGAATCTGTACCTTGCCCGCCTTGAGTTCTTCGCCAGGCTCACCGCTGGGGCTGGTCACCCAGGACTTGACGGGCATTTCCCATACCGACTCCTGATTCGGGTTGGATTTTTCACCAACCGGCGCCAGACGATAGCTGTTTTGCTGAATGTTGGCAGCAGACTGTTCCTTGGTAAACGCCAACTGCTTGATGTACTTGACGTTATTGACTCCAGTGTATCCAGGGACAACCAAGCGCAAGGGGCCACCGTGAGCCAAGGGGATAGGTTGACCATTAATTTCCCAGGCCAGCATCGCGTCATCAATCGCTTCCAAAGGAAGCGAACGCTCCACCATGATGGTGTTCGGGTCCAGTCCCTGGGGAATCTCTTCACCGCCTTGTCCTGTCATGTACTTGGCACCCTCGTCCATGCCACCGACAGCCTCCAACACAGCCTTGATCGGCACGCCGGTAAAGACCACGCAGCCTGCTGCGCCTACAGCCCACTGAGTACCACTGGGCTTCTCAGGGAAGAAAGCACGGCCATTGCCCGAGCACTGCAGCACCATGGGTACCGCCACCAAGCCCAGGCGTTTCAGCTCGGCGACTGTCATGTCTTTAGGGTTCTTGACGCCCTTGATCGACAGCACCCATGCATCCGGATCAGCCACAATTTGTTCGGATGGGGGAGTTACGTTATTGCGTACGAACAAGCGGTCCA
Source organism: Alcaligenes faecalis (assembly GCF_041521385.1). NCBI lineage: Bacteria > Pseudomonadati > Pseudomonadota > Betaproteobacteria > Burkholderiales > Alcaligenaceae > Alcaligenes > Alcaligenes faecalis. Next base: position 3,654,781 of record NZ_CP168006.1, on the reverse strand, counting down.
ACGGTGTGATCAAGCCCGAACCAAATGCGCTACGCTTGGTTTCAATGGTATTGGCACTGTGCACAATCAAGCTATCGGCATGTTTCCAGGATGCATAGGCAGGCAAGGCTTTAGCCTGCGTTTTTGCCTTCTCCTGAGCCAGTGCCGCAGACAAAGGTGTCAGGCTTGCCGTTCCAGCCAGGGCCATCACCCCGCCTGTGGACAATAGCATGCGCCGGCGTGAAAGATTGCTAGGTTCCATGATCGCCTCCATGTGTATTTGTTAGTTGTAATTAATTTAGGCTTCGATTTTATGGCGGCGCCTTCTTTATAACCAGAATCTATAACCCTTATATATAACGATCATAAAGAGATAAGAAAAAAACCTGAACACTGGAAAAACAGATAGAACGTGGCTTTCAACACCGTCCCTGTTTTTGCTCAAAACGTAAAATAAGGTATGCAGCTTCTCTTGGCGGCATGAACGTCGGGCAAGATGGACTACAACTATCAATGACTTGAACTAAGAAGCCCTGCCCCCGGCAACTGTTTGAAAATAGTCATGCCATTGTGTCGACCAAAAAAAACCCCCGGCGGTTTCCGGGGGCCTACAAACTGCAATCGACAGACTCAGTCTGTGCTTCGTTTTTTAGCTAACAGGATCCAGCTTGGCAATGGCCAGAGCCAAGGTCTTGCTGCCCACTTCGCGGAACTGAATCAAGGCCTGGGCATCATCGCCCTGACCCGTCAGATTAATAATGGTGCCTTCACCAAAGCGGCTGTGATGCACCCCCTGCCCCACACGGAAGGTCTGACCATTCACTTCCAGCACGCTGGTGTGACTGCGACCGCCGTAAGGCTGGGCCGAATAGCTCTTGTCCTTGGACTCCCAGCTTTGACCACGACGGAAGGCCCCCGAACTGGCCTCTGACTGCATGGGCGTACTGGTATAGCGGGCCGACAACCATTTGATGTGTTGCTCCGGCAACTCTTCCAGAAAGCGCGAACGCATGGCGTAACGCGTCTGGCCGTGCAGCATGCGGCTTTGCGCAAGGGTGATGTACAGGCGCTGACGCGCCCGCGTAATCGCCACGTACATCAAGCGACGCTCTTCCTCGATCCCACCAGGGTCGAACAAACTGTTCTCATGCGGGAACAAACCCTCTTCCAGGCCAGTAATGAAAACCGCATCGAACTCCAGACCTTTGGCGGCATGGATCGTCATCAGCTGAATGGCGTCCTGGCCTGCCTGGGCCTGATTGTCCCCTGCTTCCAGAGAGGCATGGGTCAGGAAGGAGCCCAAAGGCGACATGGGAGCCAACACGGAGGCTGTCGCTTGGTCCGGGTTCTGCATGGCCTGCTCGGACTCGCCCGCCACAGCTTCTGGGACTCGACCGGCTGGCAGCTCGGCAAAGCCTTCTTCACCCACAAACACCGTGGCTGCGTTGACCAGTTCCTGCAAGTTTTCCAGGCGCTCGGCACCTTCGCGGTCGGCCTGATAATGGGCCAGCAAGGTGCTATCGTGGACAACGTGCTCAATCAACTCGGGCAAAGACAGAATCTGTGCCTGGCTGGCCATATCCTGAATCAGGTTCGAGAAACGCATCAGGCTGGCAGCCGCACGTCCTTGCAGGTAAGGAATGGCACGCAGCAAACTGGTACCACGCTCACGCGCCAAGTCAGCCAGTTGCTCTACCGAGCGAGCACCAATACCGCGAGTCGGGAAGTTCACAACACGCAGGAAAGCCGTGTCATCATCCGCGTTGTCCATCAAGCGCAAGTAAGCCAGCACGTGCTTGATTTCCTGACGCTCGAAGAAGCGATGGCCGCCATACACTTTGTAGGGCAAGCCTTGGGAAAAAAGCCTATGCTCAATCACTCGGGACTGGGCATTACTGCGATACAAAATAGCAATTTCACGACGCGGCTTGCCTTCGGCGATCAGGGCACGGACTTCGTCCACAATCCACTGCGCTTCCAGGGCATCCGAAGCCAGTTCGCTGATACGTACCAGCTCGCCCTCGCCACTATCGGTCCATAAATTCTTGCCCAGCCGGCCACTATTGTTCTCGATCAGCGCGTTGGCCGAATCCAGAATATGGCCGCAGGAACGGTAGTTCTGCTCCAGGCGTATCACATTGCCACGGGCATAGTCGCGCTCGAAGTCGGCCATATTGCCCACATTCGCACCACGGAAAGCATAGATGGACTGGTCATCGTCGCCCACGGCAAACATGCAGGCCTGATCACCGGCCAAAAGACGCAACCAACGGTACTGCAACACGTTGGTGTCCTGGAACTCGTCGACCAGAATGTGTTTGAAACGGCGCTGATAATGTTCGCGGATAGGCGCATTGCGGGACAACAGCTCGTAGGCACGCAGCAGCAGCTCGCCAAAGTCCACCACACCTTCACGTTCGCACTGCTCTTGATAAAGCTGGTAAAGCTCGATCAAGCGGCGGCGGTGAGGCTCGTGTGCTTCCAGGTCGCCAGGACGTTGGCCGTCTTCTTTACAGGCGTTGATGAACTTCTGAATTTCCTTGGGTGGAAATTTCTCGTCATCGACGTTATTGGCCTTGACCATGCGCTTGATGGAGGCCAACTGATCTGCCGTATCCAGGATCTGGAAAGTCTGTACCAGACCGGCATCGCGGTAATGCATGCGCAGCAAGCGATTACACAGGCCGTGAAAAGTCCCGACCCACATTCCGCGAGTATCGATAGGCAATAAAGAAGTAAGCCGCGTCAGCATTTCGCGCGCGGCTTTGTTGGTGAAGGTAACAGCAGCCAGTCCGTGAGGGCTGACCTGCCCAGTCTGGATTAACCAGGCCATTCGGGAGGTCAGGACACTGGTTTTTCCGCTACCCGCTCCGGCCAGCACCAAGGCATGGCCAGAGGGGAGAGTAACGGCGGCTCGCTGTTCCGGGTTTAAACGATCCATCATGCCGCGTAGCGGCGCAGACGCAAGGCGAACTGCTCAAGACTGTCGATACCACTTTGCTGAGCACGCTGGCACCATGCGCGCAGGTCAGACAGCAACTGTTCGCTAGAGGAGCTGGAACTTTCCCAGATACCGGCCAGTTCACGCTGCATGCGAACCAGGATGGACAGGCGGGAATCGCCAGCCGCTACGGTTTCCAGTTCCGCACGCTGCTCGGGAGCCAGCACGTCGTCACCACGGCCAATCCAGTCGTTGCAGCTTTCCAGCAAGGACCAGGAGCAATTCGGGTTGTTCTTGTTCACTTGCGGTTTCAGACGTGCAATTTCTTCCGAAGCCGTCGTTTTGATGATGTCTGCGTAACGGGCCAGAATTTCGTAGCGGTGAGTAATCACGCCTTGCAAGGTGGCCAGGCTGATACCGTCGATTGGAGCGTTAGAAGGCACACTGGGTTCCAGACGCAGCTTGGGAGCAACCTTCTTGACCTTGGCCAGACCCAGTGCCTTGAACACCGAGATATAGCACCAGCCCAAGTCAAATTCGTACCATTTGCTGGAGAACTTGGCGGACGTACCATAAGCGTGGTGGTTGTTGTGCAGCTCCTCACCACCAATGATGATGCCCCAAGGAAACACGTTAGTACTGGTATCAGGGCTGGCAAAGTTGCGATAACCGATCGCGTGACCCAGACCATTGACCACACCGGCAGCCCAGAAAGGAATCCAGGCCATCTGAATAGCCCAGACCGTCAGGCCCAGCAGACCGAACAGGAACAGATCAATACCCAGCATGATGGTAATACCCAACATGCTGTACTTGCTGTACAGGTTGCGTTCGATCCAGTCATCGGGAGTACCGTGACCGAAACGCTTCAAGGTTTCGGGGTTAGTGGCTTCTTGACGGTACAGTTCTGCACCACGGAAGAACACCTTGCCCAGACCAAAGACCACGGGGGAGTGGGGATCGCCTTCGCGCTCGCATTTGGCGTGGTGCTTGCGGTGAATCGCCACCCATTCCTTGGTGACCATACCGGTGGTCATCCAGAGCCAGAAACGGAAGAAATGCATCAGCGCCGGGTGCAAGTCCAGCCCGCGGTGCGCCTGACTACGGTGGAGAAATACGGTAACTGACACAATAGTGACATGCGTCACCGCCAGAATGACAAGAGTAAGCTGCCACCAAGACAGTTGCAGCCATCCGTCAGCAAGAAAAGAAAGAAACGATTGCATAGACCCTTTTAGACCTGATCTTTGTTAAGGGAAACCGGAAAAGTGTAGCCCACCTAACCAGTTAACAATAACATTATTTAAGGACGAACTTGCTTTAAATCAAGCACTTTCCGTGATTCGTTCAAGTGCCGCACCAAAGAAACAGTCGGTTTGGTGACGGTCCGTGCGCAGATTCAAATAAGGCCCCTCTAGCGCAAGGGCTGGACATTTGTCCTTCAAGATTTCCCGGGCATCCAGCAGTCGGAACTCGGGGTGTTTGTCCAAGAATGCCTGCACTTGTTGCTCGTTTTCTTCGGGCAAAAAACTGCATGTTGCATAAACCAAACGACCTCCTGGTGCGACACACGCTGCGGCCTGCTCCAGAATGTCGGCCTGCATCTGAGTGTACTGCTCCAGAGCTTGTGGGTGTTGACGCCACTTAAGATCAGGATTTCGACGTAAAGTTCCCAATCCGCTGCAAGGCGCATCCACCAATACGCGCTGCGCCTTGCCATGCAGGCGGCGAACACGCTGGTCGCCCGATTCCTGTATGACAACAGGCACCACATTGGACAGGCCGGCACGCGCAAAGCGGGGTTTGGCCTTGTTCAAACGAGTTGCCGACACATCAAAGGCGTACAAACGGCCTGTAGAGCGCATCAAGGCGCCCAGCAGCAAGGACTTGCCACCCGCACCAGCGCAGTAGTCAATAACCATCTCGCCACGACGTGGCTCCAGCAAGGCAGTCAGCAATTGGCTGCCCTCTTCCTGAATTTCCAGCTCGCCTTTCTCATACTGTGGCCATACGGCGACAGATGGGCGGCCTTCAATACGGATACCCCAAGGTGAAAACGGCATGGCCACGGGTTTGAAGCGAGCCATGGGACCGTTTTGCAACTGACGCAACACCGTGTCGCGCTCGGCTTTCATGGGGTTGACGCGCAGATCCAGCAAGGCCTGCTCGTTCATGGCAGCCATCAGCTTGTAGGAATCCGGAATCTCTTTCAGACGCTCTTCCAGCCACTCGGGCAGGCTCAGGCGCACACCAACCGGCAAACCGTCCACATTCAGGGAACGGATATGGCCCAGCCACTGGCGCTCTTCTTCAGCCAGCCCCAAAGACAGGGATTCCTGACCAATTGCCGTAGCCAGACCCAGAATGGCCAGACGACGGGTGGAGGGACCGACGCCGCTTTCCGCCCAATTACGGTACTGACGCAGGTGGCGCAGCACATCAAACACGGCCTCGCGGATCTCGGCACGGTCACGCGATCCCATTTTGGGGCGTGTACGCGCCCAGCGTGTCAAAGCCAGATCAGCGGGGTGCTTCCATTGCAAAACTTCACCCAGGGCGCTGGAGACCTGCTCCAGACGGCGCTGTGCCATCGCGCCCGGCTCGGGTGGACCCGAGGGTTTGTCGCGGCGTGCTGCATAAGGGCGACCACGCGCTCCGGACTCGTTACGTTGGGCAGACGAGGACGGGCGCTTGCGGTCCGAGCGGCCGCGGGATTGTTGGTGATCAGACATGAATATTCAAAAATTCCAAATAGCCCGCTCAATCAGGCGGGGAAATAAAAGCCGCGATGCGTCAGTCCGGCAACCTCGACACGGCCATCGGCCTGTAAACGTACCCGTCCCTCGATCAGCCAGCGTACGGCCTCGGTATAAACGTGGTGTTCAGTTGCCAAAACGCGCTCTGCCAAGGTTTGTGCATCATCGTCGTGCAGGACGGGCACGATACTTTGGGCAAGGATGGGACCATCATCGAGCACCGGGGTCACAAAGTGCACCGAGCAGCCATGAAACTGCACGCCCGCGTCAAGTGCCTGTTGATGGGTATTCAAACCGGGAAAGCTAGGAAGCAAGGATGGGTGTATATTGATGAGCTTGCCTGCATAGTGCTGAACAAAATCGGTGCTCAGGATGCGCATGAATCCCGCAAGTAGAACATAATCTGGCTGGTAGCGGTCAATCACGCGTGCCAAAGCTTGGTCAAAGGCTTCACGTGTTGCAAATTCGCGATGCGAAACCGTCTCGGTAGGCAGCCCTTGACGCTGCGCCCATTCCAGTCCGGGCGCATCGCCCTTGTTAGAGATGACCGCCTCAATACGGCCATTCAAGCCTGCTGTCTTGATCAGTTCGCCAATGGCCTGCAAGTTGGAGCCCCGGCCTGAAATAAGCACAACAAGGCGACAAGGTAGGGTGGAATCGGTCAAAATCCTGTTTCCCGAGAAATAACGAATCCAAAATTGTAAACTCTCGCTTGTGAAATCTGATCTAAAACTCTATCGCTCTCTGCCACGGCGCAACAGCACGGCCCGCAGCGCCGTCACCATTGGCAATTTTGACGGGGTCCATCTGGGCCATCAGGCCATCTTGCATCGCGTCAACGAGGTGGCGCGCCAGCAGGACCTAAGCTCCTGTGTGATGACCTTTACGCCCCACCCGCGTGCCTTTTTTGCGCAGCGCGGCCAACGGCCCGAACTGATCCCCACGCAGATCAGCGGTCTGCGCGACAAGGTCGAAGCCCTGCACCAATGCGGCATTGAACAAATTTATCTGGCCCGCTTCAATCAGGCCATGGCCGATATGTCGGCAGCCACCTTTATTAACGAAATTCTGGTGCAAGGTCTGAACACCGGCTGGCTATTGGTGGGCGAAGACTTCCGCTATGGCCACAAACGTGCTGGCAACATTGAAATGTTGCGCGAAGCGGGCAAGCAACATGGCTTTAGCGTCGAGACCCTGCACGATGTGGCCGATGCCGATGGCCGCCGCATCTCCAGCTCGGAAGTGCGTACGGCCTTGGCCGTAGGCCAGTTAGATCGTGCTCGCGCCCTGCTGGGCAAACCCTTTCATATTAGTGGTCATGTCATTCATGGCCAGAAACTGGGCCGGGACATTGGTTACCCGACCTTGAACGTGCGCGTGCCCGAACACTGTGCCGCCCGCTCCGGCGTGTACGTAGTCCGGGTTCACGGACTGACCGGACAGGCTCTGCCCGGCATTGCCTCCTTGGGGGTACGCCCAACCGTCATCGACCAGGGACGGCTGCTGTTAGAGGTACATTTACTGGACCAACGCCTGGATGCTTACGGTAAACTTGCCCGTATAGAATTTCTGGAATTTGTCAGGGACGAAGAAAAATTCCCGGACCTCATCACAATGATCGCCGCCATCGACAACGATGCACAACGCGCTCGCGACTACTTTGCTTCAAATGGACTATAAAAACTCTCTCAATTTGCCCGACACCCCTTTTCCCATGCGTGGCGACCTCGCCAAACGTGAGCCGGGCTGGATTAGCCAGTGGGAAGAAAACAAAGTCTATGCAGCAATTCGGCAAGCCAGCGCCGGTCGTCCCAAATTTATTTTGCACGACGGCCCTCCCTATGCGAACGGCGACATTCATATTGGCCACGCGGTCAACAAGGTTCTGAAAGACATCATCGTCAAAAGCCGCAATATGGCTGGCTTTGACGCGCAGTACGTCCCCGGCTGGGATTGCCACGGCATGCCCATTGAAGTTCAGATCGAAAAGAAATACGGCAAGAACCTGCCTGTGGCGGAAGTTCAGGCCAAGGCGCGCGCCTACGCTCTGGAACAGATCGACAGCCAGCGCAAGGACTTCAAACGCCTGGGCGTGCTGGCCGACTGGGAGAACCCTTACCTGACCATGAACTTCAGTAATGAAGCCGACGAGCTGCGCGTACTGTCCAAGATCATGCAAAAGGGTTTCGTGTTCCGTGGCCTGAAGCCCGTGAACTGGTGTTTTGACTGTGGTTCCGCCCTGGCAGAAGCCGAGGTTGAGTACGCCGATCGCACCGACCCGTCCGTGCACGTGGCCTTCCCCTTCGCACAAAAAGACAAGCTGGCCACCGCCTTTGGCGTGGACAGCGTGGACGATGGCGCCATCGTTATCTGGACCACCACCCCCTGGACCATCCCTGCCAACCAGGCACTGAACGTACACCCTGAAATCAGTTACGCCCTGGTCAAGCTGGACAGCCCACGCTCTACCGGCTCCATGCTGATCGTGGCTGAAGAGCTGGTGAAATCCTGCCTGGAGCAATGGGGTCTGAGCGGTCAGGTCGTGGCTACCGCCACCGGCCAAGCCCTGAACCTGGTCGAATTCAATCACCCACTGGCTCACGTGGACGCAGGCTACCAACGCCGCTCCCCCGTGTACCTGGGCGACTACGTCACCCTGGACAGCGGTACGGGCGTGGTTCACTCCGCCCCTGCCTACGGTATTGAAGACTTTATCTCCTGCAAAGCCCACGGCATGAAGGACGACGACATGCTCACGCCCGTGATGGGCAATGGGCATTACGCCGAGAATCTGCCTCTGTTTGGCGGCCAAATGATCTGGAAGGCCAATCCGCACATCGTGGAAGCCCTGCAGAACGCCGGCACCTTGCTGAAAACCGAACAGCACCCGCACAGCTACATGCACTGCTGGCGTCACAAGACACCCATCATCTACCGTGCCACCAGCCAATGGTTTGCCGGTATGGACAAAGAAAACAGCAGCGGCCGTACCTTGCGTGAAATGGCGCTGGAAGCCATTGATAACACCGAGTTCTACCCCTCCTGGGGTCGTGCCCGCCTGCACGCCATGATCGCCAACCGCCCCGACTGGACCTTGTCGCGTCAGCGCCAATGGGGCGTGCCCATGGCTTTCTTTGTGCACAAGGAAACGGATGAACTGCACCCCCGCACGCCCGAGCTGATGGAACAAGTAGCCGAGCGCATCGAAAAAAGCGGTATCGAAGCCTGGCAGAACCTGGACCCACGCGACCTGCTGGGTGACGAGGCCGATCTGTACGAGAAAAACCGCGACACGCTGGACGTGTGGTTTGACTCAGGCACCACGCACGCTACTGTGCTGGGCGGCAAGGATCACACGACTCACGGCTCGCACGCTGACAAACTGCAATGGCCTGCCGACCTGTACCTGGAAGGCTCGGACCAGCACCGTGGCTGGTTCCACTCGTCCTTGCTGACGGGCTGCATGCTGTATGGCCGCGCACCCTACAAAGCCCTGCTGACCCACGGTTTCGTGGTGGACGGCAATGGCCGCAAGATGAGCAAATCGCTGGGCAACATCATCAAGCCGCAAGAAATTGCCGACAAGATGGGTGCCGAGATCATGCGCCTGTGGGCCGCCGCTACCGATTACTCGGGCGAGTTGTCCATCTCCGACGAAATTCTGAAGCGTGTTGTGGAAGGTTACCGCCGTATCCGCAATACCCTGAAGTTCCTGCTGGGCAACCTGGCCGACTTCGACGTCACCCAACATGCTGTTCCTGTTGATCAACTGACCGAGATCGACCGTTACGCCCTGCAAATGACCGCCGACATGCAGGCCGAATTGCTGGAGAACTACAAGCGTTACGAGTTCCACCCCATCGTGGCTCGCTTACAGACCTTTTGTTCTGAGGACCTAGGCGCGTTCTACCTGGATATTCTGAAAGACCGTCTATACACCACCGCCAAAAATGGCCAGCCACGTCGCTCGGCTCAAACGGCGCTGTACCACCTGACGCAAACCCTGCTCAAGCTGATGGCCCCTATCCTGTCCTTCACGGCAGAAGAAGCCTGGCGTGACATGCACGGTGGTTCGGTTCCTAGCGGCACCATCTTCACCGAACTGTTCCATGTCCTGCCCGAGCAAGGTGAACAGTCGGCACTGAACACCAAGTGGCAACGCCTGCGCGCCATCCGTGCCGACGTGATGCGCCGTATCGAAGATGTACGTAGCACCGGCGCCATCGGCTCCTCCCTGGCGGCCGAGATCGACATCTACGCCAACGGTCAGGATCTGGAGTTCCTGCAATCCCTGGGCCAGGACCTGCGTTTCATGCTGATCGTCTCGCGTGCCGACGTGCACGCTGGCGAAGGCGATCTGCGCATTGACGTTACGCCTACCGAACAGGCCAAGTGCGAGCGTTGCTGGCATCACCGCCCAGACGTAGGCCAAAGCGCCGAGCACCCCACCCTGTGTGGTCGTTGCGAGGACAATCTGTTTGGTCAAGGCGAAGTGCGTCACCATGCCTGATCAAGACATGGCCCCTACCCCCGGCCAGGCCCGACTGCCCTCGCGGCAGTTCTGGGCCTGGATAGGTTTTGCCGCCTTGATTGTCGGCCTGGACCAATGGACCAAACAGTATTTCGACAGCAATCTGTTCTATCAGGAGCGTTGGAATATCCTGCCCTTTTTTGATTTCACCTTGGTCTACAATCCCGGCGCGGCTTTCAGCTTTCTGGCCGGTGGCCAGGGTTGGCAACGCTGGTTCTTTGTCGGCATTGCCGCTGTTGCTACCGTCTTTATCGTCACCATGCTGCGCCGCTCGGCCAAACAGCCCTTGTTTTGCCTGTCGCTAAGCCTGATTCTGGGCGGTGCCATTGGCAACGTGGTCGATCGCCTGATGCACGGCCACGTAGTGGATTTTCTGTTGTTCTACTGGAATCAGTCCTACTTTCCGGCCTTCAATATTGCCGACGTTGCCATCAGCTGCGGCGCTGCCCTGTTGGTGCTGGACGAGTTCATGCGCATGCGTCGCAACAAACGACAACGCTCCTGAGTCTGTAAGGATCATGTCCTATGCTTAGCCATAAAAAACTGGTGTTTGGCATCACTGGCGGCATCGCTGCTTATAAAACCGCCGAGCTTTTGCGTCGCAGCCAGGACCTGGGCGCCCGAATTGATGTGGTCATGACCGAATCAGCCACGCGCTTCATCAGCCCGGTCACCTTTCAAGCCTTGTCGGGCCGTACCGTCTACACCGATCTGTGGGATGCGCGTGTTCCCAACAATATGGCCCACATCCAGCTTAGCCGGGATGCTGACGCCATCTTGATCGCCCCCGCCAGCACCAACTTCATGGCCAAGCTGGCCAACGGCTTGGCCGACGATTTGCTCAGCACCTTATGTATTGCTCGGGGCCATTGCCCCCTGTTGATCGCCCCAGCCATGAACCGGGAAATGTGGCTACATCCAGCGACCCAGCGCAACGTCGAACAACTGCGCCGCGACGGCGTGTATATTCTGGGCCCCGGCAGCGGCGACCAGGCCTGTGGTGAAACCGGCGATGGCCGCATGCTGGAACCGGCCCAACTGCTGGCAGAGCTGACTGCCTTCTTCCAGCCCAAGCTGCTGCCCGGTAAACGCGTCCTGATCACCGCTGGCCCGACCAGCGAGCCTATCGACCCGATCCGTGTCATCAGCAACCGCTCCTCCGGCAAGATGGGCTACGCCATTGCCCGTGCGGCTCAGGAAGCGGGTGCGCAAGTGACCCTGGTCTCCGGTCCCGTTGCACTGGAAACGCCTTACCAGGTGCGCCGCATCAACGTAGAAACCGCCCGTCAAATGCACGCCACTGTCATGTCCCAAGTTGATGATGCCGATATCTTTATCAGCGTCGCCGCGGTAGCAGACTGGTACGTCAGCAATGCCAGCGACATCAAGATCAAAAAAACCTCCGAACAAGCCACGCCAGACCTGCAATTCAGCCCCAACCCCGACATTCTGGCCGAGGTTGCTGCGTTGAAAAACGGTCCTTTCTGCGTCGGCTTTGCCGCCGAGACCGACAACTTGATCGAACACGCCCAGGCCAAGCGCCAGCGTAAAAATGTGCCCTTGCTGGTTGCCAACCTGGCCCAGCGCGCCATGAACGCCGACGACACCGAACTGGTGCTGTTTGACGAGCAAGGTCATAGGCACTGGCCCGCCCAGGATAAACTGCTGGCGGCGCGCCAACTGGTGCAAGACATCGCCCAGCGGCTGTAAACCCTTTTCTCTTTTATGACGACGGGCAGCGCGAAAGCAGGTACGCTGCCTCTTTTTTTTTCAGGATACCGTCTATGCACCGCCGTATTGAAGCCCGCATCGTCAATGACTTGTTGGGCACGACCATTGAAGCCCCCAGCTACGCCACGGACGGCTCGGCCGCCATGGACCTGCGCGCCTGCCTGAGCGAAGCCGTTACCCTGCCCGCAGGCGGCCGTACGCTAGTTAAAACTGGCCTGGCCATCAATATGATGGATCCGGGTCTGGTGGCCATCGTCGCCTCGCGTTCGGGCCTGTCGCTAAAGCACGGCGTGCGTGTTGCCCAAGGCATTGGCGTGATTGATGCCGACTACCACGGCGAAATCGGCGTGATCCTGGCCAACGACAGCGACCAGGATTATGTGATCCAGCCCGGTGAGCGTATCGCCCAATTAATGTTCCAACCGGTGGTGCAAGTGGCACTGCAATTTGTGAACGAGTTCTCTACCGAGACCGAGCGCGGTGCAGGTGGCTTTGGTAGCACGGGCAAAAACTAAGCAATAAAGCGGGAGAAGGAGGCGATGCAGAACACCTTGGCACAACACACATCGCTCCTTCCAAACTGTGTTTTAAATACGTAGCAGCACCACGGTTCAGACTTACCCAGGCCAATTTCGGAATTCAATGCCCTCTCCAAAAACTAGTAATTCCAAGGCTGAATTACCCACCTCAAATAAAACGGCGGCTCAGCTCCACCCGCGCAACCGTCATCGGGGCCGTTACGACTTTGACGCTCTGATCAAAGAAACGCCTGAACTGGCTGCATTCGTTTTTGTGAACCCCTACGGTGATCAAAGCATCAATTTCGCGAATCCGAATGCCGTCAAAACCCTGAATCGTGCCCTGCTAAAGAGCTTCTACGGCGTCACGCATTGGGATATCCCTGCCAATTACCTGTGCCCTCCCATCCCGGGTCGAGCCGATTACGTGCACTATCTGGCCGATCTGCTGGCCAACAGCAATAAGGGAGCCATTCCCCGTGGTGAGGCAGTACGCGTCCTGGATATTGGCGTAGGTGCAAATGCCATCTACCCGTTGATCGGCCATGCCGAATATGGCTGGCAGTTTCTCGGTTCGGACATTTCCGCCGATGCGCTGACTTCTGCACGAAGCATTATTCACGCGAACCCAGGCTTGTCGGCCGCAATCAAGCTACGCCAGCAGAAATCCCCCAGGCATATTTTCAAAGGTCTGCTGGGCGCGAATGATTACTTTGACCTGACACTGTGCAACCCGCCCTTCCATTCCTCGCAGGAAGAGGCAGCAAGCGGTAGCCAACGTAAATGGCGTGGCTTGGGTAAAGCCGCACCCAAGCACAATGCTCCTGTGCTGAACTTTGGTGGGCAGAATACGGAGTTGTGGTGTGAAGGTGGCGAGGCGCTTTTCATCCGCCGCATGATAGAAGAAAGCGTGACCGTAGGCGGGCAAGTGTTTTGGTTCAGCACCTTGGTGTCCAAAGCATCGAATGTACCCGGTGTATTAAATGCCTTAAAGAAGGCCAAGGCGGTTAAAGTCAAAACCGTAGAAATGACGCAGGGACAAAAGCAAAGCCGCTTCGTAGCTTGGACTTTTCTTGATGCTAAAGAGCAAGAGGTTTGGCGCAAGGCGCGTTGGCGGTAGGCGCGTATCAAGTCGGGATGCTCGATACGCTGATGGCATTAGCTGCTATCAGCTGCCAACGCCAAGACCCCGACTCCCTACCTTTCACCAAGCAACGACTTCCAACAAACACCAACCCTAGCGAGCAAACGGATCAATCGTCGGATGGGGATTACCGATCAAACAGCACAATGCCAATCTGTTTTTTTGTTGTGTTCCCTGATGTGCTGTTAGATGTAGTCGATACAGCCTTACCGCTCATGGTGTGCCCCTTCATGGTTGAAACTTAATAACTTAGATCGTAGCTCGTACCAAACCACCATCAATAGATAAATTCTGACCCACGGATAAAACCTGCGGCCTCGCTGCACAAGAAGGCACATGCAGCACCAAACTCGCTCGGCGTTCCAGCACGCCCTGCAGGTACTAAGGCAATCAAGGTCTCTACCACAGGCCCCAGCTCCAGGTTTGTCACAGGCGAGCGGAGAGAAACCGAAGCGATATTGACAATACGGCCAAAGCGGCAACAATCCATTTAGCTGCAATGTCTGTAGATGCTTCAATCTGCCTGGCGGATTCTTGTAGCTTGTGTTTGTTGCGGGATTTATTTTTAATCACTGACACTTTAAATAAAAAAGTGAACAATTAATTTTTCTATTTATTCAACGTAGAGACACATTCTTTTGGTTACTATTCTGTCTGCTTTCGGTCAGAATCGGCCAGCCGCGCTGGGCAAAAAAACCTGAGGTGGGCGGTGATCCCAATTAATAAATTTATTCCCCTCTTCGAACTGAGAACATCATTCGGCCCTTCGTCATCGGTAGCAAGACTGACTGTTCAGCGCCCCTCCGAAGGGCGCCACAGTCAGCAGGCAGATTGAGAGCCTGATTGAAACCGCCAAAGCCAACGGCTAGGAGCCCTGCGCCAAATTCTGGAACATCTGCCTATTGCGCGCAGTGTTAAGGTGCTACAAAGTGCTGCTAGCGTCGGGCCCGGCGTCCTGAAGAACACCTTCCGGTAAGGAAGAGAGCTATGGAGCGTTTACCGTCAGACCTCTGTAAACGCTCCGTGGTTGTTATATTTTCTCACCACGCAACCGCGTATACCTACAATCACAAGGAAGTAGATGTGCATATTTCTATAATTTCTCAACCATTTACACAGCTTGGCAACGAAATTACGAACTTACTGCAGTCCAATGTATTTCAAGAAGTCAGGTTTGTATCGGCCTTTGTGGGCTTGCGTTCAGTTCTTAGATTCAAAGAGTATCTAGCTTTTCAAAACCAAAATTACGCTGAAATAAAATTTTTGATCGGCATTGACCTGGGTGGAACCAGCCAAGACGTATTAAGCGAACTTATACAATGGAATGCTCAAACTTACATAGTTCACAATCCAATTCCTAGATCAACCTTTCACCCTAAATTTTATTATTTCAAGGCACATAACAGAGCTGTGTTGTTTATCGGCTCCAACAATTGGACAGAAGGTGGGCTTTATACCAATTATGAAGTATGTACACGATATGACTTCGATTTACCAAATGATAACCAATACCTAGCTGATTTAATGAAACCACTGCAACCATATTTTAACCTTGCCCGGCCAGACGTTGCACAGCTAACACCAGAGCTCATACAGACGTTAAGTGCCAGAGGCATGATCGTCAATGAAGCGGAAGCACGTCGACGGAGAAATCAATCCATAGCTACTCCCAATGAACTTGACACCCCGCCAAATCCATTCCCCCCCGTTCCAATAACAATGCCACCAAATCTGCCATCCTCAATTCTTAATACCGAACAGCGAATTGCGCCGTTCACTCCACAGATGACGCATCAATACAACCAATCAATATTACCGCCCGTGCCTAGTGGGGCTTTGGTTTGGCAAAAAGTTCTTTCCGCTAGTGAGGCTCTCCAAATTTCGAATGAAGGAACAAATCCAGTTGGCGGCATTAGGCTTACTCAGGCACGTTTTGCAGATGCAAACGGACGGATCGACCAAACGAGGTATTTTCGAAACCTTTTTGCCGATTACCATTGGGAACCCGAAATAGGTAGGAACAGAAACTCGACGCAAGAATTCGCAACTGTCCCCATGCGCGTGATCATCCGAGGCATCGATTATGGAGTGCAAACGTTCGAAGTTAGCCATAAACCAGATGGTGAAGCAGGCCAGAACAACTACACAACAATCATCCGGTGGGGGCGCTTTTTTATGGAACGAATTCCCAGTCTACACCTTACAGGTGCAACCCTTTCACTTTATGCGACATCCAGCTTGGAAGTAGGCTTCTTGATGGTAATCGCATAAAGTTCAGAGTCGAATGCTATGGGGCTTCCGCAACTGGCTCGCTGGAGGCCCTATGCCTTCTGTCACGCAGCATTCGCCACCCATCTAGAATCCTGATTTGGTCCTTGGTAGAAATACCCAGTGCACCCAAAATTTTTTCTCCCTGTTGTGCTAGCACGTCATGGGTTGGAAGACGACGAATATCTTGGTCTAGCTCATTAATATTAATGCACACATCTGGGGTCGGAATTACTAGTTTATTTATTTCAGATGGAATTAACTCCAACACACCACCACCATAATGACGGCTTTCTAACTCCGCGCTTAGTGCTGTCAGTGGATTTACAAAACATGAAACCAGGTGTTCGGCTGCTATCCCATACGATTTAATACGATAGGCAGTATCGGTTGTATAGGCACGCAGCTTGTTCAATATCAACCTGGGCGTATTATGCGAACGCTTTAACATGCCAATTTCAGTAGCATGTACAGATGGTACTGTGAACCAAGGCGATCGAATCCGACACTTGTAACGTTTATGCAACTCATCTGACTCACCCTTTGTGATATATGCCCGAGCATTTAAATCCAAGTCGCTACTGCCATCTTTGAACCATATAAAATTTGTGGGCGAACCTTTTTCGGAATTAAATTTATGCTGCTGTTCATCATAAATAATGCCCGGGCAATGTTCGCTCCGGCCAAACATTGGGTGCGCCCATTTATGAAGACCGTAGGCCTCTACAGTGTCATCAGGAACCAGAAAGAACTTATTTGCACCCGTAACGATGCCGACTTCTACTTTTGCTATATCTCTAAATCTGTGGACGTCGTGATGACCGCAGATTTCATTAAACAGCGACCTAGTTTCAGTGTCTAGTAACGCTCTCGTCCACTTGCCTACCACCGTTTCCCCGTTGATAGCCTTGGGACAATCGAAGACTGCGCGGGGGGCCAGTTTTGCGAAGTTTCTCCCCTTAACCGGATAGATACCAAGGCCTTCCGCGACATCCTCAGCGTGAGCCTTCTTTTCAGCCATTAGTATGACGGCACCTTGTAAAGTCCCTTCAAACCACAATTCTTCTGGGTCTACGATTATGATACGTCGGCATTGCTGCCCTAGATATGACCGAAGGGACTGCGCGTGAGTGACGTGAATAATTTCGGCTGGCACAACCATGGCCAAACGGCCACCTGGGCGTAGCATACTGAAAGTGGCCAAAACGAACGGTACCCACGCGTTAGTATGCTTGGTAAACGGCAAATCTAACGCTTTGAAAATATGCTCAGCATTGTCTTGGAACGGTTCTGGGAGATATTGATAACGAATGAAGGGGGGGTTTCCTAGAACCGCATCAAAAGTTTCAACATTTCGCCCAATGCGTGGCACTGCCCACCCTAAAAAATCTTCATTGTGTACGCGAAAGGCCCTCAGTCTCGCAGTACTGCCTCTCTGGACTGCCTTAGCAGCTTCTACTGGCTCCAACTCAAACGCTGTCAGAGTCGCTTCTTGAACGGATTCAACACTCGAAACCGCTTGGAGAAATACCCCATCGCCACAGCTGGGTTCCAAAAGTCGAGCGGGCTTAATTTCAGCCACCCAACGTGCCAAAAACAAAGCAAGATCATATGGTGTGTAATAACCACCGCGTAGTTTTTGGGCGGTTTCATTTTCTATAAAATTCATTAACTATGCCCTTGATGGTCGTCTGTAGCTGGTGACCCGAGGTTTCGATTCAAACTAGCAGCGTTCTTCGCTTTCAATCCGCGTGACTTACTGGCGTTATAATCAATGCGGTTCAGCACCGCGGAATAATCGACCCCATGCTCAGCCAGCTCAGCGAGTAGTGCCGAAATGATTGCAATATGCGCAGGGACCTCACCAGTAACAGCGTGATTAGTAACGGAATTGGGATTCTGCTTAAGCAAACGCGCAAATCCCTTTACCGTGATCCCAGCCTTCCCAAGCTGCCTTCGGAATTCTTCGTAGGTCATTCCCAACACCTCGCTTATCCATAGCTGAATCATCTCACACATTAAGCCATGTGCTAAATAAACCTTTTAGTGTGTAGAGTACATGTATTGATGTGCGGGCGCCAGCATTTTTAAGGGTAGAGCCCGCCATACATCTGCATGAACAAGCCAACGACAAGGTTCAAATTGAATGGTGGCGTGCTCGTCGATGCCGAGCTCGGAATAGGACATAAGTGAAGAGGAGGCTGATTTATTTATCGGGACCACCGTCCGTTTCCGGCCACTTCGGGTCGAAAACAGACACCTATACGTCAATCTGCGCTACTTATAAGACTTAGCACAAAAAAAAGCCAATCGGCTTTGGGCTGATTGGCTTTTCCTCCAAACCTGAATCCTACCTAAGCAGCAAAATCCTCTTCCCCCAGATATGCCGCTCTCACCTTCGGGTCATGCAGCAACTGCGCAGCCGGGCCTTCCAGGATAATCTGGCCTGATTCCATCACATAGCCTCGATCCCCCAGTTCTAAAGCCAGTCGCGCATTCTGCTCGATCAGCAAGATCGTCACGCCTTCTTTGGCAATCGTCTGGATCAATTCAAAAATCCGTTCGACCATGATGGGAGCCAGACCCATTGAAGGCTCATCCAGCAGCAGCAATGAAGGCCGGGAAATCATGGCCCGTCCCATTGCCACCATCTGTTGCTCCCCACCGGATAAGGTCCCTGCCGATTGTTTTTTACGCTCCGCCAGACGCGGGAACAAGGTATAGATACGGTCGATATCCTGGCGCACTTCGTGGTGGTCCTTGCGGGTATACGCCCCCATGGCCAAGTTTTCTTCGATCGTCAGTTGCGGAAAAATCCCCCGCCCTTCCGGCACCATAACCACGCCACGGCGCACCAGTTGGTGCGATGGCAGGCCAATGATGCTCTCGCCTTGATGTTCGATCTGACCCGCAGCCGCAGGCACCAGGCCTGTGATAGCTCTCAGCGTGGTGCTTTTACCGGCGCCGTTCGCTCCGATCAGGCAGACCAGCTCTCCTTTGCCCACTCGTAAATCCAAGCCACGTACCGCCCGGATGCCGCCATAAGCCACATCCAGACCCCGAATATCCAACATCAACGGTTCTGTGCTCATGCCTTTTCCTCTTCAACGTTAACACCCAGCTCTTTGGCGGCACCTGCACCCAGATAGGCTTCAATTACGCGTGGGTTATGTTGGACTTCGGCAGGTTTGCCTTCGGCCAGCACTTTGCCGTACTCCAGCACCAGAACTCGATCACACAGGCCCATGACCAGCTTCATATCGTGTTCAATCAGCAAGACGGTAATGCCGTCACTACGGATTTTTTCAATCAATTGGCGCAGGACGACGGTCTCGGACGGGTTCATGCCAGCAGCGGGTTCGTCCAGTGCCAGCAGCATAGGATCGGTTGCCAATGCACGGGCAATTTCCAGGCGACGTTGGTCGCCGTAGGACAAGGAGCGCGCAATCTCGTTGGCGTGCTGGGCGATACCGACGTACTCCAGCAGCTCGTAAGCACGGGCTTCAATCTGCTCTTCTTCCTGACGGGTAGCGCGGTTACGCAGCACCGCCCCCAACACGCCCGCACGGGTGCGGACGTGGCGGCCAATCATGACGTTTTCCAGGGCTGACAGGCTGCCGAACAAGCGGATGTTCTGGAAGGTACGCGCAAAACCGGATTCAGCGATTTGATGGGGTTTGCAATCGGTCAGGTTGCGACCGGCAAAGGTGCAGCGACCGGACTCGGGGATATACAAGCCCGTCATTACGTTAAACAGCGTGGTTTTACCCGCGCCGTTCGGGCCGATCAGACCGTAGATATCGCCCTTGCGAATGCTGAAGCTGACGTCGGACAAGGCCTGCAAACCGCCAAAGCGTTTGGACAAGCCTTCTGCCTGCAACAGCACCTCGCCGTCTTTTACGTGTTGGTTCATGGTCAGACTCATGCTTGCACCTGCTTCATTTTGCGTTCACGACGGCGCACGGCCGAGGGCCACAGGCCTTCAGGGCGATAGATCATGACCAGTACCAGGGCAAAGCCAAACAACAGCATACGGATGCCGTCCGGATCCAGAATCACGTCGCCAAACACGCTTTGCTGCAAGGGCACTACGACGGAACGCAACAGTTCGGGAAATACGGAAAGCAGCAAAGCACCCACAATCACACCAGGGATATGGCCCATACCACCCAGCACCACCATGCACAGCACGGAAATGGACTCGGTCAGGCTAAAGCTCTCTGGGCTAACGAAGCCTTGCATGGAAGCAAACAAGCCCCCTGCCACGCCACCAAACGTCGCACCCATGGCAAAGGCCAGCAGTTTGACGTTACGGGTATTGATGCCCATGGCCTTGGCAGCGATTTCGTCTTCACGAATGGCCTCCCAGGCACGGCCAATACGGGAGTGCTGCAGGCGCACGCAGATGAATACAATCAACAGCGTGATCAGCAGGAGCAAGTAATAGTATTTCTCTGGCCCGGTAATCCGTATGCCAAACAGGGTTTCTGCCTTGCCGAAAATAAAGTCACCAATCTTGAAGGTATCGATCCGGTTGATCCCTTGCGGGCCGTTGGTGATATTGACGGGCGCATCCAGGTTGTTCATGAAGATGCGGATAATCTCACCGAAACCCAGCGTCACAATGGCCAGATAGTCGCCTCGCAAGCGCAGCACCGGAAAACCCAGTAGCACACCGAAGACCGCCGCCAAGGCGATACCGGCTGGCAGCACCATCCAGAACGGCAAATGCAGACCAAAATGTGGCGAGGCCAACATGGCCCAGACATAGGCCCCAACGGCATAGAAGGCGATATAGCCCAGATCCAGCAAACCGGCAAAGCCCACCACAATGTTCAGGCCCAGGGCCAGCATCACATACAGCAAGGCAAAGTTCAGTGTGCGGACCCAGCTTTGACCGGCCATCCCCAAAACAAAAGGCAGAATGGCCAGCACCACACCGATAAGAAGCGCACCGACCCAGACTTTAGCCGGTGTTGCGGGACGCTGTTTGGAGCCAGCGCCACTTAATGTTTGATTCAAACTCATGCGCGATCTCCCACACGTTCACCCAACAGGCCCGAGGGACGGAAAATCAGCACCAAGATCAGCACGATAAAAGAGAACACATCCTGATAGTTACTGCCAAAGACCCCATTGGTCAGGTCACCGATGTAGCCTGCGCCCAGAGCTTCGATCAAGCCCAGCAGCAAGCCACCCAGCATGGCGCCACCCAAATTACCAATGCCACCCAAAACAGCGGCGGTAAAAGCTTTCAGGCCCAGCATGAAGCCCATCGTGTATTGGGCAACACCGTAGTAGGTCACGATCATGACGCCTGCAACAGCCGCCAAGGCCGAGCCAATCACAAAGGCAGCGGAGATCACCGTATTGATGTTCACCCCCATCAGGCCGGCCACTTCCCGGTTCTGGGCGGTAGCACGCATGGCCGTACCCAGACGGGTGCGGTGCACCAGCACCATCAGGCCAGACATGATCGCAGCGGCACCGACAATAATCAGAATTTGCAGCAAGCTGATGCGTGCTTCGCCCAACTGGAACACCATGGGCTCAATAATGTGCGGGAAGCTCAGGTAGTTACGCCCCCAGATCATCATAGCCAGATTCTGCACAATGAAAGACACACCGATAGCCGTGATCAGTGCCGCCAGACGGGGAGCACGTCGCAAGGGACGATAGGCATAACGCTCGGCGGTCCAGCCTATGCCCATGCAAACCGGGATAGCGGCCAAGAGGGCCAGCCCCACCATCAACCAGGCGGACAAGCCTGCCGGGTCCGCACCGACCAGCGACAACACCACTGTCGTAGCCAACATCGCCCCAACCATGACGACATCACCATGCGCAAAATTAATCAGGCCAATAATTCCGTACACCATGGTGTAGCCCAGCGCCACCAGCGCGTAGACACTGCCCACGGTCAGGCCATTTATGAGTTGTTGTATCAGGATTTCCATAGATTGGGACTCGTGGTCATTGCTCCCTGCCCTGGCGCAGGGCGACAGAACAGAGAGCGTGAGCCTGCCAAACACAGGCCACGGTAAAGATGAGCCCCGAAGGGCTCAAACTGCAGGATCAAACGCGCTTAGTTAGCCTGGCTGACCATGGTTTTTACCATCGTCCATTTGCCATCTTTCACTTCGTAGATAGTGACGGCGATTTCTTTCAGGTCGCCGTTCTGGTCGTAGGCAATATTGCTGCTGGTAGCGCCGTTGCGTTTCAAGGCAGCCAGCTTAGGCAGGTAGTCTTCCGCTTTGGAAGAGCCTGCTTCTTTCATGGCAGTGATCATGTTCCAGGCACCGTCGTAGGCGTACGGAGCGTAAACACCGGGGTCAACCTTGAAACGGACTTGATAGTCCTTGGCGAACTTTTCACCAGCGGCCATGGTAGATAGCGGCACACCAGCCAGGGACGCATAGGTACCGTTGGCGGCATTGCCAGCCAAGCGCAAGAAGGTGTCGCTGCGGGTCATTTCTCCCGAAACCAGTGGTGCCTGGATGTCCAGCGTCTGCATCTGACGCTTCATCGGGCCGGACTGCGCGTCCAGACCACCAAAGAAGATGGCATCGGGTGCCTTGGACTTGATGTTGGTCAGAATGGAGGTGAAATCGTTGGCTTTGTCCGTGGTGTATTCACGGGCGACGATCTGGCCACCGGCTTTTTCTACCGCACGGGCAACCTGGTCTGTCAGACCTTGGCCATAGGCGGTACGGTCATCGATCAGAGCCACTTTCTTGGCCGCCAGATCCTTGACAATGAACTGACCCACTGCCGCACCTTGCTGGGTGTCGCTGGTCATCATGCGGAAGGTGTTGTCGTAACCTTGCTGGGTGTACTCAGGCGAGGTTGCCATGGCGATCTGGGGGATACCCGCATCGTTGTAGACACGCGAGGCAGGAATGGTGGTACCCGAGTTGAAATGGCCCAACACGCCATCGACCTCATCATCCACAATTTGCTGAGCTACCTGAACAGCGGTACGCGGGTCAGCCTGATCATCCTTGGCCACCAGCTCGAAACGAGCGGTCTCACCATCAATCTCAATCTTCTGGGCGTTAGCCTCTTCCAGTGCCAGCACCAGACCGTTGCGCATATCTTCACCGTAGTGAGCTTGCGGGCCGGTCAGGGGAGCCGCAAAACCCAGCTTGATAACCTTGTCAGCGGCCAAGGCGGGGCTGGCCGCCAATGCACCGAAAACCGCTGTCGAAACCAAGGCCAATTTAAACGTCGTGATGGACTGCATAGTGTTCTCCTTCGTTTTTTAATATAGCCGCGCTACAAGCCGGCCCGTGCCGCGAAAATGGACGCCGGGCCGCCGCTCCAGGTGAAATGTGCGACCAAACGTATGCATAACAATGGGTACCCGCCAAGATCAACCAACCATCATCAAACTGGCATTGCCCCCAGCTGCCGCTGTATTGGTACTAACTGAGACTTCACGCAGCAAACGCTCGATCACGTACACCGCGCCCTCCTCCAATTCCTGTGTCAACAGCCCCTGAACCCCAACAATGGGGCCGCGGCGTTCAGCCACCTGGCCCAGCACGTGCCGGAGTTCATCGCTGTCACCTTCAAACAAAACAGCATCATATTCTGCCCCACCTAAATCAGACAGGGTGATTTGCTCGGCAGGGGCATCCTGCCAGTTACCCAAACCCAAACGGTCCAGCAAGATGGCCTGATTGCCGCTTTGCGCGCAGGCGTCACGCTGGGCGCGCCAGCCATGAACGCTGACGGGCATGCACAGAACACGCCCGCGTGGCTGCAGTTGATACGTATTGGATTCACCCGTCGGGCCGGGCAAAACCACGCCCTGCTCCTGCCAAGTTTGCAAGGGCAGATTCTGCGGACAACGACTCAGCAGTCGACGCAGGTACAAGGGGCCGCCCGCTTTGGGGCCCGTACCCGACAAGCCTTCGCCACCAAAAGGTTGTACGCCTACCACCGCGCCCACCATATTGCGGTTCACATAGACGTTACCGGCGTGAATGCGCGAAACGACACGCTCAACAGTTTCGTCCAGACGGGTGTGAACGCCAAAGGTCAGGCCGTAGCCACGTTCGTTGATCTGATTGATCAGGCTGTCCAGTTCGCTACGTTTGAAGCGTATGACATGCAATACGGGACCGAAAATTTCGCGTTCCAGATCCTTGACCTGCTCAATCTCGATAATGGTCGGCAAGACAAACGTTCCTGTCAGGCTACGACTTTGCTCACTTTGAGTGATGCGAAAACCTGCCTCGCGCATGGCGCTGATGTGTTCTTCGATACCGGAGCGAGCTTCTTCATCAATCACTGGACCGACATCGGTGCTGAGCAAATCTGGATTGCCCACGCTCAGCTCCTGCATGGCACCGTTCAGCATGGTTAGCACACGCTCGGCCACATCCTCCTGAATGCATAGCAATCGCAAGGCAGAACAACGCTGACCAGCCGAGTCAAAGGCCGAGTTCAAGACATCAAACACCACCTGCTCAGGCAAGGCCGAACTGTCGACCACCATAGCGTTCAAGCCGCCGGTTTCGGCAATCAGCGGCACGGCCTGGCCGTCAGCCGTCAAACGTGTGGCCAATTGACGATTCAAGCCCATGGCAACGGCGGTCGAGCCGGTAAACATAACGGCATTGACCTTTTCACTGGCCGCCAAAGGCGCACCCACAGACGGGCCATCGCCGGGCAGGAGCTGCAAGGCTCCGGGAGCAATGCCGGCTTTATGTAGCAACTCAACAGCCGCCGCCGCAATCAGGCAGGTTTGCTCAGCGGGCTTGGCCAGAACAACGTTACCCGCAGCCAACGCGGCCGATACCTGACCCAGGAAAATAGCCAAAGGGAAGTTCCAGGGACTGATGCACAGCACCACGCCCACAGGACGGTACTCATCATTATCAAAATCGCGCAAGACTTGTCCGGCGTAATAGCGCAGGAAGTCCACGGCTTCACGCACCTCAGCAATGGCATTCGCGTAGGACTTGCCGGCCTCACGCACCAGCAGGCCCATCAAGTCCTGCATATTGTCTTCCAGCAATTGGGCGGCTTGGTGCAAGGCAGCGGCACGCTCTTGTACCGGCGTAGCCTGCCAGATAGGCGCATAGTGGCTGGCGGCTTCCAGGGCCTGCTCCACATCCTGCGCCGTAGCAACCATGACCTGTCCCACCACGTCCTGGTGATTGGCCGGATTACGAACAATGGTGGCCTTGGACTCATCCCAGACCGGATTGCCCTGACCCAGGATAGGCTGAGCCTGACGTGGCAAAGCGGCGGTTTGCATCAAGGTGGCGGCCAAGGAGCCCAAGCGATGCTCGTTGCTTAAGTCCAGACCAGCCGAGTTCATGCGCTGCTCGGCATCCCAATACAATTGGCGCGGCAGTGGAATCTTGTCATGCGGACGCCCCACGGGTTGCAGGCTCAAGGCCTGAGCCACGGGGTCGGCAATCAATTGTTCCATGTTCACATCAGCATCACCAATCTGATTCACGAAGGAGGTATTGGCACCGTTTTCCAGCAAACGGCGCACCAGATAAGCCAGCAAGGTTTCGTGAGAACCGACAGGTGCATAGATACGGCAAGGACGGTTCAGTTTGCCGTCTTTGCTTGGGCCGACCACTTCGTCGTACAGGTCCTCGCCCATGCCGTGCAGACACTGGAACTCATATTGACCGGTGTAATAGTTCTGACCGGCCATCACATAAATGGCGGCCAAAGTTTGGGCATTGTGCGTCGCAAACTGCGGGTACACGGCTTCGGGAGCCTGCAAGAGCTTGCGAGCGCAAGCCAGGTAGGACACGTCGGTATGAACCTTGCGGGTATAGACGGGGTAGTCTTCCAGGCCATCGACTTGGGCACGTTTGATTTCCGAGTCCCAGTACGCGCCTTTCACCAGACGCAACATCAGGCGGTGACCGCTGCGGCGGGCCAGATCAATCAGGTAGTCAATCACAAAGGGGGCACGCTTTTGATACGCCTGCACCACAAAACCAATGCCGTTCCAGCCTGCCAAAGACGGGTCAAAGCACAGCTTGTCCAGCAAGTCCAAGGACACTTCCAGACGGTCCGCTTCTTCGGCGTCAATGTTCAGACCCACATCGTAGTGATGGGCCAGTTGCGCCAGGGACAACAAGCGCGGAAAGAGCTCGCGCATAACGCGATCACGCTGTGAGCGGCTGTAGCGCGGGTGCAGTGCAGACAGCTTGATGGAAATGCCAGGGCCTTCGTAAATCCCCCGCCCCTGGCTGGCACGACCAATCGCGTGGATAGCTTGTTCGTATGCCTGGTAGTAACGCTGCGCGTCTTCCGCTGTCGTGGCGGCCTCGCCCAACATATCGTAGGAATAACGGAAGCCCTGCTCTTCAAATTTGCGGCTATTGGCCAGTGCCGAGGCAATGGTTTGCCCGGTGACGAACTGCTCACCCATCATGCGCATGGCGACGTCCACACCCTTGCGGATCAAGGGCTCGCCGCCCTTGCCGATCAGGCGGGTCAAGGCGGAGGACAAATTCTTTTCGCTATTGACGCTCACCAAGCGCCCCGTCAGCATCAAGCCCCAGGTGGCGGCATTCACAAACAAGGAAGGAGACTCGCCCATATGTGCACGCCAGTCGCCGTGGCTGATCTTGTCACGAATCAAGGCATCGCGTGTCGCGCGGTCAGGGATACGCAGCAAAGCTTCGGCCAGACACATCAAGGCCACACCTTCCTGGCTGGACAGGGAGAACTCCTGGATCAGACCTTCTACCCCACCGCCCCGGCGCTTGGCGCGTAGCGCTTTGACCAAACGAGCGGCCAATTCCTGGGCACGCGCACTTTGGGAAAAACGCGCTGCGCTCAGCAGCAAAGGCAAACAATCGGTTTCTGGACGACGATAAGCAGCAGTAATGGCAGCACGCAACACGCTTTGCGGCTGCACATCTTGGGCGAAGCCGTAAAACGCAATAGCAGGCAGCACGACACCTTCTTCGGCGGCTTCGGAATCGCCCCCGCCAAGCAGAGCCAATTCGCCAGGCAGTACACCTCGCTCGATGCCTTCGATATAGGACAGCAAAGCCTGCTTGTGCAGCCAATGTGGAGTGCACTGCAACTGATCAGCCGCACGCCGTAAACGTTCGCGCAGCTCTATATCGACTTTGATCCCCAAGGTTGTGCTCGCCATGCTGTTTATCCCGGTTACGCTTTTTTTAACTGCGATATGCCGAAATAATACTGACGGTTAACCCAATTTCGTATTCAGGTTAACCCGTGCAAGAAAAAGTTAACCTCAGAGCTTAACTCATACAAATCATGGCCTTGCCGAACTGAGCCGGAACAGGTTTACCCTGCATTTGAGCTGCCAGCGCATCGGCCCAGCGCCGCTGCAATAGGCGATGCGCCTGCACCAGTTCTGGAACCGTAGAGGCTGGCTCGGAGTCCAGCCAGCGACATTGCTGGGTTTTCCCCTCAAACCCCACAGGGGTCAAGGCCCAGCTCAACTCCAGGGTAGCGCGTTCACCATAGACGGACTCAAAACGCTGCACCAGCACATCAATCTGCCAGCGTGGCGTTTTCGCAGCGGCGCTGGCTAACTGAGGAACACCCAGACGATCCTGCAAACCAGACACCAAGGCCAGGGACATTTCGTCGGGCAACGGCGATGCCCACTGGCTATCGTTCAGCAAATTAACCTGCCCACCCACGGCCTGCGTCAGCACGAAGGATCGACGATCCAACTGAGCGGGCATATCCATGCGTCGCAACTGAAAACCCTTCCACGCTTGCGTGAAAGGGGCCACCGCCGCAGGAGCGGCATTGGGAGTTTGCAAGGTGTAGTAAGTGGGCGCAGATGAGGCGCAAGCCGTCAGCAAAGCGGCGCACACCACGGGAATCAGAAAACGGGACATCATGGCGCAGGCTCCGGCAGCACATCAGGGGAACGGCCTCGCAAAACTGCCGAAGGCTGGCTTTGCAAGGTGTCACTTAAGTCACGCAGGGATCGCAAGGAACGTTTCAGCTCGTTCAAGGTTTGATCCACCGAGGTATTGAAGGAAGAATCCGAGTCCAGCATGGCACCCAGTTTCTGAACAGCCACATCCATGGATTTGAGCGCACCATTTAGTTGCGGCATTGTCGTCTTGTCCAATTGCCTGAGCACCTGCCCCAGCTCCGTCAGCCCGTTTTGCAGATTCTGACCAATCTGATCGAATGGAATCGCTGAAATCTTCGTGACAATGTCGCTGACCTGCTCTTGCAAGCGGTCAAAATCACCGGCAATTACGGGTACCACCAAGGGCTTGGCCCCCTCATCAAAATCGGCTTTTGGTGCTTTGTCGAAAAACTCCAGGGCAATATACTGCTGACCGGTAATCAGGCTGGCAGGACGCAACTGAGCACGCAACCCACGTTCAACCATTGGTTTAAACAAAGCACTTATCGAGTCTTTTTCCCCTGGTTGGGTTTCTACAACCCGCTCGTACAGGTGACCGAAGCGTTGTGGGTAGATACGGGCTTTTACCAAAGCGAAAAAGCGTTTGCGCTCAAAGTCAAATTCCAGATCCACATCATAGACCTGGCCTAGCTCCAGGCCTCGGAACTCCACCTTGGAGCCCGGTATCAAACCGCGTACGGACTGATGGAAGTGAAAACGCAGCTCAACCGCAGGGCCATCGGGCTCGGCCATGGCGCGATCTTGTGTCGGAAATAGCTCGTATTGGGCATCTGCCGCTGCCACTTCCGTGGGCTCGCCTTCCATCTGATCAAAAGCCAGGCCACCTGCCAAGGCAGAAACCAAAGAGTGCGTACGCACATTAAAGCCCGTGGAATCCAGGGACATGTTCACACCACTGACGTTCCAAAAGCGCGAACCTTGAGTCACAAACTTATCGTTGGGCGCATCCACAAACACCTGTACACGAACCCCATCCCCTGCCTCGTTCAGCTCGAAGCTGCTGACCTGCCCGACCTGAATCCCTTTGTAGTACAGGGGAGAGCCCAGATCCAGCGAACCCAGTTCAGGCGCGGTCAACACATAGCGTTTGCCAGCACGACCACTGGTCACTTCGGGCGGGCTCTCCAGGCCGACAAAGTCCAGTTGATCTGTCTTTTTGTTCACCTCAAGGGGAGCATCTACGCCGATATATACACCTGACAACAAGGTGCCCAGTCCTGATACCCCGCTTAAGCCCAAACGCGGACGTACCACCCAAAAATGGGTGCCTTCTTGAGTGATAAACGCCGAGCCGTCGCGTTCCAACTGAGCCGTCACGATCACGCCTTTGCGATCCGGACTGACCTGAATATCGGAAATCGTCCCCACATCCACATCGCGATACCGCAGCTTGGTTTGGTCTACCGCCAAACCATCGGCTGAATCAAAGCTGATCGTAATCCGCGGCCCCGTCAACATCCAGTTTCGCAACACCAACGACGCCCCCACCAAGGCAGCCGCCATCGGCAAAATCCAGATCCAGGAGAATCGAGAACGCTTGGAGGGAATCACATTCGGTTGCGCCGGCTCGGTCTGACCGCCCGGGCGCTGTGTGGTTGATTCTTGCACCTTATTTCCTTCAGGAAGTCGCCTTTGGCACAGGCGAGGACAGCTTTTGTTGCGGGTCTAGAGCTTCGTCGTGGGCCCCCTGGTCCCAGCCCTGACGCGGGTCGTAACTAAGCGCAGCCAACATGGTCAAGACCACCACCATGCCAAAGCTCAAGGCCCCTGCCCCAGGAATGATTTGTGACAGCCCAGGGAAATTGGCCAATGCAGCCATCAGGACCACCACGAACACATCCAACATGGACCATTGCCCAATCAGCTCGACCATATCGTAAATACGGTTGCGCTGGCGCTGCACCTCATTACCCCGCCAGCGCCGCCCAATCAACAAAACGACCAAAGCCAAGAGCTTGGTGATCGGCACGACAATACTGGCAATAAAGACAATCAGGGCCAAGTCCCAGGAGCCCAACTCCCAAAGCTGAATGACCCCACCCAAAATAGTATGGGCACTGGTGCCCATAATGCTGCGCAGCTCCATCACCGGCAGGACATTGGCAGGAATATAAAAAACACAAGCCGTCAACACCAGTGCGGCAACTCGTGTACGGCTATTCGGTTTGCGTTTATGAACAGGGGCTGCACAGCGATCACAACGTGTGTTCTGGCTGGATTGGACAAATCCGCAATGGGTGCAGGCGCTCCAGGCCGGACACACATTCAAGACTTGGCGGGTCGCAATCGGAACCAACTCACGATCCTCCGCCCAGCGCCAAAGGCGACCTGCCGTAATACGGCTCAAGCCGGTTAACAGGAACGTCAGCACAAAAAATGCATACAAACCTGGCGCCACCGTCAAATGCCCGATGCCAGCAAACTTCACAATCGCCACGATCAAACCCAAGAACAACACAGCCGTCATGGACCAGTGCTCCAGATGGCTCAGAGCGCGCAGGCCAATACCGAAATCACCCGGCAAGGGTTTTGCTCGGGCAATCAGCCCCAAAGCCCAGAACTGGAAGATCAGTTGGAACAAGGGTAGCCAAAAACCCACCAACCCCGCCATCACGGACAAGCCCCAATACCCCTGCTGCCAGATCAACAGCAAGGCTTTAGGAAAGGTGGGCGATACCGTTTTACCCGCCATGCTCAGATGGACGACGGGAAACAGATTGGCAATCAGAAAAAGAATGAAAACCGCCAGAACCAGGGCTTGCCATTCACGTGGCGAAAATCGGCTGTGGCGGTAAAGTTCGGTATCACAACGTATACAACGAGCGAGCCCCGCCTCTTGAAGGGGGACTCGCTCGTGTACGGTGTCACAATGCGTACAGACGATTAAGGGGCGCGATGCCCTCACGGCTTAATCGACTAATTCCGGCTCAGGACGCGAGGAGGTCTTGCTGTCAGGTTCGTCTGGCCCTGAAGAAGGATACTCCAGCACCACCTCGCCATTCTCGTCCAGATCAACCTCAACCTGGCCACCATCGACCAGACGACCAAACAACAGCTCGTCGGCCAGCGCCCGGCGAATGGTGTCCTGGATCAGCCTGTGCATGGGGCGAGCACCCATCGCTGGATCGAAGCCCTTGGCCGCCAGGTGTTCACGCAAGGCGTCCGAGAAGGACACTTCGACGCGTTTCTCGTGCAACTGGTTTTCCAACTGCATCAGGAACTTGTCCACCACACGCAGAATAATGTCGCGCGACAACGGCTTGAAGCCAATAATCGCATCCAGACGATTGCGGAACTCCGGAGAGAAATGACGCTTGATATCCTGCATTTCATCGCCGGAACGCTGGGCCTGGGTAAAGCCGATGCTGGTCTTGTTCAGTGCTTCGGCACCGGCGTTGGTGGTCATGATCAGGATGACGTTACGGAAGTCCGTCTTGCGGCCATTGTTATCTGTCAAGGTGCCGTGATCCATCACTTGGAGCAGGATGTTATAGACGTCCGGGTGCGCTTTCTCGATCTCGTCCAACAAGAGTACGCAGTGCGGCTGTTTGGTAACCGCTTCGGTCAACAAGCCCCCCTGGTCGAAACCCACATAGCCGGGAGGTGCACCGATCAGGCGCGATACGGTGTGACGCTCCATGTACTCGGACATATCAAAGCGCAGCAGCTCGACACCCAACACAAAGGCCAACTGACGTGCCACTTCGGTTTTGCCCACACCAGTCGGGCCGGAGAACAGGAAAGAACCTATCGGCTTATCGGGCAGCCCCAGGCCCGAACGGGCCATCTTGATCGCCGCTGCCAAGGCATCAATGGCCATATCCTGACCAAACACGACCGATTTCAAGTCGCGCGCCAAGGTTGCCAACTTATTGCGATCGTCGCTAGAGACGGTCTGGGGCGGAATGCGCGCAATACGCGAAACCGTGGCCTGGATATCAGCCTTGCCAATGACCTTTTTCTGCTTGGAGCGTGGCAGCAGGCGCTGCGCCGCACCGGCCTCGTCGATCACGTCAATGGCCTTATCCGGCAAAAAGCGGTCATTGATGTAGCGCGCGGACAATTCCGCTGCCGCTGTAAGCGCAGCCGCCGAATAACGCACGCCGTGGTGCTCTTCAAAACTGGACTTCAAACCACGCAAAATCTGAATGGTCTGCTCTACCGTGGGCTCGACCACATCAATTTTCTGGAAACGACGTGACAAAGCATGGTCTTTCTCGAAAATCCCCCGGTATTCCGAGTAAGTGGTTGCCCCCAGACATTTGAGCTGACCCGAGGACAGCGCGGGCTTGAGCAAATTGGAGGCATCCAGCGTACCGCCCGAAGCCGAACCGGCTCCGATCAGCGTGTGGATTTCGTCAATAAACAAAATGGACTGTGCTGTTTCCTTGAGCTGCTTGAGCACCGCTTTCAGGCGCTGTTCAAAGTCGCCCCGGTACTTGGTACCGGCCAGCAAGGCCCCCATGTCCAAGGCATACACGCGCGCTTCGCTCAGAATTTCCGGCACATCACCACGTTGAATACGCAGGGCCAGACCTTCGGCGATTGCCGTCTTGCCCACGCCTGCCTCACCCACCAGCAAGGGGTTGTTCTTGCGACGGCGGCACAGAACCTGGATGACGCGCTCCACCTCCTTCTCACGACCAATCAGCGGGTCGATACGCCCCTGGCTGGCTTCGGTATTCAGGTCAGTCGCGT
Source organism: Alcaligenes faecalis (assembly GCF_041521385.1). NCBI lineage: Bacteria > Pseudomonadati > Pseudomonadota > Betaproteobacteria > Burkholderiales > Alcaligenaceae > Alcaligenes > Alcaligenes faecalis. Next base: position 3,622,301 of record NZ_CP168006.1, on the reverse strand, counting down.
ACAGATCCAGGGGAGACTTCTGAGCGTCCGAACGGGTATCCGTTTCCGCAGCAGCAGCGGCCTTAGGAGGCTCGGGAGCAGCAGGCTCCGGATTGGCCTTGGTAATACCGTGCGAGAGAAAATTGACGACATCCAGGCGCGAGACGCCTTGTTGCTGCAGGTAATACACGGCATGCGAGTCTTTTTCACCGTACATCGCCACCAGCACATTCGCGCCGGACACCACATTTTTACCGGAGTTACTGGACGATACGTGCATGATGGCACGCTGTATCACACGCTGAAAGCCCAGCGTAGGTTGGGTATCGACCTCGCCTTCGCCAGGGAAAGTGGGCGTATTTTCATTAATGAATTTACGCAGATTCTGGCGCAGTGCATCAATATCGGCAGCACATGCTTTCAACACTTCCAGCGTGGAGGCGTTATCAAGCAGGGACAACAGCAGATGCTCTACCGTGATGAATTCATGGCGCGCGGCACGAGCCTCGACAAAGGCCATGTGTAGACTGACTTCAAGTTCTTCGGAGATCATGCTTCCTCCTACACGGCAAGAGTAAAACTAGGGGTTAAAGCTATTCTATGACTAATTTGCCTGATCTGAACAATACGGTAAACCACTAAATGGTCAAGCATCAGGCACCGGCTCCATCACGCACTGCAAAGGATGCTGTCGCGACTGCGCCAGTTGTCGCACAATTTCCACCTTGGTGGCCGCAATATCGCGCGGATACACACCACAGACCGCCCTGCCCTCGTAATGTACTTTAAGCATAAGCTGTTCGGCCTGCTCCGGGGTCTTGGCAAATACCCGCTCCAGTATATTCACCACAAACTCCATGGGTGTGTAGTCATCGTTGAGCAAGATGACCTGATACATGGGAGGGGGGGCAAGCCGCGCAGTTTGGCGCTCTACCGTTGTGGCGCCTTGCTTATCGATCTCAATGGCCATAATACAGAACTAGGTGCTTTCCATAGGTTGACTGGGGGGAACAAAATTCAGCATCATCCGACTGATCGTGTCAACTTCGCAATAAAAAGTGAAGTGCCGTGATCACAGGCCCAGGGAGGGGCCGAAAAAAGTATCAACCATACACTAAGTTGAGAGGCAGCAAGCATGTCGGAAACTACCACCACCGCAGGCACTGGAGACAATCAAAAACTATCCGGGACCGTTAAGTGGTTCAATGACGCCAAAGGCTTTGGGTTTATTACACCCGATAACGGCGGCGAAGATCTCTTCGCTCATTTTTCATCCATTCAGATGAACGGGTTCAAGACCTTGAAAGAAGGCCAGAAAGTTCTGTATGAAGTCGCCCAAGGCCCTAAAGGCAAGCAGGCACTTAATATTACTTCGCCTTAAGATCTCTTGCGCTCTCGATTCTAACAAAAGCAGGTTTGCAACACACATGCAGTATCGCACTACAACTACGGGGCCTGCGCGCCCTGTTTTTTTTGCCTGTCTCCTGGCAGCGCTTTGTATTAGCGCCCCGGCCCAGGCTGATGAGACTCTTCCCACCCTGACACTGACCCTGGGTTCCAAAAAAATCCAGGCTGAAGTGGCCGATCGCGACGAGACTCGTGCTCAAGGCTTGATGCATCGAGAAAGCCTGGCCCCCGATCACGGCATGTTATTCGTATTCGAGCAAACCGGAATGCCTTGCTTCTGGATGAAGAATACGCCCCTGCCGCTGGATATCGCCTTTATTACCGATGAAGGCACGATTACCAATATCGAGGCCATGCAGCCCTTTGATCTTCAATCCCACTGCCCGGTGCGGCCTGTGCGCTACGCCCTGGAAATGGAACAAGGCTGGTTCAAGCAAGCAGACAAAAAGGCCGGCGAGACAATCACCGGCCTGCCTGCCCTGCAACCTTAGTTAGACGCGCTCGAGAATCAAGGCCACGCCCTGGCCGACACCAATACACATGGTGCACAGGGCGTAGCGTCCGCCTGTGCGATGCAATTGGTTAATAGCCGCAATCGCCAGACGCGCACCACTGGCACCCAGAGGGTGACCCAGCGCAATCGCGCCCCCGTTCGGGTTCACGCGCGGGTCGTTATCAGCCAGACCCAGCATGCGAGTCACCGCCAGACCTTGGGCGGCGAAGGCTTCGTTCAGCTCGATCACATCCATTTGATCCAGAGTCAGACCGGCCAAGGCCAGGACTTTCTGGCTGGCAGGTGCCGGGCCAATACCCATGATGCGCGGTTCCACACCAGCAAAGGCCATGGCCACCACACGAGCGCGCGGAGTCAGGCCCTGGGCTTCCACGGTTGCCTTGTTGGCGACCAGCAGCGCGCAAGCACCATCATTCACGCCCGAGGCATTACCGGCCGTCACGGTGCCATCAGCACGCACGACAGGTTTCAAACGAGTCAGGGACTCCAGCGTCGTGGCACGTGGGTGTTCGTCCTTGTCCACCACAATGGGATCACCCTTGCGCTGGGGAATGATCACAGGGGTGATTTCTTCAGCCAGAATGCCGGCTTCCTGGGCAGCGGCAGCGCGCAGTTGGCTGTTCAAAGCAAACACGTCCTGGTCCTCACGGGACACATTGAACTGCTGAGCCACGTTTTCAGCCGTTTCGGGCATGGAGTCCACACCGTACTGCTCTTTCATGGCTTTGTTGATGAAACGCCAGCCAATCGTGGTGTCGTAAATACCCGCACTGCGGGAGAACGCCGTTTCGGCCTTGCCCATGACAAAGGGAGCGCGACTCATGCTTTCCACACCGCCAGCCAGGATGAAAGAGGCATCACCGGCACGAATGGCTCGTGCAGCCGACCCAATGGCGTCCAGACCCGAACCACACAGACGGTTCAAGGTCACGCCAGGCACATCCACGGGCAAACCAGCCAACAAGGCCGACATGCGTGCCACGTTGCGGTTGTCTTCACCGGCCTGGTTGGCGCAGCCGTACATCACATCATCCAGCTTGCTCCAATCAATTTGGGGATTGCGCTTGATCAGCGCAGCAATGGGCACCGCCCCGAGGTCATCTGCCCTTACAGCGGACAGTGAACCGCCATAACGTCCGAAAGGCGTACGAACCGCATCACAAATAAAGGCGTCCTGACTCATGAAAATCACCCTGAAAACTTGAATAAAATCACGCAAGCACGCTATGAAACGCGCTCGAAATCAATGGTTTTGATAGTAGCGCCAGAGCACACATGGTATTTTCCCCACCCGCACACTTGTCCGCTGAGCGGTCAATTCAACGCAAGCCCCCCAACAGCCAGTTCAAAGCAAAAACTCAAAAACCGCAAATATGCATAGAGACGGAACAGAAAAAATCAGTCAAAATTTCGTCCCTCCCGAATCTGGACTCTGCCTGCCCAACCCCTGGCATGGCCTGCTCATGGCATACTCTTGACGTTGACATCCTCTACAGGCTCATCATCATGCAAGGCAATCCCGAAGTCCTCGACTATCTGAATCAGTTGCTGCGCGGCGAACTCGCAGCGCGCGACCAGTACTTTATCCATTCCCGTTTTTACGAGCATCTGGGTTTCACGCAGCTTTACGAACGCATGAACCACGAAATGGAAGAAGAAACCCAGCACGCTGACGCCCTGATCCGCCGCATCCTGATGCTCGACGGCATTCCCGATATGCGCCCCACTGCGTTTGAGCCCGGCAAGGACGTGGTCAGTATGTTGCGCAAGGACCTGGAACTGGAATACGAAGTTCGCGCCGCGCTGCAAAAAGGCATGGCACTGGCTGAGTCCGCCAGCGATTTTGTCACCCGAGACATCATTCTGGCCCAGTTGCGTGACACAGAAGAAGACCACACCTACTGGCTGGAAAAACAATTGAGCCTGATCGAAAAAGTGGGTCTGGAAAACTACCAGCAATCCCAGATGTAACGCTTTCAACAACAAGGCATGGCGGCCCATGCCTTATGCCTTGTTTGCATTGAAGCCATAAAAAAACCGCCAGCATTGCGCATGGCGGTTTCTTATTGCCGTGCAGCACAACACAGAGTGCTGCCCAAGACTGGGAAAATTAACCCAGGTTCTTGGCGGCAAAATCCCAGTTCACCAGGTTCCAGAAAATTTCCAGGTACTTGGGACGGGCATTGCGGTAATCGATGTAGTAGGCGTGTTCCCACACATCACAGGTGATCAGGGCAACGTCATCGGAAGTCAGGGTCGTGCCAGCGTTGCTGGTGTTGACGATATCCAGAGAACCGTCGGCCTTTTTGACCAACCAGGTCCAGCCCGAACCGAAGTTGCCAACGGCAGACTTGGTGAAGGCTTCTTTGAAGGCGTCAAAGCTGCCCCATTTGGCGTTGATGGCATCAGCCACTTTGCCAGTAGGAGCGCCGCCGCCGTTAGGGGACAGGCTGTTCCAGTAGAAAGTGTGGTTCCAAACCTGGGCAGCGTTGTTGAACACGCCACCGGAGGATTTCTTGACCACATCTTCCAGGGAAGCGTTTTCAAATTCGGTGCCAGCAACCAGGTTGTTCAGGTTGGTGACGTAAGCCTGATGATGCTTACCGTAGTGAAACTCCAACGTCTCTTTGGAGATATGTGGCTCAAGAGCGTTGAGTTCGTATGGAAGAGCTGGAAGAGTGAATGCCATTTCAATTCCTTCTAAAAAAAACCGGGTTTGGTATCCAACAAGGACGACGCAGCCTAAAGTAGATCGTGCGTGCGCACCACATCCACCGTCACATGACCGCGACTCAACTCGACATCGAGTCGTTCACCAATCTTTAAGTCTAACGCATTTTTTACAACTTTCCCCTCGCTATCCCTGACTATGGCATATCCACGATTGATGATAAGACGTGGAGACAAGGCTTGCAGTGTTTGCTGGGCCGCAGCCAGGCGTTGACGGCGCAAAACCAGCGCATGATCCAGACCTTTTTCCAACTGCTGGAAAAGCATATTCAGATTTTGCTGTCTTGACGTCAGTTGCGGAATGCTGCGCTCCAAACGCGCCTTCAAGGTGACCAGGCGCAAAGCAGCGGTATCGGGAACGCTGCGGGCCACGCGTTGCAGCCTTTGGCTCAGATGATCCAGGCGTTGCTGCTGCTGGGCAAGACGTTGATGCGGAGAAACCAGTTTGGCCACCGCCCGATCCAGGCGCAAGGAAGCACGGTCCAGGTGACGTTGCACGCCGTGGCTCAACGCCCCCATGCGTGCAAACACCTGCTCCAGCAACTGATCACGCCCCAGACAAGCCAATTCGGCTGCTGCGGTGGGGGTGGGTGCGCGCAAATCGGCCACGAAATCAGCAATGGTGAAGTCCGTCTCGTGCCCCACCCCACTAATAATAGGGATAGGGCTGGAGGCAATCAGGCGTGCCAGACCCTCATCGTTAAACGCCCAAAGGTCCTCCAGACTGCCGCCCCCACGCACCAGCAAGAGGGTGTCGACCTCGGCGCGCTCAACCGCCGTTTCCAGAGCCTGGCGCAATCGCGGCGGCGCTTCGGCACCTTGAACCGGGGCAGGGTAAATAATGATGCGCACATGCGGGGCTCGGCGCTCCAGGGCAGTCAGCACATCTCGCAAGGCCGCCGCCGCCAAGGAGGTGATAATACCTATGCTGCGCGGCAAACTGACGATGGGACGTTTGCGTTCCGGCTCGAACAGCCCTTCGCTTTGCAGTTGGCTTTTCAGTCGCAAAAACGCCTCATGCAAATCCCCCAGGCCCGCGCGGCGCATGCCCTCGACCTGAACCTGAAAGTCCCCACGGGCCTCGTACAAAGTCACCGAACAGCGAAACTCGAAACGCTCGCCCGCACGCGGCACAAAGCCCACGGCTTGAGCACGCCCCCGGAACATCACGGCACGAACAGCCGCCTTGTCGTCCTTGATGGAGAAGTACCAATGCCCGGACGCAGCCTGGGTAAAGTTGGATACTTCGCCACTGACCCAAACCACCGGCATGTGCTCGTCCAGCAATTGGCTGACACGGCGGTTCAACTGTGCCACGGTCCATACCGCAGGTGCTCTAGATTCTTGATAATGCATCATATTCTTTGTTTTTGACTCGCCACGAGCTAGTTTTCCACCGCTCCGTATCCACAACTGTCATGGTTTTGTCAAATAGACGCCAAGACAATGGTTTCCACTCAATACCTGATAGAACACATCACATAATCATACTAAGCAATTGAAATTAAACGATATTTACGAAAACACAAAGATGGTCGAAAATTAACCAGAGAACCTCTAAACCACCACCCGAGCCACTATGGGATGTTTTATGCACAGAATTATCCACAGTTTTTGTGGATAGCTTTAGCACTACACCTATTACTTCAAATACATCAGGGGTTTGGCATCACTTTGCGTGAAAAAGACCGTAAAGTGTACCGCGCTCGCGCCGGAACATTCCCGCAATGCAGACAGGGGCTCTACAATAAGTGCTGATTTGTTTCCTGACCGGATAATCGACTCGTGCTTACTTTGATCCATGCCGCTGGCTGGCCTGTCTGGTTCCTGCTGGCCTGCTCCATTCTTGCCCTGGGTTTGATCCTGGAGCGCCTTCTGGCCCTGCGCAGCAAACGGATCTTACCGACCGGACTGGCACGCCAGATCAGCGAACTCACGGCCCAGAACCGTATCCAGGATGACTCCCTGCCTCGCTTGTACGACAACTCGCCTTTGGGTCGAGTATTAGCCACCGTACTGAGGAACCGCCACCTGCCCCCTGCCTTGCGTGAGGCCGCCGTGGAAGCAGAAGGCAAAGATATCAGCTACCAATTGAACAAGTACATTCCGGCATTAGGCACGATTGCCGTCATTGCCCCTTTACTGGGTCTGTTCGGTACGGTTATTGGCATGATCGATATTTTCGCCGCCTACGACCCCGCAGGTGGCGACCCCAGCCTGATTGCCCGTGGCATTTCCGTTGCCCTCTACAACACCGCCCTGGGGATTCTGATTGCTGTCCCAGCCATGATCTTTCACCGCTACTTTCGCAGCCGTGCCGACTACCTGCTGCATTGCCTGGAAACAGAAGCCGGTGTCCTGGATCGCCTGCTGGCGCAGAGGGCTGCCTGATGCGCTTTCACCGAGCCCAAGACCCAGACACGCTGGAGCTGAATCTGGTGCCCTTGATTGATGTCTTACTGGTGGTGCTGATTTTTCTGGCCGCCAGCAGCACCTTCGTGCGCTATCGCCAGCTGGATGTGTCGCTGCCCCAGGCTCAGGCCCAAGCTGCCCAGGCGGCTGAACTGCTATTGGCCATCAGCCAGGATGGGCGCTATGCCTTGAACGGCATGTGGCTGGACGCCAGTAACGCCTCCCCCCTTAGCCAAGCCCTGTCTACCGAAAAGACCGACGAGAACAGCAGCCTGCTGATTCTGGCTGATGCCCAGGCGCCCCACTTTGCAGTGGTCCAAGCCATGGAAGCCGCCCGCCAGGTTGGCATCCATCGCATTCACTTTGCGACCCAGGCCCCATGAGTGTGCGCGTCCACCTGACTGATTGGCTCCATCGGCAGTGGCAAACAAAAGGCTGGTTCAGTCTTTTGATGCGCCCTCTTTCCGCGCTGGCGGCAATCTTCGTACAACGCAAGCAGCATCGCTACGAGCAAGATCCCTGCGCATCCTACCGCAGCCCGGTGCCCGTGATTGTGGTGGGCAATATCATCGTCGGTGGCGCGGGCAAGACCCCCGTTGTCCTGGCGCTGACCGAGCAATTACGCACTTTGGGATGGACTCCTGGCATTGTCAGTCGTGGGTATGGCATGAAGATCGGCCCCAGCCCACGTGTAGGTCAAGGAAAATTAGCCGCCGAACAATTTGGTGATGAGCCTGCCTTGATTGCCGCCCAAACCCAGGCCCCCATTGCTGTCCACCCTCGCCGTGCGCTGGCTGCCCAGGCTTTACTCAAGAAATACCCAGCAGTCGACCTGATTATCTCGGATGACGGCCTTCAACATCTGGCCCTGCAACGCGATCTGGAAGTCGTGGTCCAGGATGCTCGTGGTGTGGGGAACGGCTTGCTGCTGCCAGCCGGCCCATTGCGTGAAGGCCCCGAACGCCTGCGCAGCGTGGACTGGCTGATCAGCCAGATTGTGGCCGACCAAACACCGCCTGCTACCCCTCAACCCGCTGAGCCTGGCCGCGCCCTGAGCATGAGCCTGCGTCCATACCAGGTGGAGCACCTGAGTTCGGGCCGCAGCCTGAACTGGTCGGACTGGCAGCAGGAGTACGGTCAACAAGCACTGCAGGCCCTGGCCGCCATTGGCCAACCCGACCGTTTTTTTTCGATGCTGCGCGCTTGTGGTCTGCATCTAAGTCAGACTTTCCCCCTGCCCGACCATGCCGCCTTGCAAGCCCAGGACTTTCAGGCCCTGCATGACGGGCTGGTACTCATTACCCGTAAAGACGCCGTAAAATGCCAGCACCTGAACGACTCACGACTGTGGGTTGTCGATGTCCAACCCGAGTTCTCACGCCCGGACTGGATTGCTGAACTGGACAGCCTGTTGCGCAAGCGGCGCTTAACCCCACCCTCTTTATCCGGAGTTCAATAATGGAAACTCGCCTACTCGACGTGCTGGTCTGCCCTTTGTGCAAAGGCCCACTGCGCCACGACCGCGAACAGCAGGAACTGGTTTGCAAAGCTGACAAGCTGGCCTTCCCTGTTGTGGACGGCATCCCCACCATGCTGATCAACGAAGCACGTCAACTGGACGCGCAGGAACCTTCCAGCAACTGATATGACTTTTTCCGTCATCATCCCCGCACGCCTCGGTTCCACCCGCCTGCCCAACAAGCCCTTGGCCGACATTGCTGGCCAACCCATGATCGTGCGCTGCGCCCAGCAAGCAGCACGGAGCGGAGCGCGTCAGGTGTGGGTGGCGACGGACTCGCCGCAAGTGCTTGAGGCCGTCCAGGCGCACGGCTTCAAGGCCTTGCTGACCGACGCCGAACACCCGACCGGCACGGATCGCCTGGCCCAGGCCGCCCGCCTGTTGGAGCTGTCCGAGGACGAAATCGTGGTCAATGTGCAAGGTGACGAACCCCTGATCCAGCCCGAGCACATCCAGGCCGCCGCCGCACTGCTGGCTCGTAGCGAACCGGCGGATATCGCCACGCTGGCCGCGCCCATCAAGAACGCCGAGACGCTGTTCAATCCCAATGCGGTGAAAGTGGTGTGCGACCTGCAAGGCCGCGCCCTGTACTTTTCCCGCGCCCCCATGCCCTGGGCCCGCGACGCACTGGCCAATGGCGAACGGATACTGGCCGACGGGCTTCCCGCATTGCACCATATTGGCCTGTACGCGTACCGAAATCGCTTCCTGCAGCAGTACGCCCAGCTACCGCGTGGGCCGCTGGAGCACTTCGAGTCTCTGGAGCAGTTGCGAGCCATGGAAAACGGCTTCCAGATTATGGTTCACCGCCTCCAGGAGATTCCTGCAGCCGGGGTAGACACCGAACAAGACCTGGAAAGAGTACGCGCTCACTTCGCAAATCGGTTATAAAAGATCTTTTTTCTGCGCTATCCGAATAAAAAATGCGCTCATTATGCTGCAACGCATCATGTTGAAGCGTGAATCGGATCGACGCATTTCCTGGAGGAATTCATGCGACTTATACTGCTCGGGCCCCCTGGTGCCGGCAAAGGCACTCAGGCTGCTTTCATCACCGAGAAATTTGGTATTCCACAAATTTCCACGGGCGATATGTTGCGTGCCGCTGTCAAAGCCCAGTCCCCGTTGGGCGTAGAAGCCAAAAAAATCATGGACGCCGGTGGCCTGGTCTCCGATGACATCATCATCGGCCTGGTACGTGATCGTCTGAAAGAAGCAGACTGTGAGCCCGGCTACCTGTTCGACGGCTTCCCGCGCACCATTCCCCAGGCTGACGCCTTGAAGGATGCTCAGGTCAAACTGGACTTCGTGATTGAAATCGACGTGCCGGAAGAAAGCATCATTGAGCGCATGAGTGGCCGCCGTATCCACGCAGCCAGCGGACGTAGCTACCACGTCACCTTCAATCCACCCAAAACACCCGGTGTGGACGATGTGACTGGCGAACCCTTGCTCCAACGCGACGATGACCGCGAAGAAACCGTACGCCACCGCTTGTCTGTCTATCGCGAGCAGACCCGCCCTCTGGTCGATTACTACTCGCAATGGTCAGCCACCGGCGACCCGCAAGCGCCGACTTACCGCAAGATTTCCGGCGTTGGCAGCGTCGATGAGATCCGCCAGCGCATTGTGGACGCCTTGGCAAGCTAAACCAGTCAAGACTCAACCGGCCCCAAAGGGCCGGTTGTTTATTATTCAAGGGAGACAAGCTCATGCAAATCAATAACAAGACTTTTATTGTCACGGGCGGCGCATCGGGTCTGGGCGCAGGCACCGTGCGTATGCTGGTTCAAAACGGCGCCCGCGTGATCATTGCCGACATTCAGGACGAGGCCGGTCAAGCGTTGGCCCAGGAGCTGGGTCAGCATTATCAACGCTGTGATGTCACTTCCGAGCAAGATGCCCAGGCCGTCGTGGATCTGGCTTGCCAGGACAGCAGCCGCCCCCTGTTCGGACTGATCAACTGTGCCGGCGTGGCACCTGCCTCACGTACCGTAGGTCGGAATGGGCCCCACACGCTGGACCTGTTCCAGAAAACCGTCATGATCAACCTGGTCGGCACCTTCAATATGTGTCGTCTGGCCGCCGCCGCCATGAGCAACAACACGCCTGAAGCATCGGGCGAGCGTGGCGTGCTGATCAATACGGCTTCGGTAGCCGCCTATGACGGCCAGATTGGCCAAGCGGCTTACGGTGCCTCCAAGGCTGGTGTGGTCGGCTTGACCCTGCCGCTGGCACGTGACCTGGCACAAACCGGCATTCGCGTCATGACCATTGCTCCCGGCATCTTTGGCACCCCGATGATGTTTGCCATGCCTCAGGAAGTTCAGGACTCCCTGGCGGCCAGCATTCCGTTCCCCTCGCGCCTGGGTCGCCCTGAAGATTTCTCCCAACTGGTGCAAAGCATCATCAATAATGAAATGCTCAATGGCGAAACCATCCGTCTGGATGGCGCCATCCGTATGGCACCAAAATAACTTTCTGTATCGGCTCCAATGGGTTTGTTTCGCTCGGCGGCCACGATTAGTGGCCTGACGCTCCTGTCTCGCATCACCGGACTGGCACGCGACATCCTGATTGCCCGCGCCTTTGGGGCGGGCCCGCTTACCGACGCTTTCTGGGTCGCATTTCGCATTCCCAATCTGCTGCGACGTCTGTTTGCAGAAGGGGCGTTTTCGCAAGCCTTTGTGCCCATCCTGGGCCAGGCGCGTAAAGAGCACGAACACGACAAGGTGCAGCAATTGCTGGACCGCGTTGCCCTGTTGCTGACCTTTGCCGTCATGCTGGTCACGGCCGTCGGTATCCTGGCCGCCCCTTGGGTGGTCAGCGCCATGGCCAGCGGTTTGACCGCCCCTGAACGACAAACCGAATTTGGTGCCGCCATCACCATGACGCGGATGATGTTCCCCTACATCATCTGCATGTCGCTGGTGGCGTTTGCGTCTGCCGTACTCAATACCTGGAGCCGCTTTGCGGTGCCGGCCTTCACCCCTATCCTGCTGAATCTGTCCATGATTGGCGCCAGCCTGTTTCTGGTGCAGTACATGGACACGCCGATTTATGCGCTGGCCGTTGGGGTCATGATAGGGGGTCTGGCCCAATTGCTGGTGCAATGGAGCGCACTGGCTCGTCTGGGCCTGTTGCCACGATTCTCGCTACGACTGGGTCAAGCGCGCCGCGACCCCATCGTGCAACGCATTCTTAAACAGATGCTGCCCGCCATTTTGGGGGTATCCGTGGCGCAGATTTCCCTGCTGATCAATACCAATATTGCCACCTGGCTGCAGTCAGGCAGCGTGACCTGGCTGTCCTTTGCCGATCGCCTGATGGAATTTCCCACCGCCCTGCTCGGGGTGGCGCTAGGCACGGTCTTGCTGCCCAAACTGTCGGCTGCCCACGCCAATAAAGATGACCAGAATTACAGCAGCTTGCTGGACTGGGGCCTGCGCCTGGTTCTGCTGCTGGGCCTGCCAGCCGCGCTGGGCATGGCCATGCTGTCCGATGGTCTGGTCGCCACCCTGTTCCACTACGGTGCGTTTGCCGCTGCTGACGTGGCCCAGACCAAGCTGGCGGTGGGCGCGTATTCGGTTGGTTTGGTCGGTCTGCTGGCCATCAAGATTCTGGCCCCCGGTTTTTACGCCCGCCAGGATATTCGCACCCCGGTACGCATTGCCATTGCCGTACTGATCATTACCCAACTCTTCAATCTGCTGCTGGTGCCCACCTTTGCCCATGCCGGACTGGCCTTGTCGATTGGCCTGGGCGCGACTGTCAATGCACTGACCTTGCTGGTCATGCTGCGCAAACGCGGGATTTATCAGCCCAATCATGACTGGTTACGCTTTTTCCTGAAGATGATTCCTGCGCTGGCCGCCCTTGCCGCCGTCCTTGTGCTGGCTGACCGCTATATCGACTGGATCAGCCTGGGAGCCACACCCCTGCTGCGTGTGCTGTATTTAGGTGGCGTGTTGCTTGCCAGCGGCATTTCTTATTTCGGCATGTTGTTTATCGTAGGCATTCGCCCCTCTTACTTTACAAAGCGGGCTTAGTGTCCTAGAATAATTGTCTTTGCCGATTAAACTTTAAAACTTAGGCTTTACTAAAAATGGCTAATTCCGCACAAGCACGCAAGCGCGCCCGCCAAGCAGTGGCTCGCAACAAACACAACGCCAGCATCCGTTCCATGCTGCGTACCGCTATCAAGCGCGTTCGTCAGGCCATTGACGCCGGCGACAAAACCGCTGCTAACGAAGTTTTCCGCAAAGCGACCAGCATCATTGATCGCGTTGCCGACAAGAACATCATTCACAAAAACAAGGCTGCCCGCCACAAGAGCCGCCTGTCTGCTGCGATCAAGGCCCTGGCCTGATTGCTGAAGATTTTTAATGGTTTAATCGGCTCTGGCCTAAAAACCAGTTAGAAAGGGGGTGCTTAGCACCCCTTTTTTATTAGCCACAAAACCATTGCCTGAACATGCAGGCCAATCATGCTAAGTTATGGATTTGCTTGTTCATCAGCGAGTCCCCATGACACGTCCTATCGTGCTGCAACTGGCATCTTTGGCCCAGCACCCTTCTTTTGACGAAATCGATCGTCATTTCGAGCGCATTACCCTCCCGGACCTGAACCAGCTCTGCGCCGAACAGATCGAACGCGTACAGGTACTGCTGACCAGCGCCGTCACCCCCACGCCCGCCGCCCTGATAAACCGCCTGCCCGCTTTGAAAGCAATTTGCAGCGTCGGGGTAGGCTACGACGCCATCGACGTGCAAGCCGCCCAACAACGTGGCATCCAGATCAGTACCACCCCTGATGTCTTGAACGATTGCGTGGCCGATATGGCCTGGGCCTTAATGCTGGATGCCGCCCGCCGGGTGACAGAATCCGACCGTTACGTACGTGCCGGCCTGTGGGACAGCCCCAATGGTTTTGGACTGGGTACTCGGGTCAGCGGCAAAAAACTGGGGATTGTGGGCCTGGGCCGCATTGGCCAGACCATTGCCCGCCGAGCCAGTGGATTTGATATGGCACTACGCTATCACAATCGCCGTCCGCGTCACGACGTTCCCTGGCACTACGAACCTTCCCTGATCGAACTGGCCCACTGGGCTGACATCATGGTGGTCGCAGCCGTTGGTGGCGACGAGACACGTGGGTTGATCAACGTTGACGTGCTGAACGCTTTGGGGCCCAAAGGGATTTTGGTCAATATCGCCCGGGGCAGTGTGGTGGATGAAAGCGCACTGATTGCCGCCCTGCAAGAAGGACGGCTGGGCGCCGCTGGGCTGGATGTATTCGAAAACGAACCCCTGGTTCCCCAAGCCTTGCGCGACCTGAACCAGGTTGTACTGGCGCCACACACGGCCAGCGCGACACACGAGACACGCGAAGCCATGCTCTCGCTTGCGCTGGACAATATATTGCAGTATCAAAAAACCGGCAAAGTACTAACACGACTTGCCGTATAAAAAACAAATCGCCTACCGTTTTACCGATGGCGATTTGATGAATGCGCTGTCTCCATCAGGAGTCGACAGGGCCCATATTGCTGGGATCAATGCCGCTGGTTTTTAAATTATTATCTTCCGCAAAGCCACAGACGAATTTCCAGGCCAAAGGTTCCAGCTCCCGCAAGCGTGCATCCACCACCACACAGCGCACGCCGTCAATCAATCGCGGCACCACATAGGGCGAATACGTCAGATGCCCTCCCATCGCCCCAGCCGGACGGAACTGAGACATTACCCCGGCCAAACGTTCTGCCCAATCACTGGGACGAAATCGCTGATCCTGCCGGGTCACACCATGGATTACAAGTTGCTTCACTGGCTCTGTCATAACAATTGATCACTCATCGTGCAGTTCAGGTAGGCTGCACCTTTTCCTTTCTCGCTCCGCATTGTATCCGATCGCGGCCAGGCAAAGCCCGGGATTCAATAAATTAGCCACTTGACAATTTATTGCCAATCATTACCTTGCCCCTTCTTTTTATCCTAAAACCAAGCCAATTCCCCTTGTCTTACGCAGGCCGGCTTTGCTCTAAATAGCTGGACAGGTTAAGATGGCTTTCTTTATCCGCAGGATTTTTTTATGGATGCCATCGTGCAAGCAGGACCGCTTCGGCACTTTCTGCAATTTCGCGACTTTTCCCACGACGAAATTTTATATGTGCTGGAACGCGCACGCCTGATCAAAGACAAGTTCAAACGCTATCAGCCGCACCACACATTGCACGACCGCACCCTGGCGATGGTTTTTGAAAAAGCCAGCACCCGCACCCGTGTTTCCTTTGAAGCCGGTATGTATCAGCTAGGCGGTTCGGTTATTCACCTGACCACTACCGACTCGCAGCTAGGCCGCTCCGAACCCATTGAAGATACCGCCCGCGTGGTTTCGCGCATGGTCGATATCGTCATGATTCGCACCTTCGAGCAAACCCGTCTGGAACGCTTTGCCTCCCATTCGCGCGTGCCGGTCATCAATGGCCTGACCAACGAATTCCACCCTTGCCAGATTCTGGCCGACATCTTCACCTTTATCGAACATCGTGGCGATATCAAGGGCAAGACCGTAGCCTGGATTGGGGACGCCAACAATATGGCCTACACCTGGCTGCAAGCGGCGGAAATCCTGGGCTTCACCCTGCATGTATCCGCCCCTAACGGCTACCACCTGGAGTCGGATCGCACAGGCAACCCGGACGCCAGTGTCCTGCGTGAGTTTGACGACCCGCTGGAAGCCTGCAAGGGCGCACATCTGGTCACCACCGACGTGTGGACCAGCATGGGCTACGAGGCCGAAAACGAAGAGCGTCGCAAAGCCTTTGCCGATTGGTGTGTGGATCAGGAAATGATGGATGTGGCTGCTCCTGACGCCATCTTCATGCATTGTTTACCCGCTCACCGTGGTGAAGAAGTCACCGGCGAAGTCATCGACGGCCCACAAAGCGTGGTCTGGGACGAAGCTGAAAACCGCTTACACGTACAAAAAGCATTGATGGAATTCCTGATTCTGGGTCGTTTGGAAGCCTAAACGCGGCGGCCAGAGCAGACAGCTCATTGCTGACAAAAGGGGATGCTCAGCATCCCCTTTTTTGCGCAACAACGGCGCATACATGTATCCAGGCCATCATTGAAGTAATCGCTTAAAGATGATTTCAATAGGGCGAAATCTAACCTGCTTCATGTAAACGACGCGACACGACGGCTCTGCTCAGTGCCGCGACGATACCAACTGCAAGTTACTACAGCCAGACTCTGTCCCTGTGCTGCACTTCGCCACCGATGCTCAGCACAGCGCACCCATCCCTATTCGTCGACCTCCAACCCCGCCAATCGGTAACCAACCTGCAACTCCGTCAGCAGATGCTTGGGCTGTGCCGCATCCTCTTCCAGTTTTTGGCGCAACTGCATCATATACACCCGCAAATAATGGGGCCGATCCGAATAAGCCGCTCCCCATGTTTCATGCAACAGATGCTGGTGCGTCAACACCTTGCCATGGCCCCGAATCAAAGCCGTCAACAAGCGAAACTCGATTGGCGTTAAATGCACCGCCTCGCCATCACGGGAGACCTCATGGGACGCCAGATCGACATGGACACTCCCGAAGCGAACCTGCGACGAGGCTGCCTGTGCAATCGGGACTAATTGAGAACGCCGCAACAAGGCCCGAATTCTGGCCAGTAACTCCGGCACCCCAAAAGGTTTGACCAGATAATCATCCGCGCCCGCATTCAAAGCCGCCACTTTTTCCTCTTCCCGATCACGCGCGGACAAGACCAGAATGGGCGAGTAGACCCAACTTCGCAGATCGTGAATCAAGTCCTTGCCGTCGCCATCGGGCAGACCCAGATCCACAATCATCAGATCGGGGCGACGGGTTGCCGCATCCATGCGCGCCTGCGCCAGCGTACTGGCCTCAATGACGGACATCCCCTCCTGCTCCAAGGCAATCCGTACAAAACGACGAATATTGGATTCGTCCTCCACAATCAAGATCTGGGTTTTGTTCATATCAGTCGTTCGTCATCATCCATATGGGGAGCCGCTTTCCAAGGCAGACGGATTTCGAAGATCACCCCATGAGGCTGACGCGGCTTGGCGCTGATCGTACCACCATGCGCGGCGATAATTGTTCGGCATAACCCCAAACCTAACCCTACCCCTGCCACCGAAGACTCCTTGTAGCCCCGCGTAAACGTCTCAAACAAACGCTCGGGATCACCAGGCGGCAGGCCAGGGCCATCATCACTCATCAGTAAATACATGGATTGGCCAGAACATAGGCCACGTAGCGAGATCGTGCTGGTAGTGGGGGTATATTTGGCGGCATTATCCAGCAAGTTCGTCACCACCCGCTCCAACATCACACCGTCCACCTCGACCAAGGGCAGGTCTGCAGCGAACTCGGTCACAATTTTGCGGGGCTGCAAGGCGGTTGCACAGCGGGCAACAGCAATCCCTACAATCTCGCCCAAAGCATGCCACTCCTTATGCAGCTTGACCCCTTCATTCTGCATACGCGCCAAATCCAGCAAGTTAGATACCTGGCGACGCAGTTCGTCAGACTCAATACGGATGGAATGGGCAATATCCGTGCGCTCCGCCTCGCTTAAGCCCTTGGGCTGCTCCAATGTTTCAGCCAAACCCCGAATCACAGTCAAGGGGGTACGCAAATCGTGCGAGACCGCGGACAACAGGGCATTACGCATTTTCTCCCCCTCCATGCGCAGCACGGTATCCTGGGCAATTTCCACGTAATGAATCCGCTCCAGGGCCTGAGCCAAGATAAAACAACAGGCATCCAGCAAACGCCGTCCGTCAGGCGTGCTTAACGAGGCCGCAGCCCCGGACTGCACCACCAAGACACCCCGTGGGGCCATCGGGCCTTTCAAGGGCAGGTACAAGGCACTGGCGCCGTTCAGGGTCTCCGTACCATTACCGGCTGCTTCCATGTGATCAAACACCCATTGCGCTACTGACAACTCCACAAAGCCGGTGTGGCGGGTTGCCACCAGTTGGTTCTGTTGATCCGGTACCACCAGCACCACCTGCATCTCAAACAAAGGCTCCAACGTATCGCGGCAGACCGCCAGAACCTGCTCCAGGGCCAAAGCCCCCGCCAAATCCCGACTGACACGCGTTAACGCCGCTGCACGACGCTCCCCATCACGCGCAGCCCGGGCCTCGGCCTGCAGCTTGGCAGCCAACTGGCCAATAATCAGCGTCACAACCAGCATGACGCCAAAGGTAAACACGTATTGAGTGTCGGTGACAGAGAAAGAGTAGCGCGGCTCAACAAAGAAAAAATCAAAAAAAGCCACTGACAGCAAAGATGCCCAAGCCCCCGCCAGCCGTCCCAACCGCAAAGCGATAAAGACCACCGTGATCAGGAACAGCATGATGACGTTGGAAAGATCAAAAAAGGATAAAAGCTGCTCGGCCAACAAGGTGGTCACAACGCAAATAAGTGAGGCAATGAACAAGGCCTTACCCTGCACCATGGGCTGTTCCAGCTCCAAAGGCCGGATAGGTCGCTGAACCGTATCCATACGCAGGAGCAGCAAACCAATTTCAGGATTGCTGCGGGCCAGGCGCTCGAACAGGCTGGTGCGCCAGGGCCAGACAGAGCGCGCTGAAGAGTTCCCCAGAATCAGCTTGGTGACATTGCGCTGACGGGCATAGGCCAGAATCGTCTGCGCCACATCCTGCCCGGCAATATTGGCAAACTCGGCTCCCGCATGCTGGGCACTGGCAGCCAAACGCACCAATGCTTCCTGCGCCTTGATCTGCCCACTTTCCTGCGGCGTATCCACATGCAGCACAATCCAGGGGGTCTGCCATTGCTGCGCCAAGCGCGCCCCCTCCCGAATCAGAGCCTCCTGGGCACTCTCGGCGCTGACGCAAACCATTAACAGCTCGCGCGTGGGCCAGACAGTTCGTATGGCATGGGAGATTCGGTAGACATGCACATCGGCATTGACCCGATCCGCCACGCGACGCAAGGCCAGCTCACGCAAAGCAATCAGATTGCCGCGACGAAAAAAATTCTGGCGTGCGTGGGCCACCGAGTCGGCCAGATACACCTTGCCCGCGCTCAGGCGAGACAACAAATCGTCTGGAGGCAGATCCACCAGCAGGACATCCGCCGCACGATCAAAAATCCGGTCTGGCACCGTCTCTCTAACCCGTACCCCGACAATGCCACCCACCACCTCATTCAGGCTGTCCAGATGCTGCACATTGAGCGCGGTATACACATCAATACCCGCATCCAGCAATTCCTCCACATCCTGCCAGCGTTTGGCATGACGGCTACCCTCGAGATTGGAGTGCGCCAGCTCGTCCACCAGCAGCAACTGATAGCCCGACGCCAAGGCCGCATCCAGGTCAAATTCCGTCACCACCCGCCCCTGCCGCTGATACGCCTTGCGCGCCAGTACGGGCAAACCGTCAACCAGGGCCTGGGTTTCCTGACGACCGTGGGTTTCCACAATCCCAATGGCCACGGACATCCCTTCGGACTGGCGTTGATGCGCCTCCTTGAGCATGGCGTAGGTTTTCCCTACGCCCGCACAAGCGCCGAAGAAAATCTTGAGCTGCCCGCGACGAGGCTGGTGCGGATCCTCGCCAATCACCTGCAACAGCGTATCTGGGTCCGGCCTATCCTCAAGTGACATGAATCTGCACACTCCATCCAGAAAATTGCTATTGATCTTACGCTCTTATCCGAAAAACGGCGTCAGCAGCAAGTCAATGAGTTTGATACCGATAAAAGGCGCAATCAGTCCGCCCAAGCCGTAAATCAGCAAGTTGCGTTTCAGCAAACGGCTGGCCGGTTCGGGCCGATACTTCACACCCTGCAAGGCCAAAGGAATCAAGGCGATGATGATCAAGGCGTTGAAAATGACTGCCGACAGGATGGCGCTAGCCGGACTATGCAGCTGCATCACATTCAAGGCACCCAAAGCAGGATACGTGACCACAAAAGCCGCAGGAATAACCGCAAAGTACTTGGCCAGATCATTGGCAATACTGAAGGTGGTCAGAGCACCACGCGTCATGATCATCTGCTTGCCCACTTCCACCACCCGCAAGAGCTTGGTGGGGTTGCTGTCCAGATCCACCATATTGCCGGCCTCTTTGGCCGCCTGGGTGCCGCTGTTCATCGCAACAGCCACATCGGCCTGCGCCAGAGCAGGCGCATCATTCGTGCCGTCGCCAGTCATGGCCACCAGGCGACCTTCATCTTGATAGCGCCGAATCAATTGCAGCTTGTCCTCGGGCGTGGCTTCGGCCAGATAGTCATCCACCCCGGCCTCAGCAGCGATTGCAGCGGCGGTCAGCTTGTTATCCCCGGTAATCATCACGGTCTTGATACCCATGGCGCGCAACTCGGCAAAGCGCTCCTTGATACCGCCTTTGACGATATCCTTGAGCTCCACCACACCCAGCGCCTTATTGCCCTCGGTAACGACCAGCGGTGTGCTGCCGCGCCGAGCCACCTCATTGACCAAGGTGTCCAATTCGCGGGGAAACACACCGCCCTGAGATTCAATATGCGCGCGCATGGTATTGGCCGCTCCTTTACGGATCTGGCGACCCTCAATATCAATGCCGCTCATGCGGGTATGGGCGCTAAAGGCAATAGTCTGCGCGCCCTGCAATTGACGACCACGCAAATTGAAAAGCTGCTTGGCCAGCACCACAATGGAGCGTCCTTCGGGGGTCTCGTCCGCCAGCGAGGCTAATTGGGCTGCATCGGCCAAGACTTGTTCCGATACCTGCGGCGCGGGCAAAAAGGCCGAGGCCTCCCGATTACCCAGCGTAATGGTGCCTGTCTTGTCCAGCAGCAAAACATCCACGTCTCCTGCCGCCTCGATAGCGCGGCCCGAGCTGGCCAGCACATTGGCTTTCATCATGCGGCTCATCCCGGCGACACCTACCGCCGACAGCAAGGCACCGATGGTAGTCGGAATCAAGCAAACCAATAGGGCAATCAAAGCAGTCATCGTGACGGGCGAGCCCTGTCCGGTCAGCGCCGTCGCAAAGCTGGAGAAAGGCAGTAAGGTAACGCATACCAGCAAGAAGATCAGTGTCAGGGCGACCAGCAAGATATTCAAGGCAATCTCGTTCGGCGTCTTGCCGCGCTTGGCGCCCTCCACCATCGCAATCATGCGATCCAGAAAAGCCTCACCCGGTTTAGCGGTAACCCGCATCACGATCCAGTCCGACAGGACTCGCGTCCCACCCGTCACCGAGCAAAAGTCGCCCCCCGATTCCCGGATAACCGGCGCCGATTCACCCGTAATGGCGGACTCGTCTACCGACGCTGCCCCCTGCAGCACTTCGCCGTCAGCCGGAATAATCTGGCCCGCTTCCACCAGCACATAGGCACCGGGCAGCAGTTCGTCGCTGGGGACAGGCCAGGCACGGCTATCACGGGCGGGGTCTTTCAGAACCTTGGCCATGACCCGCTTGCGCGTAGAACGCAGCGCATCAGCCTGCGCTTTACCCCGGCCTTCTGCCACCGCTTCGGCCGCATTGGCAAACAGAACCGTAAACCACAGCCAGGCTGCAATAGACCAGATAAATCCAGCGGGGGCCTCACCCTGCCCCATCAAGGCCTGCACGCCCAGCAAGCTAGTGACGATACTGCCCAGATACACCACACACATCACCGGGTTCTTGAACTGCACCCGAGGCGACAATTTCTTGAAGGCTTCCTTGCACACCGTGCCCCAGGGCACGGCCTGAAATGCCGTCGAACGCTCGGACTCTTGCGGGGCTTTCAGATCAGTAATAGACATATTGACACCTGCTCCTAACGCACAACGGGCTGGTTACTCTTGGCCATATCCAGCGCAAGATTTAGCTCCAGGACCTGCACACGTGGTTCACCCAGTACACCCAGTTGACGAGCATGGGTATAACGATCAACCAAGACCAGCACCTGTTCCAGCGATATGCCGCGCACCTTGGCAATACGCACTGCCTGCAAACGGGCATTGGCCACCGAAATATGAGGGTCCAGACCCGATGCCGACGCTGTCACGGCATCCACAGGCACGGGGGCATCCTCTGCCAAACCATTCATCAGGCGATATGCCTTGCTGCGTTCTGCCACAGCATTGAGCAAATTCTTGCTTAATGCCCCTTGATTGCTGCCCCCGCTAGCGGCGGCGTTATAGGGCTGCGAGATACTATCGGATGGATCTGAAGGGTCCACACCCAGGGTCACACTGGGACGCCCATGAAAATACTCGAGCTGGCTGAAATACTGGCCAATCTGGCGTGAACCCACGACTTGGCCATCACGCTCAATCAAGCTGCCCTTTGCCTGTTCCGGGAACAAAGCCGTCCCGATGACGGTCGTTGCCAAGGGATAGGCAATACCGGTCAGAAGCATAAAGAACACAGCCGACAGCAACACGGGACGCAACAGGCTTTTCACCGTCGGTGCCACTGGACTTGAAACCATAAATTGATGGGTAGACATGACAGTCAATCCTCAAAAAGTAATGCCATCGAGCATCAACAGGTGCTCCACAATCGGGCCCAGCGCCAGAGCAGGCAGAAAAGTCAGGCCGCCCACCACCAGGACCACGAAAATCAACAGGCCGGTAAACAAAGGGGTGGCCGTCGACAAGGTTCCTGGACCCGCAGGAACGGCTTGTTTGGCCGCCAGCACACCGGCCAGAGCCAGCAACGGCAATAAAGTCAGATACCGCCCAACCAGCATGGCCAGCCCGATCGTGGTGTTGAAGAAAGGCGTATTCGCATTGAAACCGGCAAAGGCCGAACCGTTATTGGCCGTACCCGAGGTGTAGGCGTACAACACTTCGCTGAAACCATGCGGCCCCATGTTCGAGAGGCTATCCATGGTGGACGGCAGTACGCTGGCCAAGGCCGTAAAGCCCAGAATGCTGAAGGCGTGCGCCAGCATGGCGAGCATCACGTACTTCATCTCCCGCGCCTCGATCTTCTTGCCCAAAAACTCCGGACTGCGCCCTATCATCATGCCCACCAAAAACACCGTCAAAATGGCGTAGCTGACCAGGCTGATAAAGCCCACGCCTATCCCACCAAAGACATTGTTCAGCATCATTTGGGCAATCGGCACCAAGCCACCCAAAGGGGTCAACGAAGCATGCATGGCGTCGACCGAACCCGTAGTCGCTGCGGTGGTCACCGTGGCGAACATACTGCTTTGGGCAACACCGAAACGCAGTTCTTTACCCTCCAGATTGCCACCGCCCATGGTGCTGCTTGGGGTCTGATCCACCCCCAAGGGGGTCAGCAAAGGATTACCGGCCTGCTCGGCGCTGTAAATCAGTGACAGAAAACCGATGAACATCACCAGAAAGGCCCCAAAAAAGGCCCATCCCTGGCGACGACGAGCCAACATGGAGCCAAAGGCATAGGTCAGGGCCGAGGGCACCAGCAACATGCTGAGCATGTGCACGGTATTGGTCAGCGGCGTAGGATTTTCAAATGGATGGGCTGCATTCATGCCGAAAAAGCCGCCCCCATTCGTTCCCACATGCTTGATGCTTTCAAGACTGGCCACAGGTCCCAGAGCAATCTGCTGCTTGAGTCCTTCCAGCGTGTTGACCACGACATCAGAACTCAGTGTTTGCGGCATGCCTTGCCAGATATAAAACAAGGCCAGCACAAAACTGCACGGCAGAAGCAAACGGTACAAGGAACGGGTGAAATCCACCCAGTAATTGCCAATATCCGCCGCGCTTTTACGGCTTAAACCACGGATGAAACCACCTGCCGCTGCCAACCCCGTGGTGGCACTGATCATCATCAGAAAGGTGATGGCCGCCATTTGAGAAAAGTTGGACAGGCTGGATTCGCCTGAATAGGCCTGCCAATTGGTATTGGTCGTAAAAGACACCGCCGTATTAAAAGCCAGGTCTGGCGTTTGTGCGGCACGCTGCAGGCCATCACCTGGAATCCAAGCCTGTATCCGCAAAAGAACATATCCCAGAAGCAACATGGCCGCATTACTCAATAAAAGTGCCAGACCATATTGCTTCCAGGCCATTTTCTCCTCAGGATTGACCCCTAACAGCCGATACGTACCGCGCTCCACCAAACTGTGTTTCGGGCTGCTGAAAAAATGGGCAATCCATTTGCCCACCACCACTAGCAAGACCGTAGAGACGGCCAGAATAAGTAGAAACTGCATCAGATCTTCCAGCATGACAGCCCCTCTTACAGTTTCTCAAGACCAACAACAAATCCGATCGCCATCACAAAGAATGCGAATAGCAACGCTAAAAATAGAAAATCACTCATGTGCACACCTGCTCCAAACAATGAACACTTGCTGGCCTGAACCTAGAATTTTTCGGCCTTGAGCAAGGCATAGAACAAATAGATAAACAGCCCCAGAGAAACCCCTCCTGCCAGAACCGTAAAAAAAGACGCACTCATCCCGAACTCCCGATCAATGCTGACTTGCAGCAGACAGAGAAAGTCTAGGAGTGGCGGCATAAATTCAGAGCAGTGTTTACTGGCCCGCGTATAAAGACGGCATATGGATTTGGGCTCGGACGGCACCAGCTCGTTCCAGCAACTGGTCTGTCCAGCGTTGATAGGTCTGTCTGGCAATAAGGTGCAAGGTGCTTAGATGCTGATCCAGGCCCGACAAGATATGCTCCGCATCCTGGGCCGCCGGACCGTACACCTGCTCCAGCTCGTGGCGACCGTAATTGCACCACTGTCGGATGCTATCGGCGGTTACTTCCAGGTGGCCTTGAAAAGCCCAATGCGGGCCCAGGCAAAAGCCTTTATTCAGGCAATGAGGGCCGGACAACGTCCGGCTGGCCCCCGAAGGAATTTGAAAAGTGTCGTAATGCCAGTTGAACAGCCCAGCACGACAACCCCACTGTAATCACGTGCGGATGCCGGCGCCCCGCCCTCCAGCGGTGACATCAATCGTTGATAGCAAAGGCCGTTTTTCTCCAGATAATCCAGTAAAACACCTGGCCCTTGTGTAGCCTCGTGCTACAAAACAAGAATGGGTTTCATGACGTGAAAGCCTGACCGCGCAGGCCTGTTGCTCAGGAGAACCCACTGTAGAATCCGCCGCATCAAGACCAGGATCTGTTTCAAATCCGGCTCGTATAAGTGGCATCAATTTTGTTGGACAGCATCGCTGCCTGCCGCAAAACCCGATGGGCTACCTTCAGCCAAGCTGACAAAAAAAACTGAACCGTCATTTGCCTGACATATGCCTTTGTTCAAATGTAATCGTTTTCATTTTGACGGCTGAATGTCATGGCCAATGTTGGAATCCTGGATGTTGCCAAAGCCGCGCAGGTATCGGTTGCCACGGTATCGCGCGTTATCAATGAGCCTGAAAAGGTGGGCGACAAGACCTTGCAGCGTGTGCAAGCCGCCATCCAGGCCCTGGGCTATCAACCCAATGCCTCGGCCCGCAGCCTGCGTAGCCAACGCAGCCGAGTGATTGGCGTAGTCTTGCCTACGTTGCTGAACCCCGTCTTTGCCGAGTGCCTGAAAGGAATTGCCGATACCGCCACCCGTGCCGGCTACGCCATCTTGCCCTTTTTTACGGAATACGACGTTGAGCGGGAATCTCAGGCCGTAGCTCTGCTGTTGGCCAGCAATGTAGAAGGCATTGTGCTCGTGGTCTCGAATCCGGCCACCTCCCCGGCATTGGAACGCTTGAGCACCACACCCTGCCCCTATGTGCTGGCCTATAACCAGCATCCCGAACACCCGTGCGTAAGCGTCAATGGCGAACAAGCCATGATTGAACTGATTGATCACCTTGCCACCCAAGGGCATCGCCGTATTGCCATGGTGAGCGGACATTTACATGTCTCGGACCGGGCTCAACAACGCAGCTGCGGTTACCTCAAAGGAATGGAAAGTGCCGGCTTGGTCCCCTTGCCACTGCTGGAAGTACCTTTTATGGGTCAGGAGCAAACACAGCCTGCTGACGGCGTGCATCTTGCCAGCGTCGCCCGGCTTTTGCGCCAGACGGACCGGCCTACCGCCGTCATTGGCTCCAATGACTTGATTGCAATTCGCTGTCTGCGAACCGCCCAGCAGATCGGTTTACGCGTACCCCAGGACATCAGCATCATCGGCTTTGACGGCATTGGTTTAGGAGCAGACTTGTTCCCCCGCCCCGCCACCATTGTGCAGCCCAATGAGGAAATGGGTCGCCAGTGTATTGCTTTGCTCCTGAATGCGATTGCTCAACAGCAGCCTGTCCCCGCGCAGGAGTCCATATTCCTGCCCTACACCTTTGATCAAGGCGAATCCTGCGCCCCCTCTCCGTTTCCACTGCGGGCACCTTGATGATGCTGTGCCTTCCGCCCAACAAAATTTTCCCTCAACACCCCTTGCTTACTAGCCATGCCGGCTTTATTTAGCCCCACTTACTGACTGGAGTGACCAACCATGAAACATATTTTGAGCACCTTGGCCTGCCGCGTCGCATTGCCATTGGCCATGCTGACATTGGGCAATGCGGCCGCCGCACAGACGGCCATTTGCTACAACTGCCCACCTGAATGGGCTGACTGGGCCAGCCAGATCGAAGCCATCAAACAGCACACCGGCATTACCGTTCCTCCTGACAACAAGAACTCGGGCCAGTCGCTGGCTCAACTGGTTGCCGAATCGGCCAACCCCGTGGCCGATGTGACCTATCTGGGCATTACCTTTGCTATTCAGGCCCAGAAAGAAGGCGTGACGCAGGCCTACAAGCCCAAAGGCTGGGAGCAGATTCCGGAAGGCTTAAAAGATCCGCAGGGCCATTGGTTTGCCATTCACTCCGGCACCATGGGCATCATGGTCAACAAATCGGCCTTGGGCGATATACCCGTGCCTACCTCCTGGAACGATTTGCTCAAACCGGAATACAAAGGCTTGGTTGGATATCTGGACCCCTCGTCGGCTTTCGTGGGGTATGTGGGTGCCGTGGCCATCAATGAAGCCCTGGGCGGCACCATGGATAACTTTGACCCGGCCATCAACTGGTTCAAAACCCTGCAGCAAAACAATCCCATTGTCCCTAAGCAAACCGCCTATGCGCGCCTGATTTCAGGCGAGATCCCTATCTTGCTGGACTATGACTTCAGCGCCTACCGCGCTCAGTACAAGGACGGCGAGGATGTAGCCTTCGTGATTCCGCAAGAAGGCACGATTGTGGTTCCTTACGTCATGTCGCTGGTCAACAAGGCACCGCACACCGAAGAGGGACGCAAAGTGCTGGATTTTGTGCTGTCTGAACAAGGCCAATCCATCTGGGCCAATGCCTTCCTGCGTCCGGTTCGCAGCAGCGCCATCAGCGAACAGGCACAGTCGCGCTTTTTGCCTGACAGCGAATACGCCCGTGCCAAGGCCATTGACTATGACCGCATGGCGCAAGGCCAGAAACCCTTTGCCGAGCGTTACCTGGCTGAGGTCCGCTAAGCGGCCCTCTGAGATGTGGAGTTAGCGTATGCAACGCAAATACCTGTTACCCCTGTGCTCGGCCCCCGCTGTCGCTTTCTTTGCCGCCTTCTGGCTCTTGCCTGCAGCACAGCTTCTGGCCCTACCCGCACAAGAAGGTGTGCACACTTATTGGGTCGTCCTGACATCAGGCCGGTACTTGCAGGCCCTGCTGCAAACGCTGCTCCTGTCTGCCATCGTGACGCTGGCGACCCTGGTACTGGGCGCCACCGTCGGTATCGTGATGGCTCGCTATCGCATACCGGCCAAGCGCCTGCTGCTTTCCTTGATGACTTTACCCCTGTCCTTTCCAGGCGTGATCGTCGGTTTTTTCATTATCTTGTTAGGTGGCCGGCAGGGGTTGCTAGCCCAAATCACACAGAGTCTGGGATTGGGGCGCGTGACCTTTGCCTATGGCTTGTTAGGTCTATTTTTGGCCTATCTGTACTTTTCCCTGCCGCGCGCCATTGCGACCTATACCGCGGCAGCCGAGTCCATAGACCGCAATCTGGAGGAAGCCGCGCGCTCCTGTGGAGCAACACGCTGGAACATTGCCAGAGATGTCTGGATCCCGGAACTGGCCCCCACGTCCCTGTCTTGCGGTGCCATTGTTTTTGCCACCTCCATGGGCGCTTTTGGCACGGCCTTCACCTTGTCCAGCCGCTACGAAGTCCTGCCCATCACCATCTATAACGAATTTACCAATTATGCGAATTTCACCCTGGCCGCCAGTCTGTCCATTTCATTGGGGCTGCTGACATGGCTTACCTTGTGGATGGCCCGGCGTCTTGTACGCGACACATCCATCACTGCATGAGGGTTCCATGAAGCAGACATCTTCTGGCGGTATGAATCGCCCTGCTCCTTTGCTACTGGCCGTCACAGGTCTAACGATTTTATTTCTGCTGGGACCCATCTTGATTTCCGTGATGGCGGGCCTGGTCAACAACTATCGATTGGGCCTGAAAAGTGGACTGACCCTGAAATGGCTGGAACAAGTCTGGGTGAACTACGGCGGTACCGTCTGGCTATCACTGCAACTAGCCTTGCTCTGCGTACTGGCTGTCATTGTGCTTGGCGTGCCCTGTGCCTACGCATTGGCTCGCAGTCGCTCGCGCCTGGCCCGAGCCTTTGAGGAACTGCTGACCTTGCCAGTCGCCGTTCCTGGTATGGCCTCGGCGTTGGCCCTGCTGCTGGCTTATGGCTCCTTGCAAGGTTTTCGCCAAAGCTTCTGGTTCATTTTGGTGGGTCACATTGTATTCACCCTGCCCTTTATGGTGCGCACCACCAGTGCGGCCCTGCAAAAACGCAGCCTGATTGATCTGGAAGAAGCCGCCCGATCCCTGGGGGCCAGCTTTGGCCAAATCTTTCTCGGCATCTTGCTGCCTGCCATCCTGCCTGCGATTGTGGCGGGCAGCCTGATGGTGTTCACCTTGTCCCTGGGCGAGTTCAACCTGACCTGGATGCTGCATACACCACTGACCCGCACCCTACCTGTGGGGCTAGCCGACAGCTATGCGTCGATGCGTATCGAAGTGGGCTCGGCCTATACCCTGATTTTCATGCTCGTCATCTTGCCCGTACTCTGGGGGCTGCAGACCTTGGCGCGCTTGCTGGAGAAACACGATGGAAACTAAACACGTCCCGGTGCGCATCGAACAATGCGCCAAAACCTATGCGGATGGCACACGAGGATTGCACCCCAGCACGCTGGACATTGCCCCCGGCGAAGTCATGGCCTTGCTCGGGCCTTCAGGTTGCGGCAAGACCACCTTGCTGCGATTGATCGCCGGTCTGGAAATGCCGGATGCCGGCAGCCGCATTCTGTTCGACGAACAAGACGTCACCCATTTGCCGATTGAAAAGCGTGAGGTAGGCATGGTGTTTCAACACTATGCCCTGTTCCCCACGATGACAGTAGAAGCCAATATCGCTTATGGCCCCAAAATCAAGGGCATGGCGCAAACCCTACGTCAGCAACGGGTCGGCGAACTGGTCGATCTGATGCGTCTGAATGGCCTGGAAAAACGTCTGCCCTCTGCCCTGTCCGGAGGCCAACGACAACGTGTTGCTATCGCACGCGCCATTGCCAATCAGCCCCGCGTCCTGCTATTGGACGAACCCTTGGCCGCCCTGGATGCCAAGCTGAAAATCTCCTTGCGCGACGAACTGGCCGAGTTGCTGCGACGCCTGCGTATCACGGCCATTCATGTGACCCACGATCAGCAGGAAGCCTTTGCCATTGCCGACCGGCTGGCCGTCATGCACGAGGGCCGTATCGTTCAAACCGGTGACGGAGAAAGCCTGTACCGCAACCCGGCCCACCCTTTTGTCGCAACCTTTTTGGGGCGTGTGAATGTATTGCAACGTACAGCACAAAACCTGCTGAACAAGAACATTCAACTGGCTAATCTATGCCTGCCCTGCCCCGAAACCTTGCAGGGCACCGATCAGTTACTGGTCCGGCCAGAAGACATTGACGTTTCCGTGAGCAGACCCATAGGCTGGGCGCAGGCACGGGTGCGTCAACGCAGTTTTATGGGAGGAAAAGTGCAACTGACACTCAGCGTAGAAGGCCAGACAGACATGATTGCCGACGTTGATCGAGATCACACGGCGGTGGTAGGCAGTATCGTAGGCATTCGGATCGATCCCATCAAGCTGATGCCGGGCACCGCGCCACTTTCACAGGATGCCTCCAATCACCCATATTCCTGAACAAGCCATTTATCTTCCCCACCGAACCTTTGATACAGGAAGCGCGCCACCCAGGGCGGCGCGGAAAAAGATGCTGCAAACACTATTGATTCAAATGACAGACCCGCATATCCGGGAAGAAGGCAGGCTGGCCTATGGACGCCTGAATACCGCCCCCTATCTGAAACAGGCCATAGAGCACGCTCTGACCCTGCCCCAAAAGCCAGATGCGATCGTGCTGACAGGTGACCTGACTGATTTTGGCAGACCGCAGGAATATGCCCACTTGCGCCGCTTGCTTGCCCCCCTGGGAACGATTCCGGTGTACCTGCTGCCCGGCAACCATGACGATCGACAGCAATTACGCGCAAGCTTTCCCGAACATGCTTACTTGGGCAAGGCTGGCCCCGTCTGCTACGGTGTGGATATCGGTGAGTTAAGACTATTGGCCCTGGACAGTGCCGTCGCGGGTGCCAGTGCGGGTAGTCTGGACCAGGAGCAACTGGACTGGCTGGCAGCCGAACTGAGCGCACAGCCCAAGCGCCCCACCATCATTGCCTTGCATCACCCCCCTTTCAACACCCTGATCGGCCATATGGACAAGATTGGCCTGCTGGAAGGGGCAAAACAACTGGAGGCGATTGTGCGTCAGCACGGCAATGTGGAACGAGTGATCAGCGGACATTTGCATCGCAATATACAGATCCGCTTTGGCGGAACCATTGCCAGCACGGCTCCCTCTGTGGCCCACCAGGTCTGTCTGGATCTGGATGAGGATGCTGCCTCGGCCTGGACGCTGGAGCCGCCTGGCTACGCGATTCATGCTCTGGACAGCGTTGGCCAGATCGTCACCCACACGGCCACCGTCGGTCAGTTCGATGGCCCCTTCGCTTTCCATGAACCAAGCGGGAAACTCATCGACTGACTCGATGCAGGACGCGCTCTGAGCGCAGCTTGACCTGACAGTGTCGTCCAGCCAAATAGCAAGTCGGCTTCTGCCTCCTCGCTCGCTCAAGGCAGAGTGCTTCCACCTGAGCCGCTTCGAGAGCATCGAGCACCGACAAGCAGCGACACAGCCGTACATCTATTACTACAATTACGGACGTATCAAGCTCAAGCTAAAAGGCCTGAGTCCAATTCAGTACCGGACCCAGGCCTTCGACCCCTCGCTTCCTAAACTGTCCAACTTCTTGGGGTCAGTTCACCTGTGGAATCAGGCATCGGGGCGTTTTTATACGTCTGCTTAAAACCGGCAGAGCCCCCGTTCAGAGGCTGCTAGAGTTCCAGACCGTATGTCTTACTTTTTGCTGTCTTTCAACTGAGGCACAGCCGAACCGGCGGCAGGAGCCAACAGGCCAGCCTGGGTGTAGGTAAACAGCTTGTCGCGTGTGTCCACGATGTCCAGATTGCGCATGGTCAGTTGACCGATACGGTCGCGTGGCGAGAACATGCTGTCCACTTTTTCCATGCTCAGACGCTCGGCCTTGTAGGTCAGGTTAGGCGAGACAGTATCCAGAATGGAGTAATCGTTACCACGGCGCAGTTCCAAAGTGACTTCACCCGTCACGGCACGAGCCACCCAACGCTGGGCGGTTTCACGCAGCATGATGGCTTGTGGGTCGAACCAGCGGCCTTGGTACAACAGACGGCCCAAACGCAGACCGTTGATGCGGTACTGTTCAATCGTGTCTTCGTTGTGGATGCCGGTAACCAGACGCTCGTAAGCAATGTGCAGCAAGGCCATGCCAGGGGCTTCGTAAATGCCACGGCTCTTGGCTTCGATGATGCGGTTTTCGATCTGGTCGCTCATGCCCAGACCATGACGGCCACCAATGCGGTTGGCTTCCAGCATCAGTTCCACAGGGTCGGAAAATTCCACGCCGTTCAGGGCGACAGGCTGACCTTCCTCGAAGCGCACACGCACTTCTTCAGCGGCCACGGCCACATCGTCACGCCAGAAGGCCACGCCCATGATGGGTTTGACGATATTGATGCCGGCGTTCAGGTATTCCAGATCCTTGGCTTCGTGCGTGGCACCCAGCATATTGGAGTCGGTGGAATAGGCTTTTTCGGCTGACATTTTGTAGTCGAAGCCGTTTTCCTGCATGTACTCGGACATCTCGGCACGGCCACCCAGCTCGTCGATGAAGGTCTGATCGAGCCAAGGCTTGTAGATCTTCAATTCCGGGTTGGTCAACAGACCGTAGCGGTAGAAACGCTCGATGTCATTGCCCTTGTAAGTGCTGCCGTCGCCCCAGATATGAACGTCATCTTCTTTCATGGCAGCAACCAGCATGGTGCCAGTCACGGCACGGCCAATCGGCGTGGTGTTGAAGTAAGTAACACCGCCGGTGGTGATGTGAAAAGCGTTGCACTGCAAGGCAGCGATCCCTTCAGCCACCAATTGCTGACGGCAATCAACCAGACGGGCCAGCGTGGCGCCGTATTCCGTAGCCTTGCGGGGAATGGCATCGTAATCGGGTTCATCAGGCTGACCCAGGTTCGCGGTGTATGCGTAAGGGATTGCCCCCTTATTGCGCATCCACAAAAGTGCGGCGCTGGTGTCCAGGCCACCGGAAAAAGCAATGCCGACCTTCTGGCCGACTGGAAGAGATTCAAGGATGGTTGTCATTATCGCGTCAGTAGTGGTGTGCAAGTACAGTTCCGCCCGTAAGACTCCATAGCAGAGCCATGCCCGCGGCAGGATCAATATGTCATTATATCGTCTTGACCGACCCTGGACACCTTTGCGTAGCTGGATTTCATTACCCGATGCACTAGAACATCCATTTTCACCTGGAGACAAGCCATGCCCGAGACCCACGCTCAACCCGCTATCAGCCGTTATCCCGTCCCTACCCTGGCCGACATGCCCGAGGATATTCGCAGTCGTATTGAAGCCGTGCAGGAAAAATCCGGTTTTATCCCGAATGTGTTTCTTGCTCTGGCACACCGCCCTGACGAATTTCGTGCCTTTTTTGCCTATCACGACGCGCTGATGGAAAAGCCCAGTGGTTTGAGCCAAGCCGATCGGGAAATGATCGTGGTGGCGACTTCCGCCGCCAATCAGTGTCATTACTGCGTCATTGCCCACGGTGCCATCTTGCGCATCCGCGCCAAAAACACACTGGTCGCCGACCAGGTTGCCGTCAATTGGCGCAAGGCCGATATTCCTGCGCGCCAAAAAGCCATGTTGGCCTTTGCCATGAAAGTCTCGCAAAACGCCCAGGAGATTGACGACGCCGATTTCCAGGCTTTGCACGAACACGGTTTCAGCGACGAGGACGCCTGGGACATTGCTGGCATCAGCGCCTTTTTTGGTTTGAGCAACCGCATGGCCAACTTCATGTCCATGCGCTGCAATGACGAGTTCTACATGCTGGGACGCGTTCCCCGCTAAACATGATGCGTTACGCCCTGATGTTTGCCGGGTGGATATGTGTGGCGCTGGCCATTGCCGGCGCTGTTTTACCCTTGCTGCCCACCACGCCCTTTGTCCTGCTGGCGGCGTGGTGCTTTTCCCGTAGCTCCCCCCGCTTTCATCAATGGCTGCTGGATCAACGCCATCTGGGTCCCTACTTGCGTAACTGGGAAAACGGCCAAGGCTTGACCCGCAAGGCCAAACGTCGGGCGCTGATCATGTTGTGGCTGTCGCTGGCCGCCTCGGCCTGGCTGACCAGTCACCTGGGCTGGTATCGATTGGGGCTACTGATTCCGGGTATTTTCGCCACCCGTTATTTGCTGCGCGCCAAAACCCTGGATGACACTCCTTCTGAGCCTGTGCAAAAATAGCCTGCTTGAACCGATCCTGGTTTGCCCCTTTTTAGCTTGGAAACCTATGTCCAACCCTGTCATCTTGCTGGCTGCCGCCTACATCACCAACTCTGAAGGCCAAATCCTTCTGGTCCGCAAACATGGCAGCGCCTACTACATGCAGGCCGGCGGCAAGCTGGAAGCAGGAGAAACACCCCTTCAAGCCCTACAACGCGAACTGGACGAGGAGCTGGGCCTGAAAGCGGAAGAAACCGCCTCTGCCCGCTACGAAGCGTACTTTGAAAGCCCCGCCGCCAATGAACCTGGCCACGTGGTTCATGCCCATGTGTTTACCTTGACAGTAGACCGTGACCTCCAGGCCGCCGCCGAGCTGGAAGAGGCCCGCTGGGTCAGCCCGCAGGAAATTCGCTCTCTGACGCTAGCCCCTTTGCTGGCTAATCATATTCTGCCGCGTCTGTGCGCGCAGGCTGCTGCCTGAGGTTCTGCCCACACAAGACTTCCTTCCGTCTTGTGCCATCCAAGCCACGAACCGTCTATTTTTTGGCATAATGTCGCCCTTGAGCCCCTCCAGGGGACACCGCTGTTTGCCCGACCAGCCCGCAACGGCGGGCTTTCTTTATTGAGCACTAATTTATGTCCTCTTTGCCCTGTCAAGGCGCAATCGTCACCTTTACCCTGCAGCAACTGCGTGCCGCCACGCAGGCCGGGGGAATTTTAGGTGTGTCTATCAAAGGGCAAGGCAATCATTTTTTTGTGCAGGTGGCTACCCGCGCTGGCCAGGCTGTGCTGGTTACCGCCCGCAGCAAAGATCCACGCAGTTTCAAAAGCCCCTTGCAGGCCATGGTCCTGCTCAAGCAAGTCGGAATTGTCACGGGCCAATTCGACCTGACCCAATACTCGCCTGACCAACATGAGACCGCCCCGCGCAGCCGTCGTCGCCCGGCCAAGCCCAGCAAACTGGGGTTGCGCTGGAACCGGATTGCAGAACGCATCTCCAGCCCCGCTCAACCTTCTTTGGATGATCCCAGCCTGGACATCAACGAAGAACAGACGCGCCGTCTGATCGCCCGACAAGAAAACCAGCAATTAAGCCTGTTGGGCAACTAGGCGCAGTCCATTTGTATTTCTGAACGTGCTGAGGGCATAGGCCGCATCCAAAGCCTGCGCCAAATCTTGCTGCAAATGCTGGGGCTCTTCCAGCCCCACATGCAAACGCAATAACTGCCCTTCTCCGAATAAGGCTTTCCCATTGCGTTTAGGCATATCCATGGGCAAAGCCAAGCTCTCGAACCCACCCCAGGACAGACCGATACCAAACAAGCGCAATGTCTTGAAAAACAGGGATAACTGCGCTTGGCTCAATGGCTCCAGAACCACACCAAACAAGCCAGTAGAACCGGTAAAATCCCGCTTCCAGATCACATGACCGGGATGAGACTCCAGCGCCGGATGCAAAACCTGTTGTACCTGCGGATGATGTTCCAGAAAACGGGCAATCTGCAAGGCACTGGACTGGTGCTGACGTAAACGCACTCCCAGGGTACGCATGCCACGCAGTGCCAAAAAAGCGTCGTCAGGCCCGGCTGTCTGACCAAAATCATGCGCAGCCCGACGCAGCAAAGGCCAGGCGCGTTCGTTCGCCGTGGCAATGCCCAGCAAGGCATCGGAATGCCCCGTCAAGTACTTGGTGGCAGCGTGGATAGACACATCTACACCATGCTCAAACGGCTTAAAAAACAAGGGAGTAGCCCAGGTATTATCCAGAAGCAGATACGCCCCAACCGCATGCGCACAGCGCGCAATGGCTGGAATATCCTGGATCTCAAAGGTGGCCGAACCGGGCGACTCTACGTACACCACCTTGGTATTGGGACGAATCAGACTGGCTATCCCCTCCCCCAAAGACGGCTCGTAAAACTGGACCTGAATACCCATGCGGCTAGCCAGCACCTGCTGTGCAAACGCACGTACCGGGCCATAGACCGAATCGGGTAACAGCAAATGATCCCCCACTTCCAGCATGCCCAACAAAGCATGCGTACACGCCGCCAAGCCAGACGGAAACAGGCTGGCCTGAAAGCCGCCTTCCAGCTCGGCCACAGCCTGCGTCAAGGTTTGCAAAGTCGGGTTGGTAAAGCGGCCATAAGAGGCATAGGGATTGTCAGGCTCCTTGCGCTGCGCCCATTGCTCCAGGTTGTCGGCCAAAATAGTCGAGCCTCGACAAACCGGTACATTCACAAAGCCAGCCGACACGCTGGTGTCCCGGCCCAAATGCGTTAAACGGGTATTTTGATAATCGCAGTCCTGCATGCTGTATTCCTGATCGTGATCGCCAAAGATGAATGGAAACAGTCTACGCAAGAGCCCAGGGGCAATTATTGCGTTTTTACGCTATGGAAGGCAGAATTCAGAGAATAAAAACCTACGATCAGCATGATTATTGGGAAATTATTTTTATGTTGGATAAGTTCGACAAGCACATTCTGGAGATCCTCCAAAACGATGCCACCTTGGCCATCCAGGACATTGCCGACCGGGTGGGTTTGTCCAGCACGCCCTGCTGGCGACGTATACAGCGCCTGGAACAGGAAGGGTATATCGAAAAGCGAGTGGCTTTACTCAGTTCAGAAAAGCTGAATGTGGGCGTGACCGTGTTTGTCGCCATCAAGACCAATCAGCACAACAAGCAGTGGTACAGCGAGTTTTCAGCCGTGGTGGAGGCGATTCCACAAATTGTGGAGTTCTATCGCATGAGTGGCGATACCGATTACTTGCTGCGCGTGGTGGTGCCTGACATCAAGAGCTTTGACCGTGTTTACCAGCGCCTGATCTCAGAAATAGAGCTGACCGATGTCAGCTCCAGTTTCGCCATGGAGCAGATCAAGTTCACCACCCGCCTGCCTCTGGACTACGCCTGATTCAACGCCGGTTAATGCTTAAAAACTGTATTCCACGTCCAAAGTCTGGCCAATTGTCAGCATTTGGGACTTGGATTCAACCAGCATGGCCTGCATGCCAAACAAGGTTCCTTGTGCAAACTGGCGGCTTTGCGCCAAGGCCAGACCGGGCTGCGTGCCCACCTCGGCCGTTCGCTGGTTGACATTAGGCATAGGGCAACGGGTGCACTGACGAACAAACGCAAAACTCAGACCCTCGCTGCTCACACCCAGAGCGTAGTCCTCCTCATAGGCTGGCAAGCCCGTGAAAACGACATTGGCACGGAAACGATCCATGGGCACCGCTTGCTCCCCGGACTGCACAACCAGACGATTCAACTCTTCCAGAGACGCCTCATTCGTAAACAAAAAAGGCAAGGCGTCAGCAAAACCAAAACCGTTTAGCTGATCACCGATCTGGCGCCAGCCCTGAGACTTTTCTTCCCAAGGGCGTACCCGCTCAGTCAGAACATAGCGGCGGGCACGACTATGGTTACGCAGTACCCGACAAGGGGTTTGCAAAAAATCACTGAACCATTGTGCGACCTGATCCCCCTCGTCCCGACCCAAGGTGTCTGAACTCCAGATACGCACCGACACGGCGATGTTCTCCCCTATGGGTGCCTCCAAAGACCAGCTCAACGGCTCCATACCGGGCGCTTGAACGGTAATCTGCCCATCCTGCACCCATGGCCGAATCAAGGACATACGTGGCCAACGACGCTGCGTCATGAATACGCCCTGCTGGTCAACAACGACCCACTCGCGGTCGTGGGCCAGGCCCGCAACGCTGACCTCAACGCCTTGCGGATGCGCCTGGGCGGCACAGGATTTGATGGGGTGAGTGAACAAGCCGGTGATGGTAATCATGAGTCGCAATAGCAAAAGGCAAGATAAGAGACTTATTCTAAAACAGCCTGACCACTAGACCGCTCCTGCTGTGACGACGGATTGCGAAGACGTGGACCAGAAACGTCGGCTCTGGAAAATTATTCCGCTCACGAGCTTGACAACACAGCAAAATCATGGCTTAATGTTTAATTGATTGCACCAACACATCCATTACATTAAAAACGTGCGATCAACTTTTTTGAATGTAGCCACTTCAAGGCGTTTTAGCCTTCTGGCATGTCCCCAAACATGCGGGTATTCATTCACCACGGCGACGACAGCCACATCCAGACTTATTTTTGCATCGTAGCGGACTCGCTCCGTCCATGTGCTTGGCAAACCGATAAGGCGCTGTCCATGCTGCCACAGAGCACGTTTGTCTGAGGTTTCCCCCCAGTCAGCGAGGTTCTACACTGAAACAGCAATGGCCTGGCCTCCGTGTGGAGTCCGGTCCATCATGGTGTCATCAAATCTCAATAAAAAAACGATGTAATGACGCCACACGATAAGGAAAAAAACATGAAAAATATCTATCCAACCGGTTTGATTTCGCGCCCTGAGCATATTGCCTT
Source organism: Alcaligenes faecalis (assembly GCF_041521385.1). Classification (NCBI taxonomy): domain Bacteria; kingdom Pseudomonadati; phylum Pseudomonadota; class Betaproteobacteria; order Burkholderiales; family Alcaligenaceae; genus Alcaligenes; species Alcaligenes faecalis. The sequence goes on along the minus strand of NZ_CP168006.1, from coordinate 3,584,388 downwards.
GAACAAAACCGATATTCGCATTGGCGATACGGTGTATCTACAACCTAAAAACGGCCCACGTATGGCCGGTACCGTGATCTTCAGCTCGCCCGTACACGGCTGCACGACCTACACGGCCGACGCCCAGAGTCAAGATGCCAACGTGCGGTTTCGTTTCCGCCTGCAAGACGTACATCATGTGGCTTCTCGCCACCCCTTGCCCGCTCTGAATTAAGAAGGAACCACTCAATTTAATGCGGGGTGCTAGCAGCAATCCCCGCATTAGTCTCATTTCATAACTCATAATTACAATTTGTAATGGTCATTTTTGCTTTCATTTTAAAATAGTAGCGGCTTAGAACTTATCCGACGCTGTAAAGCGTCCACGTTGAGCGTGCGCTCCTATGGCAACGGATATGAAACCAAAGCAGGCTTTCTGCTTGCGCCCGCTACGGCGCTATTCCTATCTCTCCCGTTTTTTCCTGTTCAGTCTGGTCCTCCTTCTGACCCTGCTGGGTGTCAGGCTGCATCATTCCGATGCACTGACCATTTTCTGGCCTACTGAAGCTGTGCTTCTGGGTCTGTTTATCCGCCGCCCAGACTGGGCCAGCCAAAAACTTAACTGGCTACTGATTGCACTGGCCTATGTCAGTGCCGGGCTCATTGCCAACACCCCCCTGCCTATTGCGCTGCTATTGACCCTGGCCAATGTCAGCAGTGTTGGTCTGGCGTATTGGCTGATTACCCGTAATCACCAACTGGATCTTTCTCTGCGTCGTCCCCAAGCGATGTTAACGCTGGCTGGCTACTACGGCCTGGGCTGTGTTTTATCAGGCTTTCTGGGTGGTTTTGCTCTCTACTTGCATACCCATCAGGATCTGCCCTTGGCTATTCTGTCCTGGATGCTGACTAGCTTGATTTCCTATAGCACGATCGTGCCCGTCATCCTGACTGCCCCCGCTCGCCCTTGGCGGCGTTTTCTGGAGTACTGGAACGAGCCACACCTGATGAGCCTGGCCCAACTGGCGCCTGCTCTGTCCTTGTTATTGGCTTGCTTGTTAAGTCTGCTCATAGACGGCCCCGGCTCGCTGGCCTTCCCCGTTCTACCTTTATTGTGGTGTGCGCTGAGCTACTCGCTTTTTTCTACGACCTTACTGACTCTGTTCTATGTACTCTGGACCCTGTTTGCCCTGAACCCGCCCACGAACTTCCTGCCCAGCCAGCTTCATACCTCGCTAGAGCTACTGTCGCTACGCATCGGCATTGCGTCCATTGCATTGGCATCAATCACCAGTGCCAGCCTGATGTCAGCCCGCAATCTGGCGGTTGAAAAGCTGCAGCGGCTTGCCCACCACGATGCCCTGACCGGCCTGCTCAACAAACAGGCTTTCTATCAGCAAAGCCAGGCCATACTGACTCAATGCCGTCTGAAACACGTTCCCGTCAGCGTCATCGTTCTGGACATAGACCACTTCAAACCCATTAACGACACCCACGGCCACCATGTTGGTGACCTGGCCTTGAGTGCCATCACCCAGCGTATTTCACTGGCGTTGCGCGATACCGATGTATGCGGCCGACTGGGCGGCGAGGAATTTGGGATTTTATTGCCCGATTGCAGTGCGCAGCAGGCACATGCTGTTGCTGAGCGAGTCCGTAAAAGCATTTCCCTGCTGCCCTTTTCCCTGGACAACGAGCAGCAGTTGACCATGACTGCCAGCCTGGGGGTTGCCACTTTGGAACCCTCAACCCTGGATCTGCACGCCTTGCTACGCCAGGCCGATACAGCCTTGTACGAGGCAAAACGCGCAGGCCGGGATCAAAGTTACTCCTATCATTTTCCTGCCCCCAAGACAGAGACTTGACGCTATCCGTAAGCAAACCGATACTGATGTATCAATACGAAACAAAACATCAGGGAGCGGTGATATGGCGTCAGTTTACGGCTCGCCCTTATGCCCAGCATGTTTGGCTTTGCCACAGGGTGTCAGTACTAGCCAAGCGCATGCCGATTTGCGCTTACTGGGACAACACCCCCCATCTCCTGATGGAGCCCATGAAACACAGTATCGTTGTCAGACCTGTCAGACTCACTGGCTGCTACGCACCAATCGCTGGGGGGTTCCTGAGGGATTTCGCCTCAAGCCTGTATAGGCAAAGCCTGGCACATGCACTACCATGACGGCTTTGTCTGTTAGCGATTCTCGTATGTCTGCCCTGCTGTTTGATACTGAAACCACTGGCACTGCCCAGCCTCAAGTCATCGAGGCCGCTTGGTTGCGCTTGAGCGACCCGGTATTTTTGCTGATCAATGAAGAGTTTGAGCAACGCTACCGGCCCGATGAAGCCAATACACTGGGCGCCCTGGCCACTCACCATATTTACGACGAAGAGCTGCAAGACTGCCCGTCGCACACCGAATTCAAGCTGCCTGCCGACACCCAATACATCATCGGCCACAATGTGGACTATGACTGGGGTGTGGCCGGCTCGCCCAATATCAAACGTATCTGTACCCTGGCTTTGTCCCGCCACTTGATTCCAGGCCTGGACAGCTACAGCCAATCTGCGTTGATTTATCACATTGATCGCGCTAACGCGCGCGAGCGTCTGCGCCATGCGCACAGCGCCCTGGCCGACGTGCGCAATTGCCTGTCGCTTTTGCAGTATTTGCTGGGCCTGACACAAAACATCAACACCTGGGAACAGCTGTGGCAGTTGTCCGAGCACGCCCGCATTCCCACCGTTTTGCATTTTGGCAAACACAAGGGCATGGCCATTGCCGATGTGCCACAGGACTACAAGAACTGGCTGCTGCGCCAACCAGACCTGGACCCCTATCTGATCAAGGCTTTGAAGGTCTAAACCTCAAGATTCGTAAAATCCCTAATGGCTGTCAGCCTCCTTATGCCCAATGATGAAGATCCCAACAAGAACTTCATGAGGTGGCAAATGATCGAGGTTGCATACGTCACGAAAGATATGCGTCGGGACCCTTACGAACGAATTACCCATCTTGGAGGTGCGGGCTGGCAACGCTCTCAACCCGATGTTGTCCAGCAAATTGAGCAGGGCCAGGAAGATTACTACATTCTTCTGGATGGCATTCCCGCCAAACTGACCGTGGCGCTCAGCCGTTTTGGTGCCAAGTACCTGAAAACTGAGCTTGAAGTTGAAGAACCTCACATTTTGCTCAGCCTCCCCAGCCAGGCTGCTTGACCCGCAGCCTGAGCTTTTCTTCACAGCTTTGGGGAACACAAAAAACGCGGCTTGACGCCGCGTTTTTCATGTCTGCCTTAAAGCCCGCTTAAGGTTTGAGCAAGTGCCATTGGCCGTTACGCACGGTAATCAACTCACGACCACGCTCGTCAAAGCCGCTATGGTCCTCAGGCGACATGGTATAGACACCTTGGGTTGCCACCAAGTCGCGGGTTTGCTCCAGCGCATCACGCAAGGCAGAACGAAACTCAGGTGTACCCGGCTTGGCTTTATCGGCCGCCTCAGGAATAGCCTTTTCCAGTAACAGACCAGCGTCATACACGTTAGCACCAAAGGTAGCGGGGGCCTGGCCATAACGCTCGGTGTAACGTTGGATGTAATCCTGAGCGATAGGCTTGGCGGGATTACTGTCTGCAATTTCGGGCAGTACCAGCATCAGGCTGGCAGCCAGAATCGTCCCCTCTACTTGCTCGCCACCCAGACTCAAGAACGCGGGCAAAGCGGCACCGTGCGTTTGATAAATCTGCCCTTTGTAGCCTTGCTTGACCAACGTGACTTGCGGCAACACCGCAGCCGCGCCCGTACCCGCGACCAGAACCACATCCGGTTTAGCGGCGTAAACTTTCAAGGCCTGCCCCGTTACCGATGTGTCCGAACGTACATAACGTTCGGTAGCCACAATCTTGATATTGTTTGCGTCAGCCAGGTTTTTGAACACATTCAACCAGCTCTCACCATAGGCATCGTTGAACCCTATAAAACCGGCCGTCTTCACGCCATTGTCAACCATATGCTTGACCAGGGCCTGAGCAATAATGTCGTCGTTCTGAGTAGTCTTGAACACCCATTTTTTTTGCTCGGTCATGGGTAATACAACCGATGCTGCCCCCACCGGCGCCAGCACCGGTGTACCCGAATCAGCCGCAAACTGAATCAAGCCCATCGCATTAGGCGAGCCGGTAGGTCCGATCAAGGCATCGATCTTGTCCTCGGAAATCATTTTCTTGAACAGCGTGACGGTCTGGTTCGGATCACTGGCATCATCCATGGAGATGTACTCAACGCTCAGATCTCCGACCTTGGTCGGCAAGAGGGGCACTGTATTGCGCTGCGGCAAGCCAACCACCGCCGTTGGCCCAGTTGCCGAGGCGATCACGCCGATTTTGACTTGTGATTGGGCCGGTGCGGCCAAAGTGGCCAAAACAACGGATAAAGCAAAAGCAGTTCGAGTCAATTTCATAATATGCAGAGCCAGTTAAGCCCTTCCCCCCTTGATATCAGCGCAACCGCGCCTATATGGATTGATCTGGACATAAGATACCCAATTCCCCATGCCATATCCGCCTTCTCAGGCGACTTTCCCCGGCAGGTCTGCTTACAATTGTACGCGGGCACGCCCAATAAAGTAGTTTATAACGAAGCTACTGTTTACCCCCTTACCTTATAGAGCGAATCCATGTCACTTCAGCAAATGTTGCAACAAATTCTGCAAAGCGGCCAAAGCGCCCTGAAACAAGGCCAAGGCCAATCAACGACCTCCGGCCTGGGTAAAAAAATCAGTGAACAAGCGGGTGGTTTTGGTGGTGGGGCCGTGGTAGGCGGCGTTCTGGGCGTACTGCTAGGCAACAAGAAATTCCGCAAAATGGGAGGCTCCATGGCCGCCTATGGGGGAGCCGCTGCCCTGGGAGCCCTGGCCGTCAAGGTGTACCAGAACTGGCAAGAACAAAATGCAGGCCAACAAGCCGCCCCCACTGCGGTGCAAGCCGTCCCTCCCGCCCCACTGCCTTTGGCTGCCAGCAGCCAGGCCGATACACATGCCATGGTCATCCTGGCCGCTCTGGTCTCGGCAGCCAAGGCAGATGGTCACATCGGCGATGCCGAGCGCGAACTGATCGACGCCGAAATCAATAAAATGGCCGCCCCCGAACAGGCACGCCACTGGTTGTCCCAGGAACTGCTCAAGCCGGTAGACCCGCAGACGGTCGCCCAACTGGCTCAAACCCCCGAGATGGCTGCTGAAATTTACTTGACCAGCGTGCTTGCCATTGACGAGCAAAGTTATATGGAACGTGCCTACCTTGATGAACTGGCACGTTTACTATCCTTGCCAGACTCTTTGCGTAAAAGCCTGGATAATCAGGTACAGGCTTTAACAACAAACTAAATCTGGCTGGCAACTGCTTCATTCAGTTCCTTCAGCAGAACGTGTTTGTTTTCCTCAAAGTCGCCACACAAGGCAAACCAAGGACTCAACAAGGAAACCACCCATGAAAAGCACCTTCAAATTAACAATTGCTTCAATCGCACTAATGGGTCTGGCCGCCTGCGCGGCCCCAAACCACTCATCCAGCCCCGCTGATTCCGAAAGCCATATGGATAAAGAAACCTCTTTGCAGGCTTATCACTGGCGCCTGTTTGCCACAACAAGCAAAGACGGCCAGCCAGCCCCCGCCATTCCAGGCGCGGGCGGCGAGCAAGTCACCCTGAATTTCACCGACAAAATGATGTCGGTCGACAATCTGTGTAACGTCCTGGGTAGTGGCTACACCGTCAAGGGCACCAAAATCACCTTCACCTCGCCGGTCAGCACCATGAAAATGTGCGCGGACCCCGAACTGATGCGCAACGAACAGGCCGTGGGCAAACTGCTGCCTACAGCAACGACATGGAGCATGGCCAAGGCCGACTCTGCACCGGACAACCCCGCTCCGGTCCTGACCCTGAGCTTCAAGGACGGCACCCAATGGCGCCTGAAAGGAGAGCCGACCGCTACGACCCGTTATGGCAGCGAACCCACCCGGGTGTTTCTGGAAGTTGCGGCGCAGCGCGAAGCCTGCTCGCACCCTCTCATGCCCAACTACCAGTGCCTGAAAGTCCGTGAAATCCAGTACAACGACTCGGGTGTCAAAACCCACCTGGGCGAATGGATGTACTACTACGGTGACATCGAAGGCTACACCCACACCCCAGGCGTTCGTAACGTGCTGCGTATCAACCGCTACAAACTGAAAAACGTCCCTGCTGACGCCTCTTCCCAGGCCGACGTGCTGGACATGGTGGTGGAATCGGAACAAGTCGGCAAATAAGTCAGGCAGCTACCCTATCTGAGTGCTGTCTTCGCGAATGGCCGAATCAAATACCCCCAAGGCTGGCTCACGGCCATCTTGGGGGTAATTTATTTCAGGGTGGATTTTTATTAGGCTTAGACAAAAATCTCCCTATTTCAAACTGCCACAACCGGATAAGAAACCGCCACCAGGGAGCCACAAATAGTTACGCACTGCTATGCATTGAACCTAGCCAACAAATCTACTCATCCGTAGTATGGAAATACCGGATAAGCTTTTCCACCTCCCTATTTATCCGGCTTCAAGCCTTGCAATATGCGAGGCTTTTTTTTGTTTGACGAGAACTCTAGCCAGGCACCTCTCTAGCGTCGGTCATAGAGTATCTGCCTCACACGCCAACGGGTTTCATGACGGGCTCGGCGCTGTGACGCGACACAGAGCCCGCAGTCTCTCGTGCGCAGGACGAAGATATGTCACAGGCCAACTGCACTCGTGTCGTTCATGCCGAGCGACGCAACACGTCCTGTACCGTTGGTTCCTGCTCCATGCGAGCATAGAAACGCGACACGTTCGGATAGTCCTTCCAGGTTTTGGGCAGTAAGCCCGTCCACCGCGTCATAACGAAGGCATAAGCGTCGGCGACAGTACGGCGCTCACGGTAAACGTGGTGACCCTGACCGATCAGCCGGTCAAGATGCTGCATCACACGATCGATGCGCGCGTGCGCGGCGGCGCGGACATCGTCAAGCGCCTGAGGCGTTTGGTTGATCGTGTAGCGATGAGGCGTAAATAAAGGCCAGAACGCTGGATGGAAATCCCCAGTCAGGAAAGCCATGATCTCGGCGAACTCAAAACGACCCTGGGCATCACCTTGAACTCAGCGCCACACCATTCCAACGCGATCCAGCACGCAACGGCGCAAGTACCTGGGGCGTAGTAAAGTTTCATTTGGCGATTCTGCAACCTCCTTGCGCCGCCCTGCTTGCCGGCACTCATGCCTGCAAGGACTCACTGAGCACGACGACAAGCTGGCTGCCTTCCGGCGTTGACCAGTCCCTGGCTAACCCTGCTAGCAACTGGTTAGTGCCCAACACAGTAGCACCCGCTCGCGCCATCCGCTCAAGCGCGAGATCGTCCGCGATCTTGCCTGGCGAGCCCCCTGCGTCGGCCGCAACCAGCACTTCATGGCCCTGTTCGAGCAAGCTCAGAACAGGGAAAACCGTACACACGTCATTCGTGACGCCGGCCACGATGAACGTCTTGCATCCCGTCGCCCTGACCGCTTCCGCGAACTGTTCGTCGTGCATGGCGTTGACAATGCCAGCACGTTGGATGCGTGATCTGAACGTCTCCGGCAGGATCGTTTCAAGCTCATTGAGCAACGGCCCCTGCGCGTGGTCTTCCATGCTTGAGGTCAAGACCACGGGCAGCTTCAGGATGCTCGCAGTTTTGGCCAACATCAGCGCGTTGCGTTTCATTTCCGCGAAAGGAATCGACTTCACCCAACTCATCGTCCCCACCTGATGGTCGATAAGCAGGACAGCGGCGTCTCGCCAGGATGCAGTATCAGTCATTGTTATTCTCCAAAGTCACATGAGAGACAAAAAGGCCACCCGTGCTATGCCCGTACTATCCACTGGATCATATTTGGTGTAAATAGAGAAAATATGAATTAAGAATGCCATTTTTGGAACAATGAAAACCGACCCCTTGAGAGATATGAGCCTATTCGTCGAAGTGGCTCGTGCCCGGAGTTTTCGCCGCGCTGCCGAGGCGCTGGGCATGCCAAGCTCAACCCTGTCGCGCAGGATTCTGGCACTTGAGAAGGTGATCGGCCTGCGCCTGTTGCATCGCACGACACGCCGCATAGAACTGACCGAGGCCGGTCAAATTTATTTCGAGCGAAGCCGACGCATCGTCGAAGAGGCGCGGCTGGCGCACGAACAGCTTGACGACTTGGTATCGTGCCCGCAAGGCATGCTACGGGTCTCACTGCCTGTCGACTTCGCCACCGTGTTCCTGGCCCGGTGCCTGCCAGCGTTCTGCCGGCGTTACCCCCAGATCGAGTTCGAGTTTGATCTCTCGCCGCGCCGGGTCGATCTCACAGCCGAGCCCTTCGATGTAGCAATACGCATGGGTGAACTGCCGGATTCGCGCCTTGTCAGCCGCAAGATCGCGGAGGTACCGCGCTATCTGTACGCGTCACCGCAGTACCTCGATACCCACGGAGAACCTCAAGAGCCAAATGACCTGTCACAACATGTATGCCTACTCTTTCCTAACCAGTCCCGCTGGACCTTGCTCAGCGAGGGCGCTAGCCAAGAAGTTGCCGTGACAGGTCGCTTCCACCTCAACAACGTCGGCATGATGCAGTGCCTGGCGGCCGAAGGACTAGGCATCGCCATGCTCGCCCAGGAGGCGGTGCAGGCAGCGCCTGCGGCGCAACACCTACGACGAATACTGACCGATTGGCAGGCTCCCCCTATCGCGGTGCATGCTCTCACTGAGACACGACTGCTACCTGCGAAAACCCAGCACTTCATCGAATACCTGAAGGAGCATCTATCACAGCCTTCGGCGTGATGCGTACACTTTTTTCAAAGACCTTTATACGGCACTTGACGTAACGCGCCACTTTTGTCGAACAACACATCAAACAGCACCACGCTACCCTCCTCCAGCCCAGGGGCGCATACGTCGCTGCACCGCACGGTAAACGGTTGATCGGCAGCATCAGAATCAAAATGGTAAGAATCTTAGCCTGCCACTCTGGACACAGAACAAAAGTGGCCTGCTACGCTACTGTCGGCACATCCTGTTTGAACGTGACCGTCGTGGTGCTCTGCAAACAACCCTGAGCGGTAGCCCCTACTTCCTCAGCTCAACCACATAGTCCTGCAAACCGCTTAAAGCGCCCCGGTATCGGTCAGCAATGCTTGCCATTTCTGTATATCGTTCTGCGCACAGGCCGACCACGTTGCGCAGCTCGCTGGCGATCACGCCCTGCCCCTTCAGGCAGAGCAAGGCCACATAGTGCCATCTGTCCTCAAAAGCCAGCAGACGCAACTTCTCGTCGTCCACCATCTCAGTGTGGGCACGAAACCGCGGCATATTGCTCATCGGCACGCTCCAGAGCCCACACGAGCTGGGCTCCCAGTTTCTGCCGGCTTTGGCGACAAGATGACATATCCAGGCGAAAAGTCGATCGGACAAGGGTTTGGCTCTGCGGCACGGCCTGTCTGACAAGCGGCAACGCGGCTGACTTTGCGCGCTCTGTTGGGCGCACACGGGCACAGTTGGCCCAGTACCTGTCATCCACCTATAACGGCGGGCGCAGCATTGGCGAACGAGTGGCGCGAGCGATAGAAAAAGAAGTGGGTCTGGAGGCCCATAGCCTGGATCAGCAAGGCTATGGCTTTGGGGCCAAGCACAGTTTTGATTCCAATGTGCAGGCCGGCGTGTTTCGGGATCCTGGTCAGAACTTCACGTTTGAAGAAGTGGAATATCTGCTGACGGACCTGTGTCTGTCCGAGCGTTCCTTTGCCTTGCAGATCAAGGGCGATTCCATGTTGCCGGATTTCAAGGAAGGCGACCGGATTATTGTCGATTGCGAGCTCACGCCTCGTCCGGGTGATTATGTAGTCGCCAAGAACAGCGAAGAAGAAGCCACCTTCAAAAAATACCGCCTCTTGTGCATTGATGAAGGTGGTCAAGAGATTTTTGAGCTGGTGCCGCTGAACGAGGACTACCCTTCCATTCGCAGCGACCAGCATGCCATTGAAATTATCGGCACCATGGTGGAACACCGGAAATACTACCGGCGTTCGTAAACGACTGGCCGCGCGACAGATCGGCAGGCGCCACTTAACGTTTTTTCATTTCCTGATCAACCTTCTCCATCCAGGCCTGATCGCAAGGTACAGGCTGTACAGCGGCTTGACCGTACAAACGGAAATGAACCACATTGCACCACTCCTGTGAGCCGAAGTCAGGGCCATGCCCTTGGCCATCTGAAACCGCCAACTGGCGATCCACCTGCTCTAACCAGGCCTCACTGCCGACTGCTTCAGTGGGCGTCGTTGTTTGACAAGCGGCTAACAAGAAAGCGGGAACAAACATGAAGATTCGCATGACATCATCCAAGATAAAAACTACCGTTACAGCAAAGCGCCAACAAAACGTATTTTTCAACGCTCTTTTTATGGCAAGACTATCGGGACCTCAAGCTCGTCCCTGGCACAGCTAGCAAACGCCACCAACACCAAAAAAATGCCGACCGAACAGCTTGCTTAGCAATGGCCCTTTTTTGCCTGGCCCGGAGGACAGTGCCGCTGACCATATCCACCGTCCCCATCCGGATCCACAATGACTGAACCTCTAGGGGTATGGACCGCACAGGCAGAAAAAATAGACGTCAGGGTCAGGGCTAAAAGAAGTGTTTTCATCATTATTGCCTGGAGTTCAAACGCGTACATTGTGCTCCAAAGATGAACAACAAGATGCAACCAAGCGCGAGCACATATTGATCGCCGCTCAGAGGCTCAGCACTCATTCACTCTTCCCATGGCGCTAGGCATAAATATGGACTTTATGTAATAATTGCGGACTTGTCGCCCCTCTAGCTCATGCTTGGTTAGAGCAGCGGACTCATAATCCGTTGGTGCCGTGTTCGACTCACGGGGGGGGCACCAAAATATCCCTGTTAAATCAGGACATTAGAGCCACCCGATGCGGTGGCTTTTTTGTTGTCTGGCGCTTAGCCCGCCCTAGCCGTTTCGCTGACCAGTGTCGATATAACACCCGCCTAGGTCTTTTATCTAGACACAGGGACAGCAGCAACAATTGTTAAATATTGTTTTATATCCGGACCCTTAGCTGTCGAATCATTAAAATCGCTTCTCTTTATATAAGCAGAAGGGGAAGTTCATGACTTTTCGTATGGGTGGATTGGCTGCCGTGCTGGCCATCGCTGGCCTGACTGCAGGTTGTCAGACGATGGATGTGGGTGGCTTGGTGGGTGCTGGCAGCAAGGCGGTTCAGGCGCTCAGTTTGTCGGATCAGGAAGTGGTCGCTCTGTCTGATCAATCCTGCAAGCAAATGGACGCTGAAAACAAAGTGGCCAGCGCCAACAGCAAGTACAACAAACGCCTGCAACGTATCGTGAAACCATTGACGAAACAGTTGAATGGCCAAACACCAAACTTCAAGGTGTACCAGACTCAGGAAGTCAACGCCTGGGCGATGGCTAACGGTTGTATCCGTGTTTATGCTGGTCTGATGGACAAAATGAACGACGACGAATTGCGTGGCGTGATCGGTCACGAAATGGGTCACGTTGAACTGGGCCACAGCAAGAAAGCGATGCAAACTGCCTACGGTCTATCCGCCGCTCGTGACGCCGCTGCCGCTACCGGCAACAGCGTGGTGACTCAACTGAACTCCAGCCAATTGGGTGAGCTGTCTGAAGCATTCCTGAACGCTCAGTTCTCGCAATCGCAAGAGTCCGCTGCTGACGACTACGCCTTTGACCTGCTGACCGAACGCAAGCTCAAGACACAAGGCCTGGTCTCTGCCTTTGAAAAACTGGCCACCCTGGACGGTGGCGAGAGCAGCGTAATGAGCTCGCACCCCGGTTCCAAGGAACGCGCCCAGCGTATGCAGCAGCGTATCGACGCGGCTAAGTAAGCCAGTTCAACGCCGCCAGGAGCATGCCTGTCACCCGTCCGCTTTGCGGGCGGGTTTTTTATGGTGCGCACCAAGGCTAGCACCCAGGTTTGAAGAATCACAACGTCGCCGCCACAGAAGCAGCCAGGAACTTTTCGGTGGTCAGCAATACCAATCACATAGCTTCAGTACCCGTACTACCTCGCACACCCCAGGCATGCGAAGTCACCGCCTTGAAAAAGTTACTTTTCGTCGCGGGGGACGCCATAAACCCGTGCCTGCTTTCAGGTATGCTTGTGCCATTCTTTGGTCTTGGCAGTGACGCTCTTGAAAAAGTCTCCCTCTTCAAAACCTTTCTGCCCCTGCGGCAACTCCAACACCTACGAGGCCTGTTGCGGCCCGTGGCATCAAGGTCCCCAATACTTGCAAGCTCCCGATGCCGTCACCTTGATGCGTTCTCGTTACTGCGCGTTTGTGCGTGATGATCTGGACTACCTTCTGGCCACCTGGCATGGCTCCACCCGTCCCCATTCGCTGGAACCCAATCCCCAGGGTTTGCAATGGCTGGGCCTGGATGTGCGACGTCATGAGCGTGTGTCCGACACAGAGGCGATTGTGGAATTTGTGGCACGCAACCGCTTGCAGGGCCGGGCCAATCGTCTGCATGAAATCAGCCGTTTTGTCCTTGAACAAGGCCAGTGGTTTTACGTCGATGGAGATTTTTCATGAGCCAGCCCCGTCAAGCGGAACCGGCGCAACAGATTCATGGCTCCAGCTTGCCTATGGCTTTGCTCCTGGAAGCCGACCCTAGCACTTATCTGATTGAACGCTACAGGGACACGCCGCACGCCTGGTGCATCAAGGATCAAGGTGAAATTGTGGCGGCGGCTATTTTGCAGCGCAGAAAGGCTCAGGATTGGGAGCTGATGAACATGGCTGTTCTACCTTCGCATCAAGGTCAGGGACTGGGCCACAAGCTGCTGTCAGCCGTCATTGAATATGTGCGCGAGCAAGATGGGCAGACCTTGTATGTTGGCACCGGCACAATAGGCTACCCACTGTTTTTCTATCAACGCGCCGGCTTTCGGGTTGTGGCGCTTGAACCCGATTACTTCCTGCACCATTACGACAAGGCCCTGTTTGAGGACGGTTTACAGCACAAAGACCGCCTGATTCTGAGTGTCCCCCTGAACTAAAGGACAGCCCCTGTCTGTCCCATCCTTCTAGTTGATATGCTAAGCACTTTAAGCAATTTTGCCGAACAAGCCACGGCGCTGATCAGCGCGCACCCTCAATGGGTCACCCCTGCCGTATTTGCGCTTTGCCTGGTTGAGTCTCTGCCCTTTTTGGCACTTATCATTCCGGGTACCGCTATTCTATTGTCTGTCGGTGCGCTGGTTGGCGCTGGCGAAATGGATTTGTTGCCCGTCTGGCTGGCCGTCACGCTGGGCGCGGGCATCGGCAATGCCATCTCCTTTTATCTGGGCCAACGCTATGGCGGCAACCTGTTCCACTTCGAGTGGGCACGCAAGCGTTTGCACCTGTATGCGAAAGCCCAGGCGTTTTTTGCTCGCTGGGGATGGTTTAGTATCGTGGCCTGTCGCTTTATTGGCCCCTTGCGCTCGACGGTTCCCTTGATTGCGGGCACCTGCGCCATGTCACCTCTCAGTTTTCATATCTCCTCCTGGGCCTCAGCCGCTTTATGGGCCAGCGTCCTGTTGCTGCCTGGTTGGTTCAGTTTTCAACCCTGATTTCCCATGACTCCTGTAAGCCTTGCCTACCTACATTTATTCATCGCGATTCTCTTCGAGATCATTGCCACCAGCCTGTTGCAACGCTCTGCGCAGTTCACACTTGTGGTGCCCAGCATATTGACTGTGCTGTTTTACGCAGGTGCGTTTTATTTTCTGTCGCTTAGCTTGCGCGTCATGCCCGTTGGGGTCGCCTATGCAATCTGGAGTGGCGTGGGTATTGTGCTGATCTCACTCATCGGCTGGGTGGTTTTCAAGCAGAAACTGGATTTGGCCGCTATGATTGGTATCGCCTTTATTGTGGTGGGCGTACTGATTGTGAATCTGTTCTCTAACGCCGTTGGCCACTGATTTTAGTGAATACCTATGATTGCCTTGATTCAACGGGTACGTCAGGCCCAGGTCGATATTGAAAACCAAACCGTTGCAAAAATTGGAACTGGCATGGCCGTTCTGGTCTGCGCCGAACACGGTGATACGACTGAGCAAGCCAGGCGTTTGCTGGATAAGCTGTTAGCCCTGCGCATTTTCTCGGACGAGCAAGGCAAGATGAATCTGAACCTGCTGCAAGCGGGTGGTCAGCTTTTGCTGGTCAGCCAATTTACCTTGGCGGCAGACACCCGTAAGGGGAATCGCCCCGGTTTCAGCCGCGCAGCGCCCCCTGCTCTGAGCCAACCCTTGTTTGATGAACTGGTATCCATGGCCCGCAACTGCCTTCCCGATACACAGTGCGGCGTATTTGGCGCCGATATGCAGCTCAGTCTGACCAACGATGGCCCGGTCACTATTCCCCTGCATATCGCTCCAGATATCACCCCAAGCTGACGTTTGCCTTAAAGAACCTCCCTCCCTATAATTGCGCAGGGTGTTTTGCTGGCATGGTGCAGCAGGGCAGGTTAAATATATACGCAAGGTCGGGCCGCCTTGTGGAGATTTGCCGACCATGTCCCACCCCACCCCCGGTGCACCCATACCGCGTGCCCATGTTTTGACCCGCCAGCTTCAAGCTCAATTGCAGCGTCTTTTGCATATCGAGGCCCTTGGCGGGGTCGTTTTGTTGCTGGCTGCCGCCGTGGCCCTGATCTGGGCGAACTCCTCATTTTCTGAGAGCTATTCGGCTCTCTGGCATACCCAAGTCACCTTGGAGCTGGGCTCTTGGCGCTTCTCGCAAGATCTGCATTTTTGGGTCAACGATATTTTGATGACCCTGTTTTTCCTGGTTGTCGGGATGGAGATTCGCCGCGAGATCCATGATGGCGCCCTGTCTGACTGGCGCTCGGCCCTGTTGCCTATCTGTGCCGCCCTGTCCGCCATTATCCTGCCCGCGCTGATCTATGTGGCCATGAACCCTGACCCGAACGTCCTGACGGGCTGGGCCATTCCCACCGCCACCGACATTGCCTTTGCCGTCGGCGTACTGGCATTGCTGGGCCGCTCCCTGCCTCCCAGCCTGCGGGTGTTTTTGCTGGCGCTGGCCATTATTGATGACCTGGTCGCCATCCTGATCATTGCCTTCTTCTACTCGGGTGGCCTGGACTACAGCGCCTTCCTGATTGCAGGTGTTGGCATTGTGGCTGTTCTGGGCCTGCAGAAGATGGGTATCGGTTCGGCCTGGGCCTATGTCGTTCCCGGTGCGATTCTATGGTTTGGCCTGTTGAAAACCGGCGCTCATCCAACCTTGGCCGGTGTCGTTCTGGGCATGATGAGCCCGGTACGTGCCCTGCCTCTGCCACGCAAGGCTCGTCACTTGAATCTGGAGCTGGCAACCAAGCTGGAAAGCCAGCACGATACCCATGAAGTCATGTATACCTTGCAGAGAATGCAGATAGCCCAGCGTGAAATCCTGCCCCCGGTCCAGCGCATTCCCGCACTACTGCACCCTTGGGTAGCCTTCATCATCATGCCTGTGTTTGCGTTAGCCAATGCCGGGGTCAGCCTGAACGGTCTGGACCTGAATGCAGCCGGAGCACAAAGTGCGCTGCTTGGCGTAGCCATTGCCCTGATTGTGGGCAAACCCTTGGGCGTCTTGCTAGGTACCTGGCTACCGGTGCGCCTGGGTCTGTGCGCCCTGCCGGCAGGCATGAATTGGTCCGGTGTCGCCTTGATCGGTTTGCTGGCTGGTATTGGCTTTACCATGTCCATCTTCGTCGCCAACCTGGCCTTTGCCGAACCTGTGTTGCTCGATGCGGCCAAACTGGGCGTGCTCTGCGGTTCCCTGGCCTCGGCCGTGCTGGGATTGGTATGGGGCCTGATCGTGCGCCGTCGTTATCAACATGCAGCATCTGAAGCGGCATATAGCCGAGCATAAAAAAAACAGGCCCACATTAGCGTGGGCCTGTTTTTTCAGGGGTACATCAATTAATCAATCGTCAGCACACGTTCGTTCAGGATACGGCGGCAATCCATTTCATACTCCAGCTCCTTAACGGGAGGGCGAGCCAGATGCCAGCCCAGACCATGGCTGATCGCCCCGCGTCTGGCCAACTCACTGGCCATAAAGGGGTGCAGATTGTGCACGGTATAAGCATGAGTTGCCGTGGTATCGGCCCACTCATGACCCAGCACCTCCAGACGACGCTCCATTTCATCCAAAACCCATTGGGCTTTCTTGAGTAGGCCCTCAGGCGATACATCCCGATAAGCCACAATGCTCTCTATATCATCATCAGGCAGTTCGGGAACCTCGCAACTACCTGCAATCACAAAGGTGGCTTCTTCAATATCGGTTTCCACCGTGTAGCTGAAAGCGTAAAAGCTAGGCTCGGCAGGCGCGCCGACCAAAGGCGACACATTGCTGCGCGCGACCGGATTGTGTTTGCCTTTGACCAGACCCCATTCTTTCAGCGTCTCCAGATACAGCTCATTGAATTGATTGAAGTCGCTATCGCTGACCGGCTCGGGGGAGCGCAGCTCGCAAGCGCACAAAGCGGTCAAGGGACGCTCTTCCGCCTCCAGTACAGCCTGAACCAAGTCAAAGCCTTCTTTCAATGGCACGGGAGCAGAAAACACGACCCGGCAGATCTCATAACCGGGCTGAGCGGCCACCCCGCCCGAAAAGCGGTTCACTCCGCTCGGAATGAAGCGGTAGTTGCCTTTGTCAAAATTAATCGCATTGCTCATGGTTGTTCCTGATCGTGTAGTGGACCTGGACCCGCCTGGGTCGAGTCGCCGTTATGCGGCAAAGCGGGCACTATAGCACCCTCTGAACCATCTCAAGTTCGCTACCAGGGCGCAAGCCCCACCTGAACAACACACATCATTGGTTTGTGCATCATGGCAATCGCTTTGACTTCCCGCACAGACCTCCCTACGATGGCGTTATTCTTCATCACGCTGATGCTCAGCCTGGTATTGCACTGAGCAGTTCTATGGGTAAATCATGGATCGATTCACAGACATACGTAAGCTCCCCTAGCAGCCTTCCCCTTCAAAAAAACCGTAGTCTGACCTTGCTCACGCCAGTTCATTTCCTGTACTTGCGCGCCCACTGGAGTATTGCATGTCCCAGCATCCACCTATTGATTTACTCGGCCCTCAAACCCCTGTTGCCGACATTGCTCTGGCGCTGAACCAACTGGAGCAGCGCCCGGCCCTATTGGCCGCCCAAGAACTGGATAACGAACGGCTACAAGCTTTGCTGGAGATACCGGAACTGCGTTGGGCCAGCGCCATTGTGATGGAACTGAGCAGCCCCGAGCGCCTGCCGGTGCTGGAAACGCTGGCCGAAGACCGCATGGCCGACCTGCTGCAAGATCTGGACCACGAGGACCAAGAGCAGATTCTGGGCCGCCTGACCCAAGCTACCCGCACCTCCATCATGCGGCTGATGCACTACCCGGCCGATACCGCCGGCGGCATCATGACCACCGAGTTTCTGCAAGTGCCCATGAGCTGGAACGTCGCCCAGACCTTGCAACATATCCGCGAGGTGGAAAGCACCCGCGAGACGGTCTACGCCATCTATGTCGTTAACGATAAGCAGCAGTTGCAGTTTGTGGTGCCCTTGCGCAAACTGGTGTGCGCCGACCCGCAAGCCGCCTTGACCGAACTGTGGAGTGGCGACAGCCCTATCGCCGTTCAGGCACTGACCGATAAGGAAGCCGTTGCCCAACTGATACGTCGCCATGACTTTCTGGCCATCCCGGTGGTGGACGACGCCAATGCCATCATCGGTATCGTGACGGTGGATGACGTGATTGACGCCCTGATGGACGAGGCCGCCGAAGACATGAACCGCTTTGGGGGTGCCGAACATATTGGCAAACCTTACTTGCAAGCGGGCTTTAGCACCATGATCCGTAAACGGGGGGGCTGGCTGGCCATTCTATTCCTGGGTGAAATGCTGACCGCCAGTGCCATGCAGTACTACGAAATACAGCTAGAAAAAGCCGTGGTGCTGGCCATGTTTATTCCCTTGATCATGAGCTCTGGTGGTAACTCCGGCTCGCAAGCCACCTCCCTGCTGATTCGCGGCCTGGCCCTGGGTGAAGTCCAGGTGCGAGACTGGTGGCGTGTGCTGTTGCGCGAGTTGCCCGTAGGCTTGGTGCTAGGCACGATGCTCGGGGCGATCGGCTTTATCCGCATTGAAGTCTGGCAGCACCTGGGCCTATACGATTATGGCGAGCACTCCTTGCTGATTGCCTTGACCATCTGGCTGGCCCTGGTTGGCATTGTGACGTTCGGTTCTTGCATCGGCTCCATGCTGCCCTTCATCTTGCAGCGCGTCGGATTTGACCCGGCCAGTGCCTCGGCGCCCTTGGTGGCCACCTTGGTGGATGTGCTCGGTTTGGTCATTTATTTTTCTGTGGCCGCACTGCTGCTGACAGGAACATTGCTCTAGCCATGAAATTTTTTATTGAATCCATACAAAAAAATGCACAGTAAGAGACAAACTCGGTAACCTATCTGGATTTCAACGTTACATTCCCTCTGGAAAGGGGGGAAGCCTGACACATTTCGTCTAACTTGGCCCCGTGGGCCGCTTCGGACATAAGCACCTATGTGGATACTCGACCAGTTCTTCATCAGTGCAGACCAAATGGCCCCCTTTTTGGTTGGCAGCTATAACACGGGTCTGGTCATCCTGTCGCTACTGGTTGCCATCTTCTCCTCGGGCATGGCCTTGCAAACGGCCCATATCGCCCGTATGGCTGATTTGAGGCGGCATCGCCAGATCGCTATTTGCACCGGTGCCATTGCCTTGGGTGGCGGCATCTGGACCATGCACTTTATTGGCATGCTGGCCTTTGAGCTATGCACCAGCGTGCATTACGACCCGGCCATCACCATGCTCTCGGTTCTGCCCAGCGTGGGAGCCTCCTGGGTGGCCTTGCAAATCCTTTCACAAGCCCGTGTTCAACGTTCTCACCTGATTATGGGCGGCGTGTTGGTGGGCCTGGGCATTGGCGCCATGCACTACAGCGGCATGGCTGCCATGCGTATGGCGCCCATGCTGCGCTATGAACCTGTCACCTTCTTCTTGTCGATCGTGCTGGCGGTGGTACTGGCAACCGTGGCCTTATGGATACGCTTTCGCCTGCATCGCACCCGCCTGACCTTACTGCAACGCGTGGTGATCAGTGGCATTGTGCTGGGCTTGGCCATCTCCGGCATGCACTATACCGGCATGGCCGCTGCCCGTTTCATTGGCCAGACCACGCCACCCGATGACATGATCATCTTCAACAGCACCTTTGCGTCCATGGTGCTCTCCACCTTCACCATTACCGTGACCGTACTGGTGACCGCGGCCAATGGTCTGCTGCGCTATCGCCAGCTATTTTTGAAGATGGAAGAAAGCGAATCACACAACCGCGCCATTGTGGATACGGCGATTGACGGCATCATCACAATCAACAGCCACGGAACCATTCTGGACTTCAACCATTCGGCAGAACGCCTGTTTGGATGGAAAGCCGGAGAAGTGCTCGGTCGCAATGTGAACATGCTGATGCCCGAGCCGGACCGCTCGCGCCATGACAGCTATCTGTCCAATTATTTGCGCACCAATGACCCAAAAATCATTGGTGTCGGTCGCGTGTGACCGGACTGCGTAAAGATGGCAGCTTGATGCCGATGCGCCTGGCCGTCGGTAAAGTGCGTCAACCCGGCGAGCCGCTGTTTGTCGGCTTTATCACGGATATGAGCCACTACAATGCGCTGACCGAATCCTTGCGTCAAAGCGCCGAAAAAGCCGAGCAGGCCGCCCAGGCCAAGAGTGCCTTTCTGGCCAATATGAGCCACGAAATCCGCACCCCATTGAACGCGATTATTGGTTTTAGTGACTTGATGCTGAACGATCAGCTCAATGCGCAACAGAACAAGCACCTGGGCATCATCAATCAGTCCGCTCACTCGTTGCTGGCCTTGCTCAACGATATCTTGGACACGACCAAGCTGGAGCGTGGCTCGGTCGAACTGGAGCAGGTCGACTTTTCCCTGCTTGAGCTATGCAAGCAAATTGAGGCCTCGCTGCGTTTGGCCGCAGATGCCAAGAACCTGGAGTTCCGTCTGCGTTATGCCCCCGAACTGCACCTCTTTTACAAAGGAGACCCCTTACGTCTTCAGCAAGTACTGAACAACCTGATTGGCAATGCCATCAAATTCACGCAAAGCGGCGCAGTACACGTCGATGTGAGCCCTGAACCTGGGCGCAATGCTGTTCGCATCCGCGTCACCGATACGGGTATCGGCATGACTCCCGATCAACTGCGTGATGTCTTTACGCCCTTTACTCAGGCCGATGTGTCCATCAGCCGCCGCTTTGGTGGTACAGGCCTGGGCGTGTCCATT
This sequence comes from Alcaligenes faecalis, assembly GCF_041521385.1. Taxonomy (NCBI): domain Bacteria; kingdom Pseudomonadati; phylum Pseudomonadota; class Betaproteobacteria; order Burkholderiales; family Alcaligenaceae; genus Alcaligenes; species Alcaligenes faecalis. Next base: position 3,563,915 of record NZ_CP168006.1, on the reverse strand, counting down.
GCCCGCCAGTTGGTCGACCTGATGGGCGGCACACTGGAAGTTCAAAGTACCTTGGGCGTGGGCAGTGTATTCGAGGTCCGCATTCCACTGGAGCCCGGTCAAGAGCCCAACAAGAGCCAGGACGATGATCACCTGCCAACGCTACCTGCCCTGCGTATCCTCGTGGCCGATGACGTCAGCCTGAATCAGGAGCTGTTGACCCTGGCCCTGGAGCAACACGGACACTCCGTTGTGACGGCCGACAATGGCTACAAGGTTCTGGAACTACTCTCCCAAGAGGACTTTGATGTGGCTTTGCTCGATGTGCATATGCCCGAGCTGGACGGCCTGGAAACTGCCCGCCGCTGGCGTGAGCAGGAACGCCGTGAAGCACGCCTGCCCTTGCCGTTGATTGCGCTGACTGCCAGCGTCATGGAGTGCGATCGCCGCGCCACCCAGGAGGCCGGCATGAGCGGCTTTGCCACCAAACCGCTGAACCTGCCGGCCTTGCTGCAGGAAATTGCCCTGGTCATGGGCTTAACCCCCGCCGTCCCCAAAGAGCATCGCGCCGAACCACAAAAAAGCAGTCTGATCGATTGGGAAACGGGCATAAGCCTGTGGGGCTCGCCCGTACGTCTGCGCCGCGCCCTGCTCAGCTTCCTGTCAGACTTGCAGACCCGCTACCCGCTCGATGAAATCCAGCAAGCCTTGCCGAACTGGGAAATAGTGCTGGGCAGCTTGCACGGCATTCGTGGCACCTCCGGCAATCTGGGCTTGCCACAGGTCTGTGCGCTCAGCGCCGAACTGGAAGAAAAAATCCGTCATGGCCAGACTCGCCAGATGCGTGGCCGTATCGAGCAGTTGCAGGAAATGTTCAGTCGCATCGCCCACGAATTAAGCCAGGATGGTGCCCCGGCGCCCTCCTCAGACTCACAACACGTCGTGGTTCCTCCCTCCGATCTTGTCTTGAGCCATCTTCATACCCTGCATCAAAACGTCTTGCTCAATGAGCTCGATGAGCCTTCCTTACAGGTGATTTGCCAGTATCTGGAAAGCACAGGGCAAACCGATATCCTCAATAATCTCAATAACACTATTGACGTATTTGACTTCGTTCAGGCCAGCCTCATCCTGTCTGCGCTAATCAAAGACCTGGATGCCAGCTTGGCCGAAGATACGCCACGCCATGACTGAATTCACCACGCCGCGCCCTACCCTCTTACTGGTCGATGACGAGCCGGCCAACCTGCAGATTCTGCGCCATACCCTACAACAGGATTTCCGTTTGCTCTTTGCCAAAGATGGCCTCAAGGCACTAGAGCTGGCGCAGCGGGATCTACCCGACCTGATCTTGCTGGACATCATGATGCCGCAAATGTCGGGCTATGAGGTCTGTCGAACCTTAAAGGCGGACCTGAACACCCGCCACATCCCCATCATTTTTGTGACCGCACTCTCGCAACCGAACGACGAGCAAATGGGCCTGGGCATGGGAGCAGTAGATTACATCTCCAAACCCTTTAACCCTGCGATCCTGAAAGCGCGCATACGCAATCACCTGTCTTTGGTGCAAATACAGGAACTGCGCGACAGCCGCCTGCAGATTATTCGATGCCTGGGCACCGCTGCCGAGTACAAGGACAACGAGGTTGGACGGCACGTTATCCGCATGAGCCACTACACGCGCATTCTGGCCCACTGGCTGGGCTACTCCAGGGAAGCGGCCGACGAATTGCTGCATGCGGCCCCCATGCACGATATTGGCAAGATCGGTATTCCTGACTACATCCTGCAAAAGCCAGGCAAGTTATCTGCTGAAGAATGGGAAATCATGCGTACACACACCTTGATTGGTGCACGCATTATTGGTCAGCACGCCCACGGCCTGCTAAAACTGGCACGCACCATCGCGCTGTATCATCACGAGAAATGGGACGGCAGCGGGTATCCCTATGGTTTGAAAGGTGAGAATATTCCCCTGCCTGCCCGCATTGTGGCGGTGGCCGATGTCTTTGACGCCCTTGCCAGCGACCGGCCCTACAAAAAAGCCTGGAGTGTGGAACGCTGCATCAGCTATCTGCGCGAGCAATCAGGCCTGCACTTTGATCCGCAACTGGTTGCCTTGCTGGACAAATGCCTACCCGAAATGCTGCATATCAAGGAAAAATGGGCGGATGATGTACATCCGCTGGCAACGACCTAGCCCAACACAGCAGCCTCGCCCCCATCATTCACACCCCGACGACCAGGCTTGCCCGCCCCCCCCTCAGCCCGGCAGGCTTGTCTTACAATAAGAGCTTTCCCACTTACTGCCCGATCCTACATGGCCGCTTTGCGTATTCGCCAAGTCCGACTTCATAAAAAACTGTCTTTGCGCAAGCTGGCCGAGCTTGCCCAAGTCTCCCCCGGCCTGATCAGCCAGGTGGAACGCGGTTTGACCCAACCCAGTCTGGACACTCTGCGCCAAATTGCACGTGCGCTGGATACGCCCTTGTTTTCCCTGCTGGATGACAATGTGGAGCAAGTGGCGGTCGTGCGCCAGAGCCAGCGCATGAGCATTCAATCCGCCTCGGGCGTGCAGTACCAACGGGTGTCGCCAGGCTTTGGCAGTATCGAAATGCTGGCGGGCTTTCTACCGCCGGGAGGAAGCTCAGTCGGGCAACGCTGGAGCCACCCTGCCGAAGAATGTGTATTGGTCACCGAAGGCCAACTACTGGTCGATGTCGGGGATGATCAACACTGCTTGCAAACGGGCGATAGCTGTTATTTCAACTCCAGCCTGCCCCACGCCTATCGCAACCCTTACGACCAGGATGTGCGTTTTATTGTGGCGATCACCCCGCCCAGCTATTAAGCGCCAGAACTAGGCCACGCTGTGTAGCTGGGCCTGGATCAGATCCAGCTCGGTTTCATGGCAACGCTGCAAACGCAGCCAGCGATTCTCATCCATGGTTGCACCGCGTGTCGCCAGCATGATCAAAATGCAAGAATCTTCATCCAACGGCTGCACCATGGCGCTGATGCGTGGAGTACGTTGCGTGGCGCTGCCGACCCAGTAGCGAATCAGCCCTTGCTCGGCCAGAGTTTCCACGCTGACATGAGTCTGGCCACCATCAAACAAGGACCTGCCCACGACCAGGCCCGGCTCCACTGTTTGCGTATCAAAGCAGCCCAGGGACCAGCGTCCCAGAGCATCCAGATCCGCCATATAGTCCATCACAACTTTGGCGGGTCGTTCGATACGGCGGCTGGCTTGATGCGCCCAGGTTTGGCTATCCATTCCTGTTTCTCCTTACCAACCGGCTTGCAAGGTATCGCACAAGCGCAGTACATCCTGCTCGGTGCAGACATTACCGGGCGACAGGCGCAAAACGCCATCACGCTGGTCACAATACAGCTCCTGCTCGCGCAGTCGATCAACCATGGCCTGGGCACGCTGGGCACTGCTGGCACGCAACATGATGCTGCCGCCGCGCTCGTTGTCGTCCAATGGCGTCAACACCGGCCAATTGGCCTTGGCAGCACGATCCAGCAAGACAGCCGTCAATGCCCGGTTTTGTTCCAGCAATTTTTCCACGCCGGTTTCCAGCACAAAACGCATGCCGGGCAAAGAGGCAATGCTGCCCAAAATAGCCGGTGTGCCGTGATCAAAACGACGTGCGCCATCGGCATAGCTGAACTGGTCCAGATTCCAGTTAAAGGGATTTTCCTGGCTGAACCAACCGCGAAACTCCGGCTCGCACTGCTCGATCAAATCGGCACGCACATGCAAGAGGCTGGCGCCCGACACACCGCAGGCCCACTTCAAGGAGGCCGACAAGGTAAAGGCCACGCCTTCATGAACGGTAAACGGCACCAGCCCGGCGGCTTGCGTCAAATCCAGCGCCATCAGGCTGCCCTGTTCCGTCGCGCATTGCGCCATCCGATCCACATCCACCCGGTGCGAGGACGTAGAGCTGACCCAGGTGACCAAGGCCACGCCCACGCTGTCATCCCAGGCCTTGATGAAATCATCGTCCGTCACATAGGACAGGCCCGCGCTTAAGGGGACGGTGCGCAAGGTAAAGCCCAGCCGCAAGGCCAGCTTTTGCAACAGGAAATGTAAGCTGGGAAAGCAATCAGCAGCGACCAGCAAGGTGCGCCCTTTAAGCACATGCGCAGGCAAGGAGCCCAGAATGCTGTAAAGGCCGCCAGTGACGTTTTCACTAAGTGCAACATCCTTGGAGTCCGCGCCAATCAGACTGGCCCAGACATCCATGAACGCCTGTTTCTGGCCCAAGGCGTAGCCCCACTGGCCATCATCCTGTGCCGACCAGACCTGACTGAACTGATCCAGCTCGGCACGCATGGCCGCTTCCTTGCCCTCGAACATGCCAATGGAGTGATAAAGAAAATATCCGGACATCATTTACTTCCTTGAAAATCAATCGGCCAACTGACGACCAGAGGTTTCCTGCACCGTACTCAAGGCCACAATCCCGATCAGCGCCACCGCCATCACGTAAAAGGCAGGTGCCATGCTGGAACCGGTCAAACCCGTCAGCCAGGACGCCACAAACGGCGCCGTCGCTCCACCCAGAATGGTGGCGATATTAAAGCCCAGCGACACGCCGCTATAGCGCACTCGCGTAGGGAACAATTCCGCGTACAAGGGGTAGCCCACAGCCTGAACCACGATGAACGGCAGAATGGACACGGCCACCGCAATCACCGCCAGCGGAAAACTGCCCCAGGAAGCCACCCACATGGTCAGCGGCACCAGTACCAGATAGCCCAATAAACCAATCGTCAGCAAGGGTTTACGGCCGAAACGATCAGACAGGCCACCAGCAAACGGCATGATGAAAGCCGAACACAAGGTAACCAGGGAAATCAGCCAGAACACCGCCGTGCCGTCGTATTTCAGGGTGTGAATCAAATGGGTACTCAGATAGACCACGCCCACGTAGCCTGCTGCATTCTGTGCAAAACCAATGGCAATGACTTGCAAGAGGGGACGGCGGTAATCACGCACAATCAAGGACAAAGGCGAATGCTCGGGGTGATGGCTTTTGAGCATTTCCTTGAAGCGCGGCGAATCCTCGATACGCGAACGAGCCCAGACACACAGAATGATCAAGGGAATAGACAGCAGGAAAGGAATGCGCCAGCCCCACTCCAGCATGGCTTCCTTGCCCACCAGCGCCGTCACCAACCCCGCTACGCCGGTAGCCAGGGACAAACCCAAGGTGGCGGCAGCCGGGTTGAAAGCGCCAAAGAAACCGCGCTTGCCAGGGGGCGAACATTCCGCCACATAGGTGGCTGCACCGGTTATTTCACCACCGGCGAAAAAGCCTTGCAGCAAACGGCACAACAAGAGCAAGGCCGGTGCCGCCAGGCCCAGGGTGGCGTAGGTGGGCAGCATACCCATCAAGGCACTGGCTACTCCGATCCCCACAATAGTGAACATCAAGGCTGCGGTACGGCCATGCTTGTCACCAAACCAGCCAAAGAAAATTCCACCCAAAGGCCGGGCCAGAAAAGCGCCACCAAACACAGCCAGTGTGGACAGCAAGGCTGCGCTTTCATTACCCGTGTGAAAGAACAGTACGCTTAAGGTGACCGCCAAGACGCCATACAACTGGAAATCGTAGTATTCGATCATCGTGCCCAAGCCAGCAGCACTGGCTGCACGCCAGGGCAATACGGGTGCCTCGCCCTGAGGGGACTGTTTCTTGCTCATGTCTCATCCATCCTGTTGCGCGTCACGCGCTTTTTCTGTTTAGTGTGACTAAACAAATTATACGGATGAATATTCCAGCTTTCAATCACTGGGAAAACCCTAAAAGTCTGGCTCGTCGGCTCTGTCTTTATCCATGGCCTCCTGAACCCAGCGTTGGGCAGGATGCAGACTGATGCCCTGTTGACGCAAACGGCGCAAGATATCGAGCATCAGATTGCTACGTACCCGCCGCTGAACTCGCATGGTATTGATGAAGCAACGGATGCTGAACGCCACCCCATCCCCAAAAATCCCATCACACGTCAAGATAGGGGCTGGCTCGTCCAGAATTTCCGGCTCGGACAGCGCGGCGTCGCGCAGAATCTGCATGACCACATCCGCGTCCACATCCAGCGGAAACAACAAGCGGGACTCAATCGCCCCCAGAGAGGTCGGCGTGTAAGTCAGGTTGCGTACCTGCCGCCCCATCATCTGAGCGTTAGGAACCATCACCATGGTGCGATCAAAACGCTCCACATAGGTCGCCCTCAAACGAATCTGACGCACATTGCCTTCACTGCCTTCTACCTCCACCCAGTCTCCCACTTTGACGGGGCGCTCCACCATCAGCATCAAACCAGACGCAATGTTCTGCACAATACCCCGCAAACCGAAGCCCAGACCCACCGTCAGAGCCGTAAAAATCCAGGTAACGGACTCAATCGGCACGCCCAGCATGGACAAGCAGATCACCAGCAAGACGAAGTAAGCGACATAGCCCACCATGCCAACGATGGCATTTTGCAGGCCGGGCTCCAGCGTGGTGTTGGGCATGTAATTCTGACGCAGCCAGGCACGCAAAAAGTGGATCAATACGGCGCCTACCAGCATCACGCCCAAGGCAATCAGCCACAAGTCCAGGCGCCACTGCACAGCCCCCAAACGCAAGGCCTCGCGCGAGACATCCAGCCCCGACTCCAGCATCTGTTTGGGTTCAGTCAGCCAATCCCCGCTGACCATCCAGATGGCCAGACCCAACACCGTCATACGGGCGATCGCAAAGAACACAATAACGAACTGACGTTGCACGCGAATCAGCGACGCATCCGGATCGTGGCTGCGATTGCGCAAATACACCAGCAAGGAATCGGCCATATCCTGCAACCACACCATGCCCACGTAGGCCAGCAAACCCAGGACCAAGGGCATGGTTATGAAATGCGACATCAAGTCGTCCGACAGGCCCTGCCAGCCTCCAACGAACAAGCCCCACACCAGGAGATACACAAGCACGCCGCCTTTAAAGGCCAAACGCGCCCAACTGCGACCTGTTCTGCCTGCCCCCTGCCCCGAGGCGTCCGTACGGTTGAACAGCTCGTCACGCAGAACCCATAAACCATAGCCGTACAAGATCAGATACAGCAGACTGCTCACCGCATCAGCCAGGGACAGAAACGCATCCGAAACAGCGATTGATCCTCGCAAAAAACTGCTTGTGATGTCGACATACACAATCAGAAAAAAGGCGGGGGCAAAATAACGCAGTCGACGCTGAGTCTGCGTGGACACAGGGATCAAACGCCAGGAAGCCCGAGGCTGCAGCACCATACCCTTGATACAGGCTAGTGCCACCGTCGCTGCCCATGCTCCTACTTTCAAGTACGCCAGGAACTCAAACTGAGTTGGAGCCAGGTCTGGCCGATGAAACACCCATTCAATCAACTGATCCACCACCACCCAGATAGCGATAAACCACAAGAAAAAATTGGCAATCGTCAGACTGGAACGACGTAAACGCCCGGTAGGCAAATAACGGCTGACCCACGCTGGCATCATGCGGAACAAAGCCAGTACCAATAGCAGAACAGCGGCCGCCATCCACAATGAAGCGTTGCTTTGCTGCCCACTACTGTTGCTCCACGTCTGCCGCCATTGCTGTGCAAAGTCGGACAGTTTTTGGCGGTCTGCAGGCCAGGCCTCGCCCAAGTCGGGCAGGCTCTCCAGCAGGATCAGGGAGGAAGTACGTTGCCAGCGTTTGGCGTGCTCGTAACGCTCGGTCGCTTCTCGCAATAGTTGGCGGGTCTGCTGCGCTTCCAACTGCACCAGGCGCGCTACGCGCACATCAGCGCGCAAGGCGGCATCAGCCCGTCGTAACTGCATGCGCTCGTTATGAAGCGTGACTTGATCCGCCTCATCCCCTGCATCCTCGCCCAGCTCTTGCAAGCGCGCTCGCAACAAACGGCTACGGCGCTCCAAGGACTGCACCACCCGACCGGACAGCTCCAACGCTTGCAACAATGTCTGATCTTGCTCGTAAGCACGCTCTGACCGTATCGAGATCTGATTGTCGTCCAACCGGTACTGCATCAGGCGGATCTCATCCTGAGTCCGCTGCAGATCGCGCATCATTTGACGCTCTTGCTCGACCTCGGGCAAGGCTTGTGCCTGTGCGCCTGCCCAGGCCCCCATCAGGCTCAGGCACACGAGCAAGACCTGTACACCTAGTCGTAGCGGCTTCATGGTTTCTGTCTCCCTGGACCCTGCCTGTTGTTGTTATCTGGATTTACTCATTCGACAAGGGATTATTGTTTTCCGTTTGGCTGGCCGCTGGCGTCGTTGGCAAGACCGTCATGGTCTGCGTATGGTGCAGCGCCAGCCCTTCTTTGCGCAACTCATCCAGAATATCGAACATCAAGACACTACGTACCCGGCTACCGATACGAGGCGACGATACATAGCAGGTGGCGGTAAACTGCAAACCATTGGCATCAAAACCGTCCAGCGTCACATCCGGTGCGGGGTCCGCCAGGACATCGCTGTGGTTTTGCATCACATCCAGCATGATAGCGCGCACCCGTTTAGCATCCGTGTCGATAGGCATATTGATCTTGACCTTCACCACGCCCAAAGGGTTGCTCAAGGTCACATTACGTACAGTTTTGGTGATGAATTCGGAGTTCGGCACAATCAGGGTGGAGCGGTCAAACATCTCGATTTCTGTGGCCCGCGCATTGATCTTGCGTACATTGCCCTCCACCCCGTTCAGGCTGACCCAGTCACCAATCTTGATGGGTCGCTCTGCCAACAAAATCAGGCCCGACACGAAGTTCTGCACCACCGCCTGCAAACCAAAACCGATACCCACGGACAAGGCGGAAATCACCCAGGCCATGCGCTCCAGGCCAACTCCCAAAGACGAAATCGCCGTAGCCACCACAATGAAATAGCCCACATAGCTAAACAGATTGGCGGTAGACACACGCATACCGGGGTCAATACGCGTCGCTGGCAAAAACTGGTTGGCAACCCAGCGTTGCAAGATCTTTACGAACAAGATGCCCAGCACCAGAATCAGCACCGCCAATAACACCGAGCTCGGTTTGAGCTGCACCTGGCCCAAAGAAAAACCCGTGACCAGAAAACCAAGACGACGCTGTAACCACTGCGTAGGATCTTCCCCGAAGGGCAACAAAACCAGCGTAATCGCCGTAATAATCAGGCACAGACGCAGAGCCCCGGACAGCACAATCACAATCTGGCTGCTGCCGCGCAACTGCGAGCTGGTCCATTCATTGGCCGCCCGTTTTTCCTTGAACTGCTGCAGCAGACTTTGGCCGATATCGGCAATCAGGGCAACCAGCACATAACAGGTGCAAATCACCAGACCGAGCCACAACATTTCCTGCACAATCAGGCTGCTCAGCGCGATATAACCCAGCAAGAAGGCAATCATGCCCAGCACAATCACCACGCCCAGGGTGACGGGAATAGCACGCAACCAAGTCATCCCCTGCTGTACGGGTGCCGTTTTTTGCGGGTCTTCACCCATTTCAGGCGCCGACGTCTTTTCACGCCCCTGACTTAAATTCCAGGCAGCAATCGCAATAAAGATACTCAGAGTCAGCGTGTTAACGCTGTTGACCAACAAGGTCGTGCTTAGCGTGGCGTTGATCAGCCCCAGCAATTGCTGCGACATCCAGGTCAAGGCCACCATGACGCCTAGCGCCAGCGGCAGCCAGGCCAGCTTCAACGCTACCTTGCCGGGAATCGGGGGCAAACGCCAGCTAGGACGTTGTGCCGACAAAAGCACACGCCCCATCCCCGTCACAAAGCCACCCAGGTACAAGGCAAACACAGATTTGGACACAAAGCTGGCCAAATCCGGCGTCAGATTGCCGTTCCAGTAAAACAGCCCTGCCGCCACCGAGGCCAGCAAACCGGGGGTCAGGCTATAGAGCACAATCAGCGCCGTGGCATAAAAAGAGCGCCGCAAGCGCGAAGGCTTGGTGTGGCGGATGGTAAAGCGTTCCATCCCCCGTACCGCCCAGACCGACAGAACCAGCAGTACCCCGGCTAACGCTGCCGCCAACCACGGCACATAAGCAGGCAAGTTCGTCACCCGCTGGGCCAGATCCTGGCGCATACGCTCTACCCGAGCCAGATCGCCGGGCAAATCACGCGATACATTGCGCCAGAAGCGCGGTGTCAAAATCGATTGCGACTGTCGCCCCAGCTCTGCCTGAAAAATCATCCGGCGCTGTTTAGACACCTGATCCAGGCCTTGCGTGGTTTCCACTCCAATCAAACGGGCCAGCTTGAGCATGCCGTCCAACTCGATCACCGCTTGCTGCAACTGTGCGCGCTGACGGGCAATGTCCTCGGATTCGCCGGCCGGATCATCGACCACCCCCAACTGAGTCAAACGCGCCGTGACGCTTAATAACTCAGGCTCCAGACGCATGCTCATCTCCTGCGCCTGCTCTTGCGCCAGCAATAGCTGATTACGCAACGCCACCAGATCCGTATCACCCAAACCGTCATTTTTCTGCAAGCGCGCCTGCACCGTTTGCAAGGTGTCGCGCAATTCATTCAAAGACTCACTGGCCTGGGCAGGCGTCCAGGCTACCGTCTCAGCCACCGTGGGAACCGTCGCCATGCTCAGCACCAGCACCAGCAACCACAAGGGCAAAAAAGCACACAGGCGCGAGCGGCGAAAGGCGTGCATCAAAAAAACTCCGGCTAAAAAATCAGGCCCCTCATGGAATCATCTGGGCAGCAGAAACAATGCACAGAATACCGAAAGAATCACTCTCTTGGCACAAAACAGAAGGAACAAGCGAAAAATCCTTCCCCTCTCAACCAGCTAGATCACTTGGCACAGCATGCCCTGCTCCCGGTTGCCACAGTCACTTGCCAGTTACCCCGGACAACAAGCCGGTCAAGACTCAAAACAAAGCTCAAAAGAACCGCCCTAAAAACCATCAGCAAAAAAAGTAAAAACCGAACAGGGTAATCAAAGAAAATTAAAAAACAATAAAAACCCCAGAAAACAAAAAGCATTATTCATAAGTCTTTTTTTGATTAAAAATTAAGTTATTCTTGCAGCATGCTTTAACTATAAGACGGCTATGAAATATAAAAAATCGAAATAAAATAAAAAATCAGGCAGCAAATAATTAATTGCAAAATCACGATGAAAATAATTAGCCGATAAACAATTAGGTCGCTTGAAATCATTTTTTTGAAACACAAAGAAAGGAATAACTGTGCCTCCTACCGAATACAGAAAAGAAACCAAAATGACATTCATCCTGCTTTTTTTAAGACTGTCACTAGCCCTCACTCTTTTATCTGCAGTGGCAGACCGCTTTGGGCTTTGGGGGGAATTAAATAATTTCGATATCACATGGGGCGGGATGAACCGATTCCATCAGGACGTAGAGGTTCTGACGCCGTGGCTTTTCGCAAGCGCCATTCCCGCACTGAGCTGGTTTGTCACCATTTTGGAATTGCTGCTGGGAATTGCCTTGCTCCTTAACTACAAAAGCGCGCTAGCAGCTCTGCTCAGCGGGGTGCTGTTTCTGATTTTTGCTCTGAGCATGAGCTTTTTCCTGAGCACAAAGCTCATGATCAATTTCAACGTCCTGGTCTGCTCGGCCAGTGCCTTCCTGCTATGGCAGCTAGAAAAAGCGAGAACCTCGCCAAGGCCTTAGCAAAATCCAAGGCTAAAACCAGCGTATTCACAAATGCACCCTACCCTTTTCCCACTGACAGGAGATCCCATGTCTGAGACTCGACTTAACCCATCTGCTTTGTCCCCCAACATCTACAAGACCATCGTCAAGTACGACGCCCAAATCTACAGCGAGACCACACTGAACAAAGAATTGATTGAGCTGGTCAAGGTCAGAATCTCGCAACTGAACGGCTGCGCATTTTGCATTGATGTGCATAGCAAACATGCGCTGAGCCTGGGTATTTCCGAGCGAAAACTTCTGCTTTTAAATGCGTGGAAAGAAGCCCCCCTGTTCACCGAGCAAGAGCAGGCCGCACTGCGCTGGGCCGAGCAAGTGACCTTTATTCAGAATCTGGAGGACAAGCAGACGCATCTGCAGGAACTCAAGGCTCACTTCAATGACAAGGAAATCGTTGATCTGACGTATCTGATCGGTTTGGTCAACGTCTGGAACCGCTTGGCCATCAGCATGAACTACGAAATCAGCCGCTAACCAACAGACCATTTTCCATACAAGAGGGTGACGTATGATCGACGAGCTGCATCTGGATGAACTGCTCAAGGACGAGCATCTTGGAGCAGGCAATTTCATCCACAAAATCCATGAGAAGTTCTATCAGGGCAGTGATAAAAAGATTTTGTCCCTGATCGACAATGAGGCGTGCAAAAAGCAAGATTTCTCTATTCAGGAAATCATTGCAACGGCCAGACGGATTGCTTCATCCTACGAACAAACAGGTGTCAAACCCAAGGAGGTGGTCAGCCTGTATTTTCAGGACAGCATCGACTACTTCCTGCACTTCTTGGCCTTGAACAGTATCGGGGCCATCCCTGCTCTGATCAATGGCGAGCTGAACACCGATATTTTGCTCAAGTTCTTGCACAGCGTGCGTCCCAACCACCTTGTCATCACACCCGAAAAAGAAGCAGAAATCGCCAAGGTGTTCGCGCAAGCGAACTACCACTTGCCCATACACACGATTGACGCGCTAAAAACACGACAACAAGCCACATCACGACCTTTCTATGCGCATGAACCACAAGACGTGATCATGATTGGACACACGTCGGGGACCACCGGCATTCCCAAGGCGGTGATTTTCACGCATGAGTCCATGTTTCATGGCGTCAGGTCGCAGGTCAAGAAACAGAAAGGGGACCATATCCTGTCCATCCTGCCCCACTCTCATGGGGCTTCGATTTCGCTGTTGATGCTCTCTTTCACCCGTGGGGCACACGTCACTATTCTCAGTAAAAAAGATCCCGCAACCATTATTCGGGCCGTGCGGGAAACCCGTCCCAATGTCGTGATTGCTTTCCCGAAAGTCTACGTAGACCTGTGCCGTCACACACTGAGCGAATCCGACTTTCAATCCATCAGCTACTGGATTGCAACCGGCGATGCCAGCCATGAAAAACACATCAGAAAACTGGTATCCCTGGGCCATCACGAGCGGGACGGGCAAACGGTTCCAGGCTCGTTCTTTGTCGACAATCTGGGTTCGTCGGAATTTGCCTTTGCCATTTTCAGAAACGTCCACTCTCCCCAATCCGACAATTACAAACGTTGCATTGGAAAACCGTTTCCCTGGGTTGACGTGGCTGTTTTCAATGAGCAAGGACAATATCTTCAAGAAAACAGCGTGGGCCGGCTGGCGGTGAAATCCAAATCGGTGACTCAAGGGTATTGGAACAACCACTCCCTGACCGAGATGAACAAGATTGACGGCTATTGGCTGACGGGTGATCTGGTCTATTTTGATGAAAAGCGCAATTTCTATCATGTAGACAGAACCAATGATTCTCTCTCGTTCAATAATGTGGAAATTTATAGTTGTCAGATCGAAGAAGCGATTATGGCGGACATCAATGAAGTCTTCGAGGCCACGGTCATCATGACCGATAACAATGAGCTGATCGCCTATATCGAACTGCTTGATTCCTGCACCGTGTCAAAAGATGAAATCACTGAACGAATCAATCAGCTCATGCGGCAAAAAAACTGGCCAGCCCTATCCACGGTTGAATTCCAGTCTGCTAACGAATTCATCGGCGTAACAGGCAAGAAGCTGAAACGACAGCTGCGCGAATTGGCCCACTCATAAGGAAACACCCATGCAAAAAACATGCCTGATCACCGGAGCCAGCAGAGGGATTGGCTATGAAACCGCCAAGGGTCTGGGCCATAAAGGCCATAAGATCTACATCACGGGTCGCAACAGCCAAAAAGGCCAGGAAGCAGCCCAGAAACTGAACCAGGAAGGCATACAGGCCCGCTTCATTGAACTGGACATTACGGATCCGCAGTCCATTGTCCGCGCACGTACGCAATTGGCCCAACACGAGGAAAAGCTGGACGTGCTGATCAATAACGCCGGCATCATGATCGACTCCATTTTCACCCCGGACAAGGTCTCGTTTGAGGACTTTTCCTCTACCTTGTCGACCAATACCACCGGTCCCTACTTTCTTATCCAGGAACTCATGCCGCTGCTGGCCAAGTCGCCTGATGCGCGCGTTATCAATATGTCCAGCGACCTGGGAGCCCTGTCCCAGGCCTCGGACCCGCAGTCCCGATTCGACGCTGTACTGGCCCCTGGCTACCGTATTTCCAAAGCGGCCCTGAATATGGTCACGCTGATCTATGCCAAACACTTTCGAGACACTGACATCAGCATCTGCTCCTGCAGCCCTGGCTGGTGCCAGACCAGCCTGGATCCCCACATTGACTCCTCCAAAGCGCCCAACACGGCCCTCGATGGTGCCCAAACACCGATCTGGCTTGCCGCAGAGGCCAACAAAGCAGACATCAACGGTCAGTTTTTCTATAAAAAATCCACCATCAACTGGTAGCGTTTTTCATTACGATACCGAAGGAGAGCCCTATGGACACCCTAGCCTCACCAGCACACAGCCTTGCAGACAGCGTCCTGGCCATCGTCCAGAACGCCGTTCAGTCGCAAGCCGAACTCGAAAAAGCCAGCGACGAGCAAATTGATGCTTTGATTACCGACATTGCCCAGACATTTGAGCAAAAACTGGAGTACTGGGCCCAAACCGAACTGGACGCCACGCGCATCGGCAACCTGCCTGACAAGATACACAAGCTTGGCTTGGTCACCGACCGGGTTTACCGGGAGCTCTATGGTGAAAAAACCTATGGACGCCTGCATGGCAGCAAAACTTTTATTGAATACGCCAGTCCGGTAGGGCTTATTTTCGCCATTGTTCCGCTGACCAATCCGGTGCCAAATTCGCTGTTCAAAACCCTGCTCAGCCTCAAGACCCGAAACGCCCTGATTCTGAGCTACCCGCGCAAATCGGATCAACTGGGGGCCCAGGTGGTCGCAACGGTTCAAGCGATTCTCAAAAAGCACCACCTGCCTGAAACGCTGGTTCAAGCCGTGCAAACACCTTCACGCGAGACGACCCAGCTCATCATGCAGTCGGACCAGGTCTCCTTGATTCTGGCAACCGGTGGCGGCGACCTGGTGAAAACCGCCTATAGCTCCGGCACCCCAGCCATCGGAGTCGGCCCAGGCAATGTCCCCGTCTATGTCAGTGCCAGCGCAGACCTGTCACAGGCAGCCGACGATATTTTGCAAGGCAAAACCTATGACAACGGCATTGTGTGCGGCTCTGAAAGCAATATCATTATTGATGAGCGTGTGTACGAGGAGTTTGTCGAGACTCTGAAACACAAAGGGGCGCTGCTGATATCGGAAAAACAGCATATCGATGCTCTTTTTGATGACAGCACAGGCCGACTGCACCGCACCCTGATTGGTGTTGACGCCATGACCTTAGCCAAGCAGATGGGTGTGGACATCCCCACTCCGATCAAGCTGATTCTGATTGCCGCCGATCCCGAGCAGCACGCCTTCCTGAGCCGGGAAAAAATGGCTCCGATTGTGACGTTGTACAAATCTGAGGCCGGCCAGGGGATCAGTCTGGCGGCACAATTGTTGTGGCAGGAAGGAGCCGGGCATTCGGCCGTCATCCACAGCAAAGATCAGGAAGAGATTCATCAGTTTGCCAGCATCCTTCCTGCCGGGCGCATTCTGGTCAATATGCCCGCGACCCAAGGCATGTTGGGCATCAGCTCGGATATCCCGCTCTCGTTCATGCAAGGGTCGGGATCCTGGGGAGGCAATATTTCTACCGAACCCGTGCATTGGCGGCACTTGGTCAATATCAAGCGTTTGACGTTCAAGAAATAAGCCTCAAGGCCTGCAACAGGCCCGCTTCCTCGCTGATCCGGCGATAGCCTTTCAGGGAGGATACGAGACCTGGACAGCCATGTCCGACCCATGAAAACAGGCCAGATAGACCGCCATGAGATCTGTCTGGCCTGTTTCTTTTTCCGAAACGAACTTCCCTAACGAATCTGCTCCGCCACCATGAATCCGGACGCCCCTGCCAAGCCAGGGCCTGGGTGAGTAGAGGCACCGATGTGGTAGACGTTTTTGTACGGTGTGGCGTGGGAGCGCGCACCATTACTGGCCGCAAACGGACGCATCCAGAAGAACTGGTCGGGCGAGCAAATACCCGAATACGGGTCGCCGCCCACCAGATTGCAGTTGATGGATTCCAGATCTGCAGGCGACAGTACCTTCTGGCCCACGATCTGTTGACGCAAACCGGGCATGACGCCTTCCAGTTGGTCGATGATGCGTTCGGCCACGGCCTGGCTGACTTCTTCAGTCCATTTGCCGTCGGCAGGAACATCGATCTTGCCAGCCGCATCGCCACGCAATTTGGATGGCATATCCTGCATCTGCATCCACAGAATCCATTTGCCTTCCGGCGCACGGCTGGGGTCCAGAGAGCAAGGCTGGCCAATCGCCACGGTGAACTTGGCAGGGATCAAACCGTTATTGGCCTGGGCCACGCTCATGCTGACGTCCTCCAGGCTGTCGGACAAGTGCAGCAAGGGCACTTTCAGCAGCTCTGGATCGCTCCAGTTCGGCATGCTGTCCAGTGCCAGATGAATTTGCATGTCGCCACGGCCAAAGCGGTAGGCATTGGCTTGTTCGCGTACTTGAGCGGGAGCGTCCGGCAACAGACGACCATAAAGCTGTGGCGCAGTGACGTTACACACGACATGGCTGGCTTCGTAGACCTGGCCACCGGCACGCACGCCACGGGCTTTTTGTCCTTCCAGCACAATTTCTTCCACTTCGGTGTTCAGTTGAATACGGCCACCGGCCTTTTCAATCATGGCGCATAGCGCACGCACCAGATTCTGGCCACCGCCTTTCACCACCGGCATGCCACCGGCCACCACGGCGGCAAAGGTCAGCTTGCCGATCAGGGCCGAGCAGGCATCATCCGGGCCCAGGCCCGAGTGCAGGACCCAGGGCGCCATCATGCCGCGCACACGGTCATCTTTCAGTTCACGGTCGGCCCAGCGGCGGAAGGATTCCAGCGACTCGCGTCCGTACTGAACCATGCCGTCCATGCGACGCTTGCGCCATTGCGAAAACAGCAGACCCAACAAGCCACGGCTGTAAGGCTCGGTGCCCAGCAAGCCAAAGGTCAGACCGGCATCGCGCTCGAACAACTGGCTGCACATGGCACCGAAGGCATCACCATCGCCTGCTTGCAGAGCATTGATACGTTGAATCGAATCGCCCACATCGTGACGCAAGGCCATGCCCTTGCCATCGCTACCCACCACGCCGGTGGTGTAGCCATTTTCCAGAAACTCCACGCCCTGGGCGGCCAGATCATCCTTTAGGCGGGCATAGGCAGCACCGGAGGTGAACAAGGGGTACCAGGACGACAGCAGTTCGTGGGTAAAACCGGGGAACAGCTCCTCGGTACGGATACACCCACCCGCGCGGTCGTTACGTTCCAATACCAGGACTTGCTTGCCCTTTTGAGCCAGCAACGCCGCGCATACCAGAGAATTGATGCCACTGCCCACCACAATGACGGCATACGATTTTTTATTTGTTGAGTCTGTCATCCCACACCTTTTTTAAATTGCCCTGAACGGGGTCAGGGCTTGTGAACCCGCAGCAAGAAACAGGTGTCAACAAGCCCTGGACCTCTTTTACCGCACTTTTCTATTTATGAGCCAGACGACTGCGCCTGCCAGCGTTCAAACCAGTGACGGGGCGACTTGCCCTGCTCTGGCCCGAGCACGGAAAAGCCACCGTCCACAGGCAGATCAATCCCTGTCATCCAGGAAGCCGCACCCGACACGGCAAACAAGACCACTTGGGCCACTTCCTCACCGGAACCGACTCGGCCCAGAGGATGAACCTGCGCCCCCACCTGATTGGCCAGTTCACGCGAACCACCACTCATGCGTTCGACGGACGGCGACCAGGTCCAGGCGGGCGAAACCGTCAGCACCCGAATCCCGGAAGGCGCCAATTCCACGGCCAAGCTTTTGGTGAACTGCAAAATGGCCGCTTTGGACGCCGGGTACAGCGCGCGTCCAGCCACGCCGAATTTCCCGCCCGTACTACCCATATTGATGATGACCCCGCCCTGCCCCATATGCGGCGTAGCTTTCTGGGCCAGAATCGCGCTGGAGATCAGATTCACATCCAGCGTCTGATGCCACAACTCCCGGCTGGAAGCCAGGCCTTCGTCCCCATAGGAACAGGCATTGTTCACCACAATATCAATGCGGCCGGTTTGTGCCAGGGCCGCCTGCACGCAGGCATCCAACTGCGCATCGTCGCAAATATTGGCGGCCATGAACTGGGCCTTGCCCACAGCCTGCAAACGCGCCTCGGTACGCTGGCCTTCTTCCTGGCTGCGCCCGACAATCAGCACCCACGCACCGGCGGCGCACAAGGCCAGGGCGATATCCGCCCCCAGCCCTTGTGTGGACCCGGTCACGATGGCGACCTTACCCTGTAAATTCACCTTCATGTCTTGCTGCATGTGCTTCTCCTACTATGCTTGTGGCGCACCAAAGACCATCGCCCAATCTTCGTCCCGATCAATATGAGCAATCAGGCTCATGCTGGCCAGGGAGGCTTCATGCGTGGCGGGCGGTGCGCCGCAGGCGCTGGCCACCACCGCCACTTCATAGCCCATATCCACCGCATGGCGTACCGTGCTTTCCACCACGGAATGGGTGGCCACGCCAGCAATCACCAGACGCTCTACGCCCAAACGACGCACCACCGGCTCCAGCGCGGAACCAAAGAAAGCGTTAATACGCGTGTGGTGGACTTCAAACTCGTTGGGCAAGGGAGCCAGCCCGTCAAAGAACTGGGCTCCCCAACTGCCGGTCTGCATGGCACCGATGCGTTTCACATTGTGCAGAATCGGTGCATTGCACAGCAGATCGGCATAGTCAGGCCGATAGCCCACCCGCACATGCACAATGGGCACGCCCTGTGCACGGGCCTGTGCCAGCAAACGGCCTGCGGCCTCGATCAGGGCCTGACGCTGGGGGCTGTTGGCCTCTACCCCCACACGGATCAGACCATCAGCGTGCAGGACGTCGTTCTGATAATGCAGGGCCAGCAAGGCTGTGTGATGGGCTGCCGACATTAGATGTACACCTGAATCGCGCCGTGAACCGCGTCCCGATCCACCAGGTTCACCTGCTTCATACGCAGTTTCCAGCCACCGCCTTCCTGCGCTTGCAGCTTGTGAATCAGGCTGCCAACACGGTAGACCGGGTCTTTACCGCGCCACTCCATGGCGTGAAAGCTGGAGCGCACCACCAGATAACCTTCCGGGTCGGTACCATCGATCATCACATTGCCCAGCACGCGGCAGGACTGAGTAATCGGCTGCTGAGACCAATTACGGTGGTTTTCCAGACGACGAATACGCAGTTCACGTAGCAGCTTGTTTTCCCAGCACAGGGAAATGTGATCGTACGGGCTTTCCTGGTCGTAGCTATGAGGAATCCAGTACATACCCTCCTCGGTCCACAGATCCAACCATGCCTGCCAACGGCGCTCGTCCAGCAGACGAGCTTCGTGGTAGATGAACTGCTCCACTTCGCGGATGGCTTCCAGGCTCAGCGTCACAGGTGTGACCTGATCCACGCTGACGTCAAAATCAATATCAAACAACATAAGAATTCTCCTTGGCTCGGACAGCAGCCCGCTTAAGCCTGTGCTGCTGGGGCGATAGGCTCACCGGAAGCCGAACGCACCGTGGCTTTACCACTGTCTCCCGACTGCGCAGGCGCGTCGTACAGGCTGGTGGTCATGAAATGCTTCCAGGCGCGGAACTGGTTGCGCATGGGCAGTTCGCTGGTGCCGTTGATGGCTACCATGCCGCCTTCAATAGGCTTGTCGGTGCCGTCGTAGCGGTGCATGCTGATCCATTCGCCGCCCTTGGTCTTGTTGCCTTCCTGGCAACGGCCATAGACTTCAATGTCGTCCGGCATCACGTTGGACGAAGGCGAGTTGATCAGGTTGGCGTACATCAGGCCACGCTTGTAAATATCGTCCGGTGCGCCCTTCAGGCGGAACAACTGGATCTCCACGTGGGTGCGGTCCACTGCGACCGGGCGAATCACACGGAACTGCTGGAACACGGTATGTGGCGAGCCACTGCCGTAAATAATGCTGTTGTGACGGTTCTCGCCCAGAATGTTCAGAGCTTTTTCTTCACCGTAGGCTTCTTTCAGCGTTTCGTAGTGCGCCTTGGTGATCGGGTCGGTTTCGATGGCACCGGGATTGAAAATACCTTCCATATAGCCGTGGCCATTATCAAAGGCGTACAGGTCCAGCTTTTCCCAGAAACCGTAAGGCTCACCATTTCCGTCCATGATATGCAGTTCCAACGGCATGGAGCCATAGTCTTCGGCCTGTTCGCGGGCAGCCACGTAGGACGACTCATGCGTGACATTCGCGTGCATGGTGTCGTGCAGGTTCTCGTAAAACACTTTCCAGTTGGAAGGCTGCCAGACCTTGAAGCTGCCACCGGCCACTTCCACTTCACCCACAGGCGAGCGATCGCACAGATTGTCGATGGAAGTGATGATAGGGCCCAAAAACTCTTTCAGATCCGGGCCGTGGGCGCTTTGACAGGCGAACACAAAGCCACGGTAGCTTTCCACACGAGCCACACGGCGCATGGAGAAGTCCGGGTGCTTGGGGTCGAAGCAGGTGTTTTCCAGGCCGTTTTTCATCGGCGCGGCCAAATGTTGGCCGTCCAGCTTGAAGGTCCAGGCGTGGTACGGGCAACGAAAAAACTTGCCGGCATTGCCACAGCCATCAGCCACCACTTTCGCGCCCTTGTGCGGGCAGCGGTTGTACAGTACGTACACCTTCTTGTCGCTGCCGCGCACCATGATGACGTCCTGGCCACCCAACAAGGTAGTGTGGTAGTCGCCTGGGTTAGGCACCTGGCTGTCGTGACCGATGTAGATCCAGGCACGGCCATAAATGCGTTCCATCTCCAGACGGAAGATTTCAGGATCGGTATAGACCGATTTATGTACGCTGTCTCCCCGCACCAGCGCGGACAACTGCTCGTTGCTATAGCTCATCATTACCTCCTTGCTGCCGGATGCTTAGCGCACCCTCTTTATGACTTTTCCATCTTGCACTGCGGTGCAAAATGATCCTGGAACTGCTCGAATACGGTGGACACAATCTTGTTGCTCATCTGGCCCTTGTCATTCAGGGCCACTTCGCGCATGTAGTAGGTCTGCACCGGATACTGGTTGTTGTTAAAGGCAAAAGCCCCGCGCACGGACTCGAACGGTGCGCTGCGTAACGCTTTACGCAAGGCCTCGCGGTCGGTGGCGGCCTTGGGGTCAGACTTCAATGCGCCATCCAGCAACAAGGCGGCGTCATAACCCTGGGAGGCATACATGGACGGCAGGCGTCCGTAGGTCTTTTCAAACTCCGCCACAAAACGCTTGTTGACCGGGTTATCCAGATCCGGCGACCACTGGGCGGCGTTGGCCATGCCCTTCATGGACTCACCAATGGCACCAATCGTGTCCTGGTCAGCCGAAAAACCGGGCGTATAGACCGCCAATTGGGTAGACAGACCCGAGTTGATCAACTGCTTGATAAAGGACACGCCCATACCGCCTGGCAGGAAGAAAAACACCGCATCCGCACCCGAAGCCCGCATCTGGGCCAATTCGGCGGCGTAATCCATCTGGCCGACCTTCACATAAACTTCGTCGGCAATCTCTCCCTTGAACAGACGCTTGAAGCCTTCAATGGACTCACGACCACCGGGGTAGTTGGGGGCGATCAAATAGACTTTCTTGTGCGCCTGATCGGTCACGTACTTGCCCATGGCGGCAGGAATATCCTCGTTCTGCCAGGACACGCTGAAGAAATTGGGGTGGCAACGCTCGCCCGCGTAATCGGCTGGGCCGGTATTGGCGGAAATGTAGACGGTGTCACTGTTCAAAATCGTCGGCATCACGGGCAGCAGCACATTGGAAAAAGCAATGCCGGTAATGACATCGACCTTGTCGCGCTTGACCAGACGGTCCACCGCTTGACGGCCTTCCATCGGTTTTTGCTGATCGTCCAGCACCTCCAAAGCCACATCCACACCGCCGAGCTTGCCGCCCGAGTGGTTCAGGCCCAGCTCGAAACCATCACGGATTTCCTGGCCAATAGCCGCACCAGGGCCGGACAAGGTGGTCAATAGCCCCACCTTGAATACTTCCTGACTAGACGCCGGGCTACAGGCCAGGGCCAAGGCCAAGGTGCTCATACAGAACGCTAATTGTTTCTTCATGTTTGTCTCCGTCCTCTGTCTTTTAAAAACTGGACTTTAAGCCTGCCTTGGTCCCCCAATACGCCGGAAGCGGTGTATCACTGACGCCTGTATGTGTTGCGGCGCTTGTCCTGCAGGCCAAAGAAGACGGGCCCAAGGGACTACGTGAATACAGCAATTCCCAGTCGTATCCCAATCTGCTAAGGTGCCGGGACAGGATTACTGTTTTAGGTTTGAAATACATTAGACCGGCTCGGAACAGGCGGCTATCCAGATTCGGCAAGCCTTATCCCTAACCGGCAAAAATTTGGAGACACACATCATGCAAGCGTGGTTTATGTCAGGGCTGGCCCCCTTGCAACACAGTGCGCCGCGCTTTGAATCGCGCTGCCCGGATCAGACACGCAGCGAGACCGCCGGTTTTCTAACCGAGCACCGCCTGACCTGGAATGACGGCCCAGTCGATGCCTCCCTGCGCTATGCCAGCAGCCACAGCTTTTCCTTTGTCTTGCTGAAATATGGCGCGGCGGTGCAGGTCTCGCCGGGGATTCTGGAAGACTTTCTGCTGTTTCAGGTGCCGATACAGGGACGATCCTGTATTCGGGTTGGTCGGGAGTACGTCCAGGCCAACCCTAACATTGCCAGCGTGATCTCCCCTTCCCTCCAGGTTGAACTGGATTGGGAACAGGGCTGTGAACAATTTTTGGTGAAGATTCCGCGCCACCGGCTGGAAGAAGTGGCCCGTCAAACCTTGGGCCTGAGCCTGGACAGGCCGATTGAATTTGCCGCGGGCATGTCGCTGGATTCACCGCACGGCTGTGCCTGGCAGCACCAGATTGGCAGCTTGCTGGCTTATGGCGGGCATTTACCGCCAGAAATGGATCAGTGGTCGCGTCAGGCCGAAGACAATCTTTTGCTGCATCTGTTTCATACCCAGCCGGGTAACTACAGCCAGCAATTGCAGCAAAGCGTGCGCCCGGCCAGTTCACGCCGGGTACAAAGAGCCGAGGATTTCATGCGGGCCAGCCTGGACGAAGCCCTGACGCTGGAACAGATTGCCACCGCGGCCTGTGCCAGTGTGCGCAGCCTGACGCTGGCATTTCGTACGGAACGGGGGCTGAGCCCCATGCAGTTCTTGAAACAGATTCGTCTGGAAGCGGCCCAGCAAGCCATACGCACCGCCACACCCGGCACCCAGGTCAGCGAGATTGCCTTGCGCTGCGGGTTCAACCATTTCGGCCGCTTCTGTGCGGACTACAAGTCCCGCTTCGGGCGTTCGCCCTCGCAGGACTTGCGTATCGTGGATTAATCCTTCAAGGCTTTGCCGGGAACCCACACACGGCCATCAAACAAACGACGCGCCGTACGATAGAAGGAACCGGCCTTGGCAAACCACTGGCCGTCTTTCTTTTCCACTTCCGCACCTACCGTCAATACGCCGGACGGCATGCCCAGACGCAGCGGACCTTGGGGGGCAACCGAGTCAGACAGGCATTGCGAAGGCAGGCTGCCCGTCAAACGAGCAGCCACGGCGGTACACAGCGAGATGGTCAGGGGCAAGGCGCGGTGCGGCTGGCCATTGGAAATCACGCGGGCAACCAGATCAATCTCTTTGGCGGGAACCACGTCGCCGGACAAGGTGGGATTGTCCTGGGCGGGCGACACGATGCAGACAAAAGGCACGATGCGGATCTGACGTGCCGCTTCCACATCGGGAGCAATGCCCATGCGCACCGAGGCCTGTACACGAATCGCGTCCAGACGCTCCAGTACTTCAGGGTGGGCTTCCAGCCAATCGGGCAGTTCAAGACCGGTCAGGCCCACATCAGCCGCGCGTACAAACACCGCCGCATTGGCCGCGTCCACCAGCGACACCTCGATACGGCCTACGCCAGGGACATCCAGCCATTCAGTCAACTCACCGCTAGGCAGCAAGGAACCGGTAGAGGCACCGCCCGGTTCCACAAAGTCCAGACGGATAGGCGAGCCTGTGCCGCCTACTCCGGGAATGGACAGATCGCCGTCATAACGAGGCTGGCCATCTTCCACCGTGAAATGGGCGTGGATGATCTTGTTGGTATTGGTGTTCAGGATGCGTACACACGCTTCGCCATCCTCAACCTTGACCATGCCTTGTTCAACAGCGTACGGGCCGACGGCCGAGCTCATATTGCCGCAGTTGCCACGGTAATCCACCTTTTCTTCCTTGATGGCCACTTGCGCAAAGGTGTAGTCCACATCGGCGTCCGGATGGCTGGACGGGCCGATAATACACACCTTGGACAGGGAGGAAACGCCGCCGCCCATACCGTCCAGTTGGCGACCGTATGGGTCCGGCGTACCCATGGCGGCGGAAAACAGAGGCGTCCAGTCTTCGCGCTCGGCAGGCAGGTCTGCCATATTGAGCATCAAGGCTTTGCTGGTGCCACCACGCATGAACACGGCGGGAAGGGATTTTTGCTTCATCACGTTATTCCTGGTTCTTGGCTTGCGCCATTAAAGAAAATTGCGCCGTCTCCTGCATGGGTTCGGCGTGAGAGACCATCGGTTCGCTAAAAGAGTCTGATCGGGTCGTGCGCTGCTGTTGTCGTTCCAGTTGCTGCACTTTCTCCTCGCTGGCATTGCCCAGATGACGGGCCAGAAGTGCGGAGGCTTGAGCGCGTTCGCCCTTTTCCAGCAAATCCAGAATCGCCAGATGCTCCAGACACTGGCGACGAATACGCTCCCGATCCAGCGTTTCCTGATACTCCAGCAAGCGTCGCAACTGATTCTGGCGTGTAACGGTCTGGGCGATAAAACGGTTACCAGACAAGGAGGCCAAGGACTCGTGGAAGGTGGCATTGGCCTGATACATCTCGGCATGTCCAGCGTGACGCCAGCCCCCATCGGCCAAGGCTTGCTGTTGCAGCCGCACACGACGCAAAACGGTGGAGTCAATGGCAAAACCGGGCAGCAACATGGCGGCAGGTTCCAGCATCTGACGCAAGGTATAGCTTTCTTCGCAAGCCTGGGGGCCGTCAATCATGGGCAGGAAAGACCAGCCTTTGCTGGCACGTTGTTCTATCCAGCCCTCATTCGCGGCGCGGGCCAGAATACGGCGCACACGTTCGCGCGTCAGGCCGTAACGACGCATGGCGTCGTTCTCCGACAAGGTGTCGCCCCAAATGCCCGAGAGTTTGTCGCGGGCCAGTTGCAAATAGATCTGGTCATCCTGGCTGGTGCCCAGTTCTTCTTCGATCACACCAAGCTGGTCCGCCCCTTTCAACAGATACAGGCCGCGCCGAGGCGGCTGCGCGCCCACAATGCCTTTTTCCGCCAGATAGGCCAGCGCCCCCCGTATGGGCGAACGCGAAGCGCCCAGCGCCTCGGCCAGCGATTGCTCCGTCAAATGATGCCCGGCCTGCAAATGCCCTGCTCGCACATAATCCAGCAGGCGATGCGCCAGGGTGACATGCAAAGAATTAGATTGGCTTTTCATGCAGATATTCCTAAAAACCGAAGCGATCCTCGATTGTTTTATTGTATTATATACAAACAAAATACAATTCAATTGTTTTACAAAGGCTCCAGACGCATAATTTTGTTGGGATTATTCTTGTCGAAAGCCCGCTGACATCGCGCGAATCCACAGGGGTTCACACAGCGGTGACGTAGTCAGAGGGCCCTCAGGTCGGCCCCCTCCAACCTTCTCATTACGGATGAATCGTTTGCCATGTCTCAGTCTCTTGCCCTAGAAACGCTGTCCCTGAACGGACGTTCCGTACGTTACGTTCCTATCGCCAACATCCCCGGTATTGAAAAGCTGCCGTATTCACTGCGCGTTCTGCTGGAAAACCTCTGTCGTCAGAAGGCCGTGCGTCATGCCGACGTGGATCAGGAAATTGATTCCCTGCTCCAACGCAAGGTGGGCGACGGCATCACTTTCTACCCTGCCCGCGTATTTGGTCAGGACATTCTGGGTTTGGTCATGTTGCTGGACATGGCCGCCTTGCGCGAAGGCGTAGAAGCCGCTGGTGGTGACGCCAGCCGCGTACGCCCTCAAGTACCGATCGACGTCATTATTGACCACTCCCTGCAAGTGGACAGTTGGGCCAACCCCAAGGCAGCCGACATCAACCTGGCACGCGAATATCAACGTAACGGCGAACGCTTTGCCTTCCTGCGCTGGTGTTCCAGCAATTTTGAGGGCGTGAAAGTGGTGCCACCAGGCAAAGGCATCATGCACCAATTGCACATCGAGCATATTGGTCAGGTTGTCTGGTCCGAAGAAGGCAAGGACGTGGATCTGGTCTACCCCGACAGCTGTGTGGGCACCGACAGCCACACGCCTATGGTTAACGGCCTGGGCATTCTGGGCTGGGGTGTGGGCGGTATTGAAGCCGAAGCCGTGATGGTGGGTCTGCCCGTCGCCATCGCTCTGCCTGCCGTGGTAGGTATCGAGCTGACCGGCAAGCTCAATGACGGCGTGCTGCCGACCGACCTGGTTCTGGTCATTACGCAAAAACTGCGCGAACTGGGCGTCGTGGGCAAGTTTGTCGAATTCTTTGGCCCCAGCGTGGACGAGCTGTCCTTGGGCGACCGTGGCATGATCGCCAATATGGCACCTGAATACGGCGCCACCGCCGTGTTCTTCCCCATTGACGACGCTGCCCTGCACTACATGCACATGACAGGCCGTCCGCAAGAACAGATTGATCTGGTCGAGCAATACAGCAAGGTTCAAAAACTGTGGCGCGACCCGGCCGCTCCCGCGCCTGTTTACGACACCGTGTTGAAACTGGACCTGAGCAGCATCAAGCCTAGCCTGGCTGGCCCCAGCAATCCTGAAGATCATCTGGATCTGGATACCGCTGCCCAGTCCTTCCCCGCCCATCACCAGAAAATTGCTGGCCGTCCTTACGACCCGCAGCGTGCCGTACCCGTGGAAGGCGAGGACTTTGTGCTGAATGATGGCGATGTCGTCATTGCCGCCATTACCTCCTGTACCAATACCGCCAACCCCGCCAATATGATGGCCGCTGGTCTGCTGGCCCGTAACGCCGTGGCTCGTGGCCTGCGCAGCAAACCCTGGGTCAAGACCTCGCTGGTGCCCGGTAGTCAGGTAACGGCGGACGTGCTGGAGCGTGCCCAACTGCAAGACGATCTGGACGTGCTGGGTTTCAACATTGCTGGTTTTGGCTGCACCACGTGTAACGGTGGATCAGGCCCACTGCCTGCCAATATCGTCAACGCGATTGAATCCGAAAAGCTGATTGCCACCGCCGTACTGTCGGGTAACCGTAACTTTGAAGGCCGTATCCACGCCAACGTGCGCGCTGCTTACCTGGCATCGCCCGCCCTGGTTGTGGCCTACGCCCTGGCTGGCAACCTGAATGTGGACCTGACCCGCGACCCGCTGGGCAAGGATCAGGACGGTAAAGACGTCTACCTGAGCGACATCTGGCCCAAATCCGCCGAAGTGCAAGAAGCCATCCACGGCGCGTACGACCGCGACCTGTTCATCGAGCGTTATGCCGAGTTGTACGACGGCGGCGAACCTTGGGACGCCCTGGCCCGCGAAAGCAATGGCGGTCACTACCCATGGGAAGCCGACAGTACCTACATCCGCAAACCGCCTTACTTTGACGGCTTGCAACGCGAACCCGCCCCCGTAGCCAACCTGCGTGGCATGCGTCCGCTGGCCATTCTGGGTGACTCCATCACCACCGACCACATCTCGCCATCGGGTTCGATCAGCCTGGGCACACCGGCCGCTGACTTCCTGCTGTCCAAGGGCGTGGAGCAAAAAGACTTCAACAACTACACCACGCGTCGTGCCAACCACGAAGTGGTCAAACGTGCGACCTTCGCCAACATCCGTCTGCGCAACAAGATTGTTCCCGGCGTAGAAGGCGGTGTCACCAAGGTGATGCCGGAAGGCGAAGTCATGCGTATTTTTGAAGCGGCCCAGACCTATCAGGAACGTCAGGTTCCCCTGCTGGTGATTGCTGGCAAGAACTACGGTTGCGGTTCTTCCCGCGACTCTGCCGCCAAAGGCCCCGCTTTGCTGGGTGTGAAGGCCGTGGTCGCAGAAGGCTTCGAGCGTATCCACCGCACCAACCTGGTCGGCATGGGTGTGCTGCCCCTGCAGTTCCAGGAGGGCACCAATGCCGATACCTTGGGTCTGGATGGCAGCGAAACCTTTGATGTGAAAGGCCTGGAAGAAAACCTGGGGGTACGTTCACAAGCCGAGCTGATCATCCACCGCCTGGATGGCAGCACCCAGTCCGTGCCGGTGATTGTGCGTCTGGATACAGTCGAGGACATGGAATACTGGCGTCATGGCGGTATCCTGCCACGCGTCTGGCGCAAGTACCTGGAGGACTAAGCCGCCAAGCTCTTAACAGCGTGCGGCGCAGGCTCAATAAAAACGCCAAGGTACATAACCTTGGCGTTTTTGTTTACATCCGCAGGAGCAACATAGGATTGAGTTTGTTTTGTCACTTGATCCTCTCGTGCACGCCGCCAAATTAGCGGTGATCAGATCAGCAAGGCGGGCTCAGTCCCCAAACAAACTGGACATATTCCTTGCCTCCAGCCCCAGATTACTCGCCAGTTGATCAAAACAGCGCAAGGCCGCTTCTATGTCTTCGTCAGCAATCCCTTGAAACAAGGGCGCACGAGACTGACGCAACAATTCCAGCAAGCGTTCATGAAAGTCGCGCCCTTTTTCAGTCAGTCGCAAAAGACGCGCACGCTTGTCCTGTTCATCAGGCAAACGCTCCAGCAAACCGCCAGACTCCAGTTGGTCGATCAGGCGCACCAGCGTTGGTCCTTCCAGGCGCATCATGCGTGCCAACTGCCCTTGTCGTATCGGTTCGCCCAGTTGAGCCAGATAACGAATCGGCAAAATAGTGGCCTCGGACACGCCATACCGCACCAGGGTCTGATCCAATTCACGACGATACAGGCGCGCCAGCACAATCATGGACAAGCCGAACCGTTCATAAAGTTGGTAATTCATCAGGAAGTCTCCACAGCGCGCGACATAGCATTAGGCGGGTAAGCATAAACCAAAACGGGCGTGGCCCCGTGCAAGGACTGGGCGACGTCCAATATCGCCTGCGTTAAAACGGTATCGCTGCAAGATTGGCTGATGCGCTGCAATTGTTGGGCCAACTTCTGCGGCTGGTGCTCAAACCCTTCCAGTAGTTCACCGACCAGCAGCACGGATGCCTGTTGCTCCGGTCCGCGCTTGGCCAAGCGTTTCAGTTCAACTACGCCACGTCCCAAATTGATCAGCGACAACAAGCCCGGCGGGGTTTGTTCACCCATCCAGTGCAACAACTGCACCCATTGCCGGGCCACTCGCCCTCGCCATACACGAAACAAACGGGGGCGGGAGCGACGTATCAAGGGATACAGCTCACGCACGACTCGCCGCACCAAGGCTTGACCACGAGGATGCGTACGGCGCGGCAACAGGAAAAAGGCACTACACACCACCGCCGAACCCGCCAGCAAAGGCAAAGATTCTTTCAGAATGATAGGCCCGCTCACCGCTGCCATACCCGCCTGGCTGGCCAATTGAAAACACATATTCGCATCCAGCGCCCAGGCCGACGTGGGCCGATTGGCGCGCAACAAGCCCCCGATCACCACAAAAGGCAGTACCGAGGCAATTACCTGCCAGTCCGTCACCAAATACCCTTGAACAAGATAGCGATACAAGCTGGCTACCACCACGCCCACGGTAATTCCGGTAAACATGGAGCGACTCATTAACTGCGGGCGCGGCATGGAACCCAGAATAATGGAGAAGGTACACACCCCCATGGCCATCAGCTCCAGCGCCGGGCTGGACAAGGCAAAGGCAATCGCCCCGGCACTAAAAGCAGCCAAGCCACTGATCAGCCCCGTACGGGTTGCCAGCGACCAATCGACAGAAATAGCAGGCGTGGTCAGAAAACGGTGGCGACCACGTCGAGCAGGCACTCGGGCAGCAAACAAGCCTTCTTCTGCTCGCTGAATTTGCCCCATGGCACGGCGCAGACGCGCCAGGCTGACTTGCCCTTCTTGTCTGACTGCCGTCTTTGCCAGCACTTTCAACGGCTGACCGTCTTGCAGGCGCTGCGCCTGCTCCAACAAGGACGAGGCATAATCAGCGGCGGGGCACCGTCCCCTTTCTCTTTGACGCACAATCACTTCACTGGCGGCCAGCAACTCGATCACCGCATACAAGAAGGCGTCTACATAAGGCAGGCGGCGATACGCATCCCAGGAACCAGCCGCCAAAATACGAGCTTGGGCGTCCAGATCCACTATCTCCTGCCGAATACGGCTGAGCAAAGCCTGATCCGGTTGTGCATAAGACGGCCCCAATGCGTGTGCCGCCACACGCAAGGCATCGGCGGCCAAAACACGCACACGCTGGTAATACGTCTTGCGCCGACTGCGGGGTGTCGTCCGGGAGCACAACAAGGTTGTCATCAGCACCCCGATCAAAGTGCACTCCACCCGCGACACGGCCAGATCCAATGAAGCATCCGGAGCCAACACAGACGGCAACACCACCACACCAATCGTAATCCCCGCCAGCATGGGCAAGTAGGACAAGGCACCCCGAAACACATGAGTCAAGGCCGACGCCACCCCCACCACCAGCGCCATGCCCAACAACTGCAAGTAGGGATTGGGCAAATGCAAAAACACCAGGCCCAGCCCTGCTCCTATCAAGGTTCCCACAATCCGCCACAAGGCCCGCTCATACACCAGCCCCCGATAGGCTTGGGACAAGACCCACACCGGCATGGCAGCCCAAAAGGGGTTATCAACGGACAGCAAAACAGCAATTGCAAAGGACAGCCAGGCCGCCATGGCCATATTCAAACCATGTAATAGTGCGGGCCGATCCAGTTGTATCCAAGGAGCAAAGGCAAACATAAGAAAAGGGAAACCGAACAATAGCGAAAGCATGATTATATAGATAGCTTAGCTACCTATTCAATTACAGACGGCTGAATGCCCTGTTTCCTGTCGTCTCTATCCGGCCCCTCCAGACATGGGCCATAAGATAGGAAAATCCATCTCATGCTGCGGCGCAGCCGTTTCTCCGCACTCCACCCAGCCTTTGATGACTCAACAATCTACGCTCACTCTCCCCTTTGGCAGTCACACCATTTTTCATTGTCAGTTTTCATAAACTATCGCTATCCAGACATGGTCAAACCGTACGGGACCGTTCTATGATGTTGGCTTCCGATAGGCAGGTACCCGAAATCCTGCCCTATCACCCCGTTTTCCTGGCAGGAGTCATTATGCAAAAGTGGCTGACACGCTACACCGCCTTCTACATCATCATTGGCCTGACCGCCTTGTTCTTGCTGCTTTCCTTGTTCAAAAGCGCAAGCTGGCTATGGCTGGCGATCCCAGGGCTGGCCCTGTGCATTCAGGGCTTGGTGGACATCACGCAAACTCGTCACGCCATTCGTCGCAACTACCCGGTTATTGGCAATCTGCGCTTCATTTTTGAAGCCATACGCCCTGAAATTCGCCAGTACTTTCTGGAGGGCGATGAGCAGCAACTCCCTTTTTCGCGTGCGGATCGCTCCCTGGTATACCAGCGTGCCAAACAAGAGATCGACAAGCAGCCTTTTGGTACCCACCAAGAGGTCTATAACAATGGTTACGAGTGGATCAACCACTCCATGACGCCCAAGCACATCAAGGACTCGCAGTTCCGCATTGATGTGGGCGGGCCGGACTGTACCCAGCCTTATTCGCTGTCGGTGCTGAATATCTCCGCCATGAGTTTTGGGGCCTTGTCGGCCAATGCCATCCTGGCCCTGAACAAAGGCGCCAAAATGGGCAATTTTGCGCATGACACGGGCGAAGGCGGCATCAGCACCTATCATCTGCGCCACGGCGGTGATCTGATCTGGAATATTGGCTCGGGCTATTTTGGTTGCCGGGATGAGCAAGGCAACTTCTCGCCCGAACGCTTTGCCGAGCGCGCCACCCAGGATCACGTCAAGATGATTGAAATCAAGCTGTCGCAAGGGGCCAAACCCGGCCACGGCGGTATCTTGCCCGGCACCAAGGTCTCACCGGAAATTGCCCTGGCGCGCGGTGTACCCGAGGGCGTGGACTGTAACTCGCCACCTAGCCATAGCGCCTTCCACTCCCCCGTAGAACTGCTGGAGTTCGTTGCCAAGCTGCGTACCTTGTCCGGCGGCAAACCCGTGGGCTTCAAACTCTGTATCGGACACCCCTGGGAATGGTTTGCCATTGCCAAAGCCATGCTGAAAACAGGCATTACACCGGACTTTATTGTGGTCGATGGCGCTGAAGGGGGGACCGGTGCCTCCCCCGTGGAGTTCATTGACCACGTCGGTACGCCCTTGCGTGAGGCCTTGCGCCTGGTCCACAACACCTTGGTCGGAATTGGCCTACGCGAACAAATCCGTCTGGGCGCCTCGGGCAAGATCATCAGTGCCTTTGACATGGCCCGCATCATGGCCTTGGGCGCAGACTGGTGCAATAGCGCACGCGGCTTCATGTTTGCGGTGGGCTGCATCCAGGCTCAAGCCTGTCATACCGACAAATGCCCGACGGGTGTAGCTACCCAGGACCCGCAACGTCAAAAAGCCCTGGTAGTGGATGACAAATCCCTGCGCGTGGCCAGCTTCCATGGCAATACGCTCAAAGCCCTGGCGGAATTGCTGGGCGCGGCCGGCCTGGAACATCCGGACCAACTACGTCCTCACCATATCGCCCGCCGTATCAGCAACGGCGAAGTGCGTGTGATGTCGGCTCTGTTCCCGGATCTGAAAAAAGGTGAGCTGCTGCGCGGCCACTACCGTCAAACGATTTTCCGGGTCGGTTGGCCCATGGCCAATCCCGACTCCTTTGAACCGGCCTACAGCCTGAGCAAAGCCTTGTCGTACTTGAATGATGAGGCTGACCCCGAGGACACGATCAAAAAGCAGGATGCCGCAGACAGCGCCGGCCAAGCCCTGGCCTGAACATGGTAGGGCGGCCGTTTCCTTAGCGAGACCGCCGCTGCACACCAACCCCCGTATCTACTTCTCCATAAACTTCAACACCGGAGGGCCGACTCCAACTGCTGTCGGCTGAACGGTCCGGTGTTGAACACGCCGCCAGTCCCAGAACCATGACCAAGGCGCTCAGCACCCCATACATCTGTCGCATATCAAGCTCCTTGATGATAAGCGTCTACTGTGCCACAGAATTTGGGCAAACAGATTTCCATCTGTACTAGAATGCTCTGATCATGGTCAGGCACTGCGCATCTCCCTTCTCAGGTACTCGCCGCCGGTTTTTACTGGTGTTGGCGATATGCGCCCTGCTCTTGCGTGGCCTGATTCCCAATGGCTATATGCCCAGCACCGACCCTGCCAACGCAGCCGCACTCAGTTTGTGCGTGCAGGGCGATCCCTTCCTGGCGCAATGGAGCAGCCAGCTACCTGGTGGCCCAAAGCACGACGAGCAACACAGCCTGCATGCGGCCTGTCTGTTCGCCCAGGCCCAGGCACAAAAAGCCCTGAATGATACGCCCAGCCCCGCCTGGGATCTGACACAAACACCGCGACATACCTGGGACACGGCCCAACAGGCGGCGGTTCCCGTTCTTCCCCTGACGGGCCCGCCCCTGAGTGCGCGCGGACCTCCCCCTACCCTCGTTTCCTGACCAGCTCTGGCTGCCCGGCGCAGCCACTCCATGTTGTCAATTAGCGGGATATTTCTATGAACGCCTCCTTCTCACGCCGCCAGCTTTTGCTTGCCATGCTGGCCACTCCTTTGGTCCTGAGCGCCTGCGGCGACAAGGCCCCCAAGCAGCCTGCCTTTCGCAATCTGGAAGGTGTGGACATGAGCAGCGCCGACTTTGCCAAGGATTTCAGCTTGCTCGATACCGAAGGCCAACGTCGCACCATGGCCGACTATCGCGACAAGATCGTACTGATCTTCTTTGGTTTTACTCAATGTCCCGACGTCTGCCCGACTGCACTGACCCGTGCCGTCGACATCAAGGAGCAGTTGGGCGAGGATGGCGACAAGCTGCAGGTCTTGTTTATCTCCATTGACCCGGAGCGCGATACGCCCGAATTGCTGCGAGCCTACATGCAGGCTTTTGACCCTGGCTTCGTCGCACTGCGCCCTACCGAAGAAGAGCTAGCCAAGACCGCCAGCGACTTCAAAGTTTTTTATCAAAAGGTTCCTACCGGCTCCAGCTACACCATGGACCACAGTGCCTTGACCTATGTGTACGACACACAAGGCAAGCTGCAGATCGCCCTGCGTCATACGCAAACGGCTGAAGAAGCCGTGGCTGATATCCGCCAGGTACTGGCTTTGAGCAAGTGAACCCCAACAGGATTACCAACATGAAACGTACTATTGCTTCCTCGCTTTTCTCCCTGGCTGCCTTGATGAGCCTGCCCACCCTGGCCCAGGCCGAAGTCACCGTGACCGATCCCTGGGTTCGCGCCACGGTTCCCGGCCAGCAAGCCACTGGCGCCTTCATGGTGCTGCAATCCACTGACAACGCCCAATTGGTGGGTGCCAGCAGCAGCTTGAGCAAACAGGTGGAGGTGCATGAAATGGCCATGGAAAACGACGTGATGCGCATGCGTCAGGTCGAGAAAATCGACCTGCCCACCGGCAAGGCTGTCGCACTGAAACCTGGCGGCTACCACATCATGCTGCTGGGTCTGGACAAGCAGGTTGAAGCAGGCAGCTCTGTGGACATCACCCTGGAAATCCAGAACGCCGCCGGTCAAAAGGAAGAGCTGAAAATCAACGCCCCAGTCCGTGCCTTGAACACCAAGGCCAACCAGGGCCATAAGGGAGAGCACGGCCACTAAGCCATGTTCCCCACCCCTGAACGCCACCTGCTTGAGCGGTTTGAAGGGCTTTGTTTCAGACTTGCGGGTTTTCCATAATTGGCGGATTTTGATTCGCTGACGTACAGTGAAATCACTGACATAGTGTCAGTAAGCTGTCTGAAACACAGCTTCCCAAAACTGCCATCATGGTAGTTCACCGCCGCCAGAGCGGCATATAGGCCCTACCGCAACGGTAGGGCCTTCGTGTTTCTGGAACCGTCCCCTTGCATATCGCTAGGCCCCTGCACAGGTCTGGAGTACAGTTAAAACCGTAGCGTCGGTTTAACCTTGCAAGGAGTACCTAGATGGCTCTAAGTCCCCATGACAACAATCGCTCTGAGTTACTACGTCAACTGCCCTTGAAACCAGGATGGTTTATTGGTCTGGGTATTGCCCTGATTATTCTGGGTCTGATCGCCCTGATCTACGTGGTTGGCGCCACCGTTGCCAGCGTGGTGTACGTCGGTATTCTGATGAGTATAGGCGGCGTACTGCATCTGGCTCATGCCTGGAGCTCCAAAGGTTGGCGCGGCTTTCTGTTCTGGAGCCTGAGCGGCATTTTGTACTTGTTCGCCGGTTTGATTGCCATTAGCAACCCCTTGGTGGGCGCCACCGTTCTGACCCTGGTATTTGGCGCTTTCCTGATCGCCTCCGGCGCATTCCGACTCTGGATCTGGTTCCAGAACCGGGCCCAGGCTGGCGGCGGCTGGATGGCCTTTTCCGGCCTGATTACGCTGGCAGCCGGTTTGATCATTGCGGCAGGCTGGCCCGGCAATAGCGTCTGGATTCTGGGACTGATCCTGGGCATTGATTTGCTGACCCAAGGTTGGGCCAGCCTCTTGGTTGGAATGGCGATCAAACGCGATCAGAACTGAAGCATCGTCAAGGATCAAACTACTGCCTGGTTTGATCTCCGCTGACTAGATCACTAAACATGGCTCCAAAAAAATGCCCGACCAAAATGAAAATCTGGTCGGGCATTTTGTTATTTTTATTCTTGGTCGTAGGCTTTAGACCTGCTCCCAGGCCCCTGAATCTGCGACTCAACCGGAACAGCGCAAACCATAAAATCAAGTACTAGGCTTCCAGTGCCGGCAAGGCCGCATCCCGTCCCCGCAACCAGGGCTGACGTGTATGTGCCAGCATCTGCGTATCACCGGGGCTATCGCCATAGGCCATGTCCAGCTCTACAGGCTTATCCCCCAGCCAAGCCTGCAAGCGATTCACCTTCTCCTGTCCCCAGCAATTCGCGCTGGCCATACCCACACAAGCTTTTTGTTCATCAAAGGCCAGCTCTGTCGCCAGCACCTGAACCATGCCCTGAGCCTTCGCCCAAGGTTGCAAATAAATGGATGGCGAAGCACTGACCAGCACCATCGTGTCACCCCGCTCTCGGTGAGCACGGATTCGTTCCATCATTTCAGGACGGACCATCTGCGGCACGTAGTCCCGCACATAAGCGTCGGCCAGCGCCTGAACCTGCTCCCGGCTCAAACCACCCAAGGCACTGCGTAAAAAACGATGCTTGATCGCCTGACGACGCTGCGGGCCCCGATCCCACACCAACACACGGGGCACGCAGGCTAGATAAGCACGAAGACAGACCGGCCAGCCTCGCATATGGCGTACAAAGTCCTGCAAGCTGTCTCGGTCTGTAATCGTGCCATCAAAATCAAATGCGACCAGCACAGATACCCCTTTAGTTTAAAAAAACAGGCTAGTGTAAAGGGGAACACCCGTCCCTCCCAAGTCTCACTTTATAAAGCCCAGCCCCCCAGGTAGAAAACAGCCAAGGCAAGCGCAATCAGAACCGTGCCCACATTTAGGCGACGCAGTTCACCCGAGAACAGACGGCCTAGCACCAGCGTACAAAAACCCAGCATGATGCCTGTGACAATATTGACGGTCAGCACAATAAACACGGCGCAAACCAGGCCCGCCATGGTATCAACCATATCGTCGGTATTCAGATGACGCACGCCCCCCAGCATCAGCAAGCCCACGTACATCAAGGCAGGCGCAGTCGCATAGGAAGGCACCAGACCCGCCAAAGGCGACAGGAAGATCAGCAGCAAAAAACCCAGGCCAACCACCACCGCGGTCAGACCGGTACGGCCCCCGGCGGCTGTTCCGGCAGCGGATTCAATATAGGCCGCGGCAGGCGAAGCCCCCAAGCTGGCAGAGACCAAGGAACTGAGCGAGTCCGTCGTCAAGGCACGGCTGCCATTGATGATCTGTCCATCTTTATCCAATTGCCCGGCATTGCCTGCCACCGCGCGAATGGTGCCGGTGGCATCAAACACCGCCGTCATCACCAAGGCCAGAACGCTGGGCAGAACCACCGCGTTCAAGGCCCCGCCTATATCCATCGCGCCGATCAAGGAATTCTCGCCCAGCAAGCTGGGCATGGCGAACAAACCCGTAAAGCGCACAGTGGGGTCAAAGATCAGACCCACTGCCGACAGCCCTAAAATCACCAGCAAGATACCGCCCGTTACCCGACGGCGCTCCAGGCCAAAAATGGCCGCCAGACCCAGCACGCTTAGCCACACGGGCATCGCCGTGACATCCCCTAAGGCAAGCGGCAGACCAGCGCCGGTATTGCGGGTGACCAGGCCCACCTCGTTGGAGGCAATCATCAGCAGGAACAGGCCAATCCCAATACCCGTACCATGCGCAATACCCAGGGGCAAATTACGCAAAATCCAGGTACGAATCCCGGTGGCGGAAATCAGCGTAAAAAGCAGCCCCATCAAAAACACCGCCCCCAGTGCCACAGCAGGGCTGAGTTGCTGCCCGAGCACCAGATCAAAAGCCAAAAATGCCGTCAGAGACAAGGCACAGCCCACCGCAATGGGCAGATTCGCCCACAACCCCATCAGCAAAGAGCCAAAGGCGCTGGTCAGACACACGGCCACAAAAACCGACGAGGTATCAAAGCCCGCCTTACCCAACATGGACGGCACGACAAAGACGGAATACACCATTGCCAGAAACGTGGTCAGCCCAGCCAGAACCTCCTGGCGCAAGGAGCTGCCACGCTCTTTATAAGCAAAATGTTTTTGCAACCAACCGCCAGCAAGCGGCGGGACCAGGGCCTCCTGCCCTGGCCGCAATGCAGATTCTTGCTCAGCCATACTTCATGCTCCTTTATCAGTATTGTGATGTCTGAAACGGTGCGTTGCCGTCATCAGGAATCAGTCATGGACAGCTCCAGCCCCAAGGAGGCTGGAGACTTCTCACAAACTGAATCAAAGGAAGTACCGAGCAAAGACGAGTCCAGCCCTGCCCGCAACAAAATGCAGACATAGACAAAAAGAAAAAGGTATACGGGGGTGTCTCCGACCGAACCGAGGCCTTTGCGGCGCTTCTTTTAATCCCGAGAATGGGAAGTGAGGCCCATTCTACGAGCCGTCAAAGACAGGAAAATCACCTCTAGGTAATGAGGGTTATCAATCGCCTGGGTGGCGGGATACCAGCCTATAAGCCTGGCCGATGAACTGCTGGCGCAGCTTCTGCCATTGGGATTGCATATCCTGAGCCTGCTGCTCGTCAGGCCGCAAACGCTCCGGCTCCAGCTTCATCAAGGCCAATCCATATTTTGCCGCCGACA
This sequence comes from Alcaligenes faecalis, assembly GCF_041521385.1. Classification (NCBI taxonomy): domain Bacteria; kingdom Pseudomonadati; phylum Pseudomonadota; class Betaproteobacteria; order Burkholderiales; family Alcaligenaceae; genus Alcaligenes; species Alcaligenes faecalis. Next base: position 3,525,042 of record NZ_CP168006.1, on the reverse strand, counting down.
ATTCCTGGGCCACACTGGCCGACTGTTGCACGGCCTGGGCCGGGCGCTCCTGCCACAAACTGCCCAGGCCGCTCAATCCTTCAGAAGCCTTGGCCAAACGCTGACGCACCGAACCGGCAATACTGACGGGCCAGATTTGGGTAAACATCACGTACATGACTGCATTACCCAGCAAAATGCCGATCACGCGATCCCGAGCCGAATCCAGATCAAAGCTGGGGCCAAAGCCCTGCAAGGTCACCAGATAAAAGGCAAAGGCAATTTGAATACCGGCGTAGGAAATGCGTTCGGGACCGTAGAACACCCAGGCCCCCAACAAGGAGACCAGGAAAACCACAACCATCAAGCCACCAATATCCAGCAGATGTGGCATCACAAACAGGATGGTGATAAAGCCTAGCGCCGCCCCCAGCAAACAGCCCACAATCCGCAAAGCCAGCTTGTGTACGGTTTCCCCGGTAGAACCCAAAGCAGCCACGTAGCAGGTAATCATGGCGGTATGAATGCCCTGCCAGTCTGCCGCGCTGTAGATCAGATAACACAGCACGGCAGCGGCCGTCGCCTTCAAGGCATGGTGCTGATACACCGGATTGCTAAAGGCATCGGGCACCATGAAGGAGCCATGCTCCGGATCCGCCTTGCCAATGGACACCGCCCCCGACAAAGCCAGCAAAGCATCATGCAAGTCTTGTACAGCCAAAGAACTGGAAGCCGGCAGTTCGGGCAGATCGTCCATCTGCGGCAAGCGGCCTTGTTCAATATCCTGCGCGCTGCGCTCGCAGATCTGGGCAAACGCCGTTGCCTGCTCAGTGTCCAGATGCTGATCGCGCAGGACGGCAACGGCCAGCAAAACCCGGTAGCTATTCAAAATGGCCTGATCCAGATCCACCTGCTCTTGTGCCGTTCGCAAATGAAACAGCCGTATCCAGCCCAATCGCTTTTGTTGTGCACTGACTCCCAAGGCCAGTTCATCCCACAAGTCCTGCGTATCGGCCTGCCCCGTCAAACCCTGAGCCGCCAAATGCAAGCGCGCGGCCAGTTCACGGCGCAGCACCGTGTGCGGGTACAAACCAAAACACAGATTGAAGATCAGCACCAAGCCCATGGGGGCGACGGTCATCAACCAGGCATACAGCACGGCACGGGTCGCAATTTCCCCGAAGGGGACATAACCCAGCAAAGTCAGCACAAAGGCGATGACCAAAGCAATAATGCCGCCCAAAGGCCCCAGCTTGCTGGCAACCCCTAAAAACAGCAACACAAAGGACGTCAGCACCATAGCCAGCAAACGCCAGGCCGGATACTCAATCGTGACCTGGATCAGTGGCACCAACAGCAGCACCACAATCGACACCAGCACCACCAGGGCCAACGCCAATACCGAGCTTTCCCCAGCGTCGGACTTCATCACAAAAAAGATGACAAAACAACTGACCGCCGACTCGGGGATGCCGTAGTTCATGGCCAGCAACACCATCAGGGCGCACAGCACAGCCACTCGCCAGCTTTGCGCCAGACGCCCAGGGGTGGGCTGCAAGTCTTGCCAGACAAGCCGCGTCAGACCCGACAAGCCGGTCTTAGCAGTCGCCATCGCGATGAATGATGGTGGTGGCAGACGCGCCCATACGCATCAGGTCCTCGGGCGGGGCATCCAGACGGATACGTACCGGAAAGCGTTGTGCCACCCGTACCCAGTTCATGGATTTTTGAATATACGGCAGGCTGCGCGGCAAATTGATCTGCTCCTGGCTGCTGACGCCCCAACCTATTTCCTCCACCTTGCCCGAGAGCTTGCGCGAAGGATCAGACAACACATACACGGTGGCGCACGTGCCGGGTTTGATCTCTTTCAGATCCGTTTCCCGGTACATGCCCGTGACATACCAGGAGTCCGTATCCAGCAAGGTAAAGACGGAGGTACCGGGCATTAAATGTTCGCCCGCGCCGATACGCAAACCCACAATCCGGCCATTGTGCGGTGCCTTGACCTGGGTATGCTCCAGATCACGCTGGGCCATCGCCAGACCCGCCTGACGCGCTTGCACCATGGCTTCCTCTGCTTGCGTATTGCCGACCAGAGCCTGAGCGGCCCCGGATTGCTCTGTTGCCTGTTTCAAGGTGACTTGAGCATCACGCAGCAAGGTATTGGCTTCATCCAATTGCTGTTGGGACACATAGCCCTTGGCCGCCAGATTGGCCAAGCGACGCTGGCTTTGCGTGGCCATCGCCAAATTGGTTTTTGCACGGGTGATCTGATCATCGGCAATCACGGCGTTATGCCCTTCTGCGCGCACGGCACGCTGCTTCATCTCCAACGTCGCCTGGGCCAGCGCCAGTTCCGCCTGGGCTTGTTCCAAACGCAACTGATAAAACACCGGGTCTACGGTAAAGAGCAATTCATCGCGGTGAACGAACTGGCCGTCACGCACCACCATGCGCTCAATTCGCCCTGGCAAGGAGCTGGAGATATGCACCACATCGGCGCCAACCACCGCATCTTCAGACAAGGGGTTGTTGGCAGAACGCTGCAAATACCACCATGCCAAGACAAGGGCGGTGACAAGAATCAGCACGCTCAGTAGGCGGGCAGCGCCTTTACGGGGGGAGGATTTCTGTGCCTGGGTCATGGCTCAGTCACTCGAAGAAAAGAAGAAGGGCGGCAAAGGTCAGTGCCAGCGTCAAGCAGGCATAGACAGGCAAACGCATGGGCAGGGCATCATCCACTCCCGCACGAATCAGCCCCCAACGAATCAGCAAGGTCAGCAGCACGGCGCCCAGCACGCACACCAGCCAGGCCGGGAAATACGAACCTGCCATATAGACCGACGGTGCAAGAGAACACCCCCCCAACAAGGGCAAAGCAGCCAGACCGGCTAGTAGCGCACGCATGCGTGGCATCTCCCCGATTTCTTGTTCACAAGCAGGCCACGGCGTGGGCCTGAATCCAGCATTGAAATGATGCGGGCCATTGTACCTGAGCACCTGGGCAATCCCGTGTTTATTCCAGTACACATCATCATAGGTACTTGGCCTTATTGCAGCTATAGTAAGAGCCGTTGTCAGACACAGCCTGACGCATCACGCGACCAACCATCACAGCCTCTTTGTGTTCCCGACTTTTTTAGGACGCCATGCAGACTCACTCTTACCTGGGCCAGTCCCCTGCCCTGCGCCAGCAACGCCAGGCCTATCGCCACGGTGTACCCGCCTGTGTTTGTGCACACCCTTCCATCCCTTTCATTCACAAGCGTTTAAGCGCCTCGGCAAGTTTTGCTCCAAGCGCCGCCCCCGCAAGTCCGGCCTTTCAATCCAATAACGCACTGGATCAAAAGCCCCTCGCTCTGGCACCCAAACTGATTCTCAGCAATTTGCGCCTGTTTGATGGTGAAACGACTGAGCTGCAAAAAGGGCTGGCTGTCCAGATTGACCAGGGTCGCATTACCGCTGTCATGCCCGTTGCCGAGATCCCGGCCGATGCCACGGTCATGGACTGCCAGAACAAAGTCCTGATGCCTGGTCTGATCGATGCCCACTGGCATAGTCTCTTGTGCGCTGTCGATCAGATGACCGCCATGATGGCCGATCCAGCCGACCTGCATTTGATTGCCAGCAAAGAGGCCGAGCGCACCTTGCTGCGCGGCTTTACCACGGTTCGTGATGCCGGTGGCCCCAGTTTCTCCTTGAAGCGCGGCATTGATATGGGCTTGCTGCACGGCCCCCGTATCTACCCCAGCGGGGCCATGATTGCACAAACGGGCGGCCATGCGGATTTCCGGATGCGCTACGAAGTCCCGCGCGCAGAAGGCGAGCTAAGCCACACCGAACGAGCCGGTGTCACTTGCATCGCCGATGGTGCCGATCAAGTCCTGCGCCGGGTGCGTGAACAACTGATGCTGGGCGCCAGCCAGATCAAGCTGATGGCCGGGGGTGGTGTCACCTCCTTGTACGACCCGCTGGAGGGACTGCAATTTAGCGATGCCGAACTGCGCGCCGCCGTGGGTGCCGCCAGCGACTGGGGGACTTACGTGATGGTGCATGTGTATTGCGCCCGTGGTATCCAGCGTGCGATCAAGGCGGGCGTGAAATCCATCGAGCACGGCCAGCTTGCGGACGAGGAAACCGCCCGCATGATGGCAGACGAAGGCGTGTGGTGGAGCCTGCAGCCCTTTCTGGCCGATGAGGATGCCAACGTTCAGCGCGACCCGCGCAGCAAGGCCAAGCAGCAACAGGTTGCCGTCGGAACCGTACGTGCCTACGAGCTGGCGGACAAGTACCAGATCCAGACGGCCTGGGGCACCGACATTCTGTTCACCCCCGCCCACCTGCCCCACCATGGCCGCATGCTGTCCAAGCTGACCCGTTTTTATAATCCGCTCAAAGTGCTGAAAATGGCGACAGGCGACAATGGCCGCCTGCTGCAATTGTCAGGTTTGCGACAACCCTATGACGGCGAACTGGGCGTAATTCGCCCCGGTGCGCTGGCCGACCTGCTATTGATCGATGGCGAGCCCGAGCAAAACCTGAACTTTCTGGAGCAGCCCGAACAGAACCTGCTGCTGATCATCAAGGACGGCAAGATTTACAAGAACGCTCTACCCACCTGACCCCATCCTCTGGGAATGCCTATGCCAAACGAATTGATGCAGTTGTTCAAATTGATCGGTCTGGGACTGGCGTTTTTGCTGCCCATGGCCAATCCCTTGACGTCCATGGTGATGTACCTGTCTCTTGGCGAAACCCTAAGCGCACAAGAAAAGAAACAGCAACTACGCCAAGCAACCCTGTATGTCATCCTTGCCTTGCTGATTACCTATTACGCAGGTTTATGGATTACCTCGGCACTGGGCATCTCCATGGTGGATATGCGTATCGCAGGCGGGTTGATCGTGGCCTATATCGGCTTTCGCATGCTATTTCCTCCCACCGTCAGCGATGTAGTTTCCAAGGCAGCCGATCAGAACACCGCGGCCCACAACAATATCGCCTTTGTCCCGCTGACCTTGCCCTCCACGGTCGGCCCCGGCACCATGGCCCTGGTCATTAGTGCTTCCTCCAAAATGGCAGGCATGCGTGAACACTATGCTGAATGGGTGCTGGTGGCAACGCCCGTCATTCTGGCCCTGCTGATCGGAGTGATCTTCTTCATTTGCCTGCGCTCCTCGCTCAGCATCGTGCGTGTAATTGGGCATAACGGTATCGATGCCATCTCACGCATCATGGGTTTTTTGCTGGTCTGCATGGCGGTACAGCTCGTTCTGGAAGGCGTGCAGCAGTATGCTGTTACTTTGCTGACTCATTCTGCCGCGTCCTGAATTTATGTCTATGTCTTGTGCTCCTGCAGTGCGTCGTACCTTGGCAGTCATGGCCGCCCTTACGCTGGCCGCCTGCGCTGCGCCCGATCACAAACCCATGGCCCAGGCCCTACCCGAGCACGACGCGCCGCAGCCACCCCGCCTGACATTGGCCGAGTACAGCGGCCCCGATCAAAGCCAGCCCGCTCCCCGTGTACGGGCCAATCATGAATACAGCCTGCCTGAACTGATCGACCTGGCCCAACGCCTGAACCCCAGCACCCGCATTGCCTGGGGTGAGGCTCAACAAGCAGCACAAGCCGCCGGCATGGTGGCAAGTGCCTACCTGCCCCTTATCTCCGCCAGCGTCGTAGGCGGCTATATGCGCAGCGATCGCGACAGCAGCGTGCACATTCTGGGCAGAGAGGTCGATGTGGACTACGACACGCATTTAAGCGGCGCCGTCCCGTCCCTGACCTTGAAATGGTTACTGTTCGACTTTGGCAAACGCGCTGCCTTGCAAGAAGCCGCCGACAAGCTGGCCATGGCCAGCCGCATTACCTTCAGTGGCGTGCATCAGGCCGTGATTGCCGAAGTGTCCATCAGCTACTTCAACTACAACTCGGCCCGCCAGCGCGCACAGATCTCGGCCCAGGGCCTGAAAAATGCGGCCCTGATTGAGGATATCGCCCTGGAGCGGCAACGCAATGGACTGGGCACCCAGATTGAAGTGGCTCAGGCACGACAGTTGAAAGCCCAGGCCCGTTTGCACCATGTGAATGCCAGCACCCTGGCACGTCAGTCCTACCAAACTTTGCTGGGTGCGATTGGCCTTTCACCCGAAACGGAACTGAAGGTCACCGACAGCGCAACCCACCCCCTGCCCAATGATCTGGACATCCCCGGCTATGACACATTAAAAAAAGCCATCGCCCAGCGGCCCGATGTGCAGGCCCTGCAAGCGGCCCATCAGGCCAGTCTGGCCGGTATAGATTCCGCCGAAGCCAGCTTCATGCCCAAGCTGGCCTTGATGGGTTTTATCTCCAAACGTATGGGTTCATTAAACGTGGGCAGTCTGCCCGAAGTCAGCCCACAATCCTCCTCCCGAGGAGCCGTGCTGGCACTCAGTATCCCGCTCTACGACGCCGGACTGCGCAACAAGCAGGTACGCGAGGCCCAGCTACGTGCGGACACCGCACGCGAACGCGTTGCCAAAACCGAGCAGGACGCCTACAAGCAAATGATCATCGCCGCCGACGCACTGCGAGCCGCCCTGGAGTCGCATCAAGCCGCTACCAGCCTGGTCGAAGCCGCCCAGATCACCTACCAAGGTGCGCTGGAGTCCTACCAGGAAGGCCTGACCGGCATGACCTTGCTGACCGAAGCACACAGCGGACTGCTGGGAGCCCAAGAAGCCCAAACTGCTGCTCATACAGCAGGTCTGGTTGGCTCTGTGAATCTGGCTTTTGCCATGGGCGAGCTCAATCAAGCTCCCCAAACCCCTGGGAATACCAGTCAATAGTCGGCAAAAATCAAGCCGAACGTTCTTGTGCAGCAGGAATAAAAAAGGGAGCTATTTACGACTCCCTTCTCATTTAGCAACCGCTACAACAGCGGTTTACTGTTCTTCAATCGCATCCAGCGCCTTGGCCAAACGCTCCACCGAGCGTTCCAGATTATTCAGTTTATCCAGGCCAAACAGACCGATTCGGAAGGTCTTGAAATCAGCAGGTTCATCACATTGCAAAGGCACGCCCGAGGCAGCTTGCAAACCCGCCTTGGCAAACTTCGCTGCCGAATGAATCCCGTCGTCCGTGGTGTAGCACACCACCACACCCGGCGCTTCAAAACCCGCTGCGGCCACGCTGCGGAAACCATGTTCACGTAACAAGGCTCGCACCTTGCGGCCCAGCTCCAACTGACGATTGCGGATCCAGTCAAAGCCCAGAGCTTCCGTCTCGGCCATTGCTTCTTGCAACACCTTCAAGGAGTCCGTGGGCAAGGTCGCGTGATAGGCATGGGCCCCGTTCTCATAGGTTTCCATGATCTGTAGCCACTTGCGCAGATCGCAGGCGAAGCTGGTACTGGTCGTGGTTTCAATGTGTTGACGAGCCCGCTCGCTCAGCATCACCAAGCCGCAACATGCCGAACCGGTCCACCCTTTTTGCGGGGCGCTGATCAGCACGTCAACGCCCACCTCCTTCATATCCACCCACACCGTGCCCGATGCAATGCAGTCCAGCACAAACAGACCGCCTACCGCATGCACCGCCTCCGCGACCTGGCGCATATAGTCGTCGGGCAGCATGATGCCGGAGGCCGTTTCCACATGCGGGGCAAAGACCAAGGCCGGTTTTTCAGCCTGAATCGCAGCAACGACTTCTTCAATCGGGGCCGGTGCGTAAGCGGCCTGCTTGCCTTCCTCGATCGGGCGGGCTTTCAGAACCGTGGTGCTGGCAGGGATGGAACCCATGTCAAAAATCTGAGTCCAGCGGTAGCTGAACCAGCCATTGCGTATCACCATGCACTTGCGGTCCGTTGCAAACTGACGGGCCACCGCTTCCATGCCAAACGAGCCACTGCCCGGCACCACAATGGCCGAATGCGCCTGATAGACCTGTTTGAGCGTGCGGGAGATTTCGCGCATCACGTCCTGGAAGGTCTTGGACATATGGTTCAAGGCACGGTCGGTGTAGACCACCGAATATTCAAGCAGGCCGTCCGGATCAACGGGGGTGCGGGGTTGAGACATGAAAACCTCGGGATTCAAATGGAGAAGATATCAAGATCGAACGATTTTAGACCAAGCCGCTCTGTACGGGCAGCTTGCTCAACAGCGCGATTCGGCTGCAATCACATCCCCACTCCATCTCTTCTCTATGAACGGTTCTACCTGGAGTGCCATGGCACCATTCCCTCTTTCTTGACTCGGCCTGCCGCTCTGAGTACCGTGATGAGCAGGTTTCACCTCGTCTGAGTCTCATCATCATGTCGGTAGCACGCTTTAGTCAGAACACCTTGGGACGCGATATTGCGGTTGGCGACATTCACGGTTGCTTCACCAAGCTGCACGCCTCTTTAAAGCGGATTCGCTTTGATCCGTCCAAGGACCGGCTTTTTTCGGTGGGCGATCTGGTGGATCGCGGTCCGGAGTCGCATCATGTTCTGGAGTGGCTGGACCTATCCTGGTTTCATGCGATTTGTGGCAATCACGAGCAGTTGACCTGGCGGCGGGCGATTGGGCAGCCCATTCAGGAAGTGGATCATCGTGTGCATGGCGGGCGCTGGCTGGACGATTGCACTTCGGACGAACAGGCGCTTATCGCCCAACGCCTTCAAGCCCTGCCTTTGGCAATGGAAGTTGAAACACCCTTGGGATTGGTGGGGATAGTCCATGCCGACTTTCCCTACGATGATTGGCAACACATTCATACCGATGGTTTTGATGCCCATGACCGCCATGCCTGTATGTGGTCCAGGGACCGCTATGTGACTGGCTACGATGGCAGGGTGGATGGCCTCCGGGCCTTAGTGCATGGACACCAGACAACGCACAAGATGCGGCAATTGGGGAACGTGTTTTTCATTGATACCGGCGGATGGCTGGATCATGGACATTTCACCTTGCTGGATTTGAAGCGTTTGGTGGCTTTGTAGGCTCTTTCGGCTCTTCACTCTCGTTAAAGATTGCCTTTGCAAGGTTAGTCTCTGGGGACACGCTGTTTCGGTCCTGCTGGGGTGTCGGGGCTGAGCACTGGCCGGCGCTGCGCACCGGTCCCCTTGTCGAGAACTCAATCGGGGCGCATCCTGAACTCGCACGATGGTTTGTCCCCCGGACAAACCATAAGCGTCGTGCTCAAACAGCAGGATGCTTGCACCCCCGATTGAGCCCTCGCCTGCGGCCAGCACTCTGAATCGCCCCAACACCCCAGCAGGACCGAAACAGCTCTCAGCGATTATTTGCAAAGACAATCCTTCTGCCACAAGAAGGAAGAAGGCCTCATATTTATGGTCATTGTGAGCCGGTCTGGGCCGGGGGGCCGTCCTCCGGGCAATTCAGGCTTCTTGCCGCAGGCGGGCTTGCTATTCGGGGTTCAAGCGTCCTGTTGTTTGAGCGAAATGCTTGTGCCTTGTCCGGGGGACAAGGCACTTTCGCGAGTTCAGGATGCGCCCGAATAGCAAGCCTGACCAGGGTACCGGTGCGCAGCACCGGCAAGGAGCCAAGCCCAGAGGACGGCCCCCCGGCCCAGACCGGCGTTTTCACGAGGCACTATCTAAACAGGCAGCCTCTACACTCTCCATAGTCAACACACCTCCTGCTTTCGCCCACAGACTGCCCCGCTCCCCAGCGAGCAAGAAAACAAAGAAGAAGAAGAAGAAGAAGAAGCCCAAAACAAAACCGCCCCAGTTCCCAAAAGAAACTGAGGCGGCTTAATCTTCAAACAAACGGCAAACAGGCCAAAGGCTTACTTCTCCACGCCTCCACCCAAAATCACGCCGTTCACTTCCTTGCCGTAGTAACTTTCCTCACCGTTGTGAAACTCCACTCGCGCTTGCTCAACCGTCCCCTTCTGACGCGCATCCCTGGGACGCTCGTGACTGTTGATATACGCCGCGACGTCCCAGGCATCCTGATCAGACAAGGAAAACGGTTTACCCAAAGGCATATTGGCCTTGATAAAGCCGGCTGCCGTATCAATCCGTGCCATACCCGCTCCCCAGTTGTAGGAGTTTGCCCCCCACAAAGGCGGGAACACCACGCCACTTTCAGCATCTTTCTGTCCCTGACCGTCCACCGCGTGACACAACACACAATTGTTGGTGTAAACCTCTTTACCCCGCGCTACGTCATAGCCCAGCTCGGTCTTGTTAAGCTTGGGAAAGCCGGAACCTGGCAACTTCTGGCCCGTCGGCGCCCCATCGGACATCCAGTACATATAGGTCATCAAGTCACGATACACATCACTGCCAGCGGGCGGCGCAACACCCGAAGGCGAAGCCTGGGCGTTCATCGAATACGTAAAACAGCCCATGATGCGATCTTCCAGGGTACTGATGGCCTTGGTTTTGGAGCGATACGCCGGGTAACGAATATACGCGCCCCACATGGGTGCCGAGTGCTCACGACGTCCCGCATCCAGGTGACAGTTCACACAGGCCAGGGTGTTGCCCACGTGATCCGACACGGACGTGGAGGTTTCCATAAAAATAGTGCGACCACGGCGAACCGCTTCACCATAAGGGGTATCCGGAATGCTGCTCTCTGCAGGGGGCAGGTAATACCCATCTGCCCCCACCGGCATTCCGGCGGTCACCGCTAACTTATCCTTGCTTTGGGTCTTGCGATCCGCTTCCATCGCCGCACGACTATAGGTAGCCTCGCCCAGTTGAGAGGTTCCCTCATCGGGCGATCCCAGCGAAAAGGACAGCCAGCCCTTGGCATTCAAGCCATAGCCAATTGCAAAAAGCAGCACACCAATGCCAGCCCCCCAGGCCAGCCTGCGTCCACCCGACATAGCGGGCTTGCTGCGACCATTGTGTTGAGTGTCTTTCATGAAAAGCTCTCTGTTCTGATCTTATTTCGCCTGCTGGCCATCAACGGGCAGCGAGGCGGCATAGTAGGAAACCGCATACAAGTCCTCATAGGACAAGCGCGATGCAATGTCGTCCATCAGGTTTTGCGGCGAGTTGTGGCGATGCCCGCCCTTCCAGGCCGACAACTGGCTGAACAAGTACTCGGCTTGCTGCGCGGCCAAAGGCGGGAAGGACGCCCCAACCCCTTCACCCTGACTACCGTGGCAACTAATGCAGGCTGGCACGTTCTGTTTCCAGTCCCCTTGATGAAACAGGACCTCGCCACGGGCCAGGTTCGCATCCGAACTGGGCACATGAATAGCAGGAGCAGGCAGCTTGGCGTAATAGCTAGCCAGCTCTTTCATATCGTCCGGCTTCAAGCCACGCGCCACATACTGCATGGACTCATTCAGACGGGTTCCGTTGGCAAAATCCTCCAGTTGCTTGAGCAGATACGCTTCTGGCATACCGGCCAAACGCGGCGTGATGCCTGCACCTTCGCCGGCCTGGCCATGACAGGAGGCACAGCTCCACACACTGCCCTGCCCGGAATGCACCAGCACAGGGGCATCCTTCAATGCGGCAATGACGGGTACCACAGGAGCCCCCCCCACGTTGGAAGCAGGAATGGGGGCGGTCGGCTCATCGGGCGCAGCATGCGGTGCCAGATCGTGCAGGTACAAGCCCACACCGGCCAGGGCCAAAGCGAACAGCACAGCCAACAGGAAGATCGGAATGGGACGCGGTGGCTCCCACGGCTCAAAGGTGGGGTCGATGTTCTCGACCTGGGGCGAACTAGAAACTTTTTCCATTGTCATGACTTGTCCTATTTAGCGCCCGAATCCATCAAGGCTTCAGCGGGGCGACGATCGTAGCCTCGGTCGCGTTTATCCAGTTCCTGGGCAGTGGTCGCATAGGTGCGATCCAGCGCCAACAGATACTCCACCAAATCCAGGGCCTCCTTACGGGCAACCACGTGTTTGCCCGCAGGCTGCAAGGATTCTGGCAAACGCACGACCACGTCACCTTCAGCCGGTTGATCTTTCAGCTCGAACATATAGGGGTAGGACGGCATCAGGCTCCAGTCAAAAATCGCACGGGGCTGATACAGATGGGTCAAATGCCAGTCACGGCTTTTCATGCGTGCACCCACGTTGAACAGGTCCGGACCGGTACGCATGGTGCCCAGCAAGTGAGGCGAGTCGTAGAAGTAATCGCCCGGAGTGGACGCACGACCCCATCCCTGTGAAGTATCAAACAACGTTTGACCGGTGGAGCGTGGCTGCTGGCTGTGGCAGTACAAACAGCCATTGGCCACGTACGCCTCACGTCCCAACAATTGCTGAGCGGTATAAGGTTTCAGCGGCTCGGGCGGTTCCGAAGTACGCAGTTGCCAGGCTGGCAGGATCACCAGCATCAAGGTCGCCAGCAGCAACACGCCAATGGCCCCGATGAGTAAAGGTAAGAGTCGATTCATGACGCATCTGCCTGAGCAAGTGTAGGAGTCGCATTAACCGCGGAGTCTTTGCGCAACAAGAGCAAGGCAAAGTGAGCCGCAAAAATGAAATGGCCCAAGGTCATCATGGTGCCGCCCATAGAGCGAGCTTCCAGATACGGAACCATCTTGCGAGTGATCTCGCCAAAGCTTGAACCTGGGTCCATCAAGCCCATGCCCTGCACCACACCGGCAATGCTCAGAGCCAACACGTAAATGGTGAAGCCAGCCGTCACCAGCCAGAAATGGGTCTTGATCAGAGCCGGGAAGGGCCAACGACGGCCCAAAATGTGCGGCATCATGTAATACAGCGTGCCGAACATCACCATGGACACAAAGCCGTAGGCACCCAAGTGAGCGTGACCCACGGTGTAATGCGTAAAGTGCGTCACCGAATTCACCGAACGGATCGCCTCCAGCGAGCCCTGAAAAGAGGACAAGGTGTACATGAGCGCGCCAATCCACACAAAACGCAGCGCCATGGATTGCTTGAAGGCCCACAGGTTCTGTGCAACGGTGACGTGCTGGTTAATCGCCACGGCAATCACCGGCACAAACATCATGATGCTGTGTACCACGGACAAGGTGACCGCCCAGGTTGGCACCGGCCCGCCCATCAAGTGGTGAATACCGACCTGGCTGTAGAACAGCGCCAGACTCCAGAAACCCAGCAAGGACACGTTGTAGGAATACACGGGCTTGCCGATGATTTTGGGGATGATGTAGTAAGCCGCCCCCACCCCCATGGGCGTCAGCCACAGCCCCAGCACATTGTGAGCAAACCACCAATTCACGGTGGCTTGCTGGGCACCGATGTGCAGGCCAGGGATGTTGGACACCAGGAACAGGAAGGGAAACCAGACCATGCCGGCCAGGAAGTACCAACCCGACACATAGATGTGGCGCGACTTGCGGTTGGCTGCAGTCTCAATCGCAGGCCAGGCCAGGAAAAAGCCCCCTACCGCCAACAAAATGTCGATCTGCCAGGGAAATTCCAGCCACTCGATCCCATCGGACCAGCCATTGGCGACGGCAATCGTGCCGCCCAGTACCCCCAGGGTCCACAAGGCAGCGCCGACATACACCATCGTGGGACGTCGCAAAGGCGTATGAAAAATGCGCGGCAACAGCCACAAGGCCACACCAATCCCGGTCACCGACAGCCAGCCATAAGCCACGATGTTCAGGTGCAAGGTACGCGCCCGACCAAAAGTTACTTGCGCCACGTCGGCCAACCAATCGGGCCAATGCAGTTTCAGCGAAGCCACTACGCCAAACACCGACCCGATCAGCAGCCAGGTAATCCCGACGGTGACCAGCAGCAGAACCGGCCCCCGACCACTGCGGTCAATGCCCGCACGCAAAACATCAAAACGATGCGTCTGTGCTTCGTTCTCTCCCCCAAAAGAAGCACTATCATCCGGCTGCCCGAGCTCACCTTTCATGAAGATGGTCTCGGCTTCGTTCTTCCCAACGAAAATCAGCTTGTTTGCCACGGCCCAGACAAGAATGCCCAGTGCCACCAAAGAGGCGACAAAACTGGTCGCCAGTAATATTCCTAATATAGGAGTCATGTGAGTTAATACCCGATATCTGTCATGCGGCTAAGCCTAAAGAAACGCCATTGCCCAAGCCGGTTTTATTAAAAAAGTAAGTACCGAGATACAAATGCAATGCAATCTACAGCACAGTAGAGGATCAGGATTAAGGCCAAATTAAGAGAATTTCCTCTCTCGCCGCTGCTCCCAAGGCTGCTAACATGAACGCCGAAACGTAATAAAAATCAGGCTTTGCCTACACAAGCCGCATTCGCGACGGGGGAAAGAATGCACGTTTTACTGGTTGAGGATGACGCGCTTGTCGCCAGCGGAATTGTGGCGGGTCTGCGACTGCACGGGCTGACGGTTGACCACGTTGGCACGGCCAGCCTGGCCGACACCGCCTTGCTGTCTTCGCACTTTGATGTCTGTATTCTGGATCTGGGTTTGCCCGATCAGGACGGGCTGACGCTGCTGCGTCGCTGGCGCGAACAAGGCCGCAAATTGCCCATTCTGATTTTGACGGCCCGCGATGCCCTGCATCACCGGGTCGAAGGGCTGCTGGGCGGGGGCGATGATTACGTCATCAAACCTTTTGACCTGGACGAATTGCTGGCTCGTCTGCATGTTTTGACACGACGGGTAGCCGGCCATGAAACCGATTGCATCGAATATGGACGACTCAGTTTCTGTGCCTCCACCGGCCATGTCACGCTGGATGGCAAGCCGGTCAGCCTGGCTCGCCGCGAACTGTCCTTGCTGCGCGCCTTGCTCAATAAACCCCACACCATCCTGAGCGCCGAACAATTGTGTGACAGCGTCTATGGCTACGGTCAGGATCTGGAAAGCAATGCCATCAATGTGCACATCTACCATTTACGCCGCAAGCTGGGTAGCCATATTGTGGAGACCGTACGTGGCCTGGGCTACAAGCTGGGACCTGCTGGTTAGGGATTGGACGCCATGAGCTTACGCCTTCGATTGCTGCTGATTATCGGCATTTCCCTGACCGTACTCTGGAGTGCGGTCGCCACTTGGATGCTGATGGATGCGCGTCACTCCTTGCGAGAGGCGCTGGATAGCCGATTAGCCGCATCGGCGCGCATGGTGGCCGGACTGGTAGCGCAATTCCCGAATTTGCAGGATCTGGCCCAATCAGCTGAACACCCGTTAGACATCATTGCCCGCGACGGAGTCGCGTGCGAGATCAGCGTGGTGCGTAGCGAAGTGGAGATCCAGGCTGTCAGCCGTACTGCGGGCAGCCCCGACATGTCGCAAGTTGCGTTGGGCTTTAGCACTCACGTGCATGGTGGCAAACGATGGCGTACCTTTGTCCTGCGTGAAGGCCATATCCAGATTGCCGCCGCCGACAGCATCGAGATACGCGAATCGCTGGTGAGAGAAATCATGCTATCGGCCGGCCTGCCCTTTGTGGTGGCCTTGTTTGGCAGCCTGCTGCTGTTATGGATTGGTATCAGTCACGGCTTGGCCCCACTGGAGCGAATTCGGGATTTGCTGTCGCGCCGCCGCCCCGGTGACGACAGCCCGCTGCCTAACGTCAACGCCCCCGTTGAGCTGCAACCTTTGCTGCAAACCATTGAAGAACTACTGAAGCGGCAACAAGCCGCCATCATGCGCGAGCGCCGCTTTACCGATAGCGCGGCTCACGAACTGCGCACTCCGCTGACAGGCATCAAAACCCATATTCAAGTTGCCCATCTGGCCGCCCAACGCCCCGGTGAACGCGACACGCTGGATACGGCCTTAAGCCAGGCAGACCAGGGGGTGCAACAGCTACAGAACATTTTGCAGCGACTGCTGGAGCTGGCCCGACTGGACGGCCAAGGCGCCAGCAAGGAAAGCAGCCAGGCGGACGAGGCCGTGTATGCCGCCTTGCATGCGCTTAAAGCCATTTATGGCGACACCATCGACCAGATCACGTTGGATATACGCAGCCAACCCGGCCCGGTGCAGATTGAAAAATCCCTGCTGACTGTGGCCGTACAGAATCTGATCGACAATGCCTTGCGCTATACCCAGGCGCAGCAGCCCATACGCCTGCGAATTGAAGCAGAAGAACCGGGCTACTTGCGTATCAGCGTGCTGGACCACGGGCCCGGCTTGAGCGACAGTGAGCGGGATCTGGCCATGAACCGCTTTTGGCGCGGCTCGCAGCAGCAGGCGGGGTATGGGCTGGGCTTATCCATCGTGAACGCCATCGCTACCCAGCATGGCGGCACACTGGAACTGCTGAATCGTCAGGGTGGGGGGCTGGAAGCACGTCTGACCGTGCCAATTTGTGCACCAAGGCCGCTCTATCACTAACGCCGCTGTTGCTCCCCTGCACCTGGCCTATTACTTGTAGAACACAGAACGTCAGTTGCCGGTTGCCGGTTGCCGGTTGCCGGTTGCCGGTTGCCGGTTGCCGGTTGCCGGTTGTCGTGCAGTCTAGGGGCAAAACGCCCGTTCCAGCCTAGTCGGGCCAGCATCAAGCAAGCCGACTGAAACCAAGCCATAAAAAAAAGGCCGGAGCCCGTAAAGGGTCCAGCCTTTTTAGTTTGACGCGGTACTTGCCTGTTCAGGCAAGCCCATCATCAAAGAATTTGGATTTTAGTTGCGCATGGACCTTTCTGGCCTGCACCTTCGATGAAGGAAACGCGTTGGTTCTCTTCCAGCGTTTTGAACCCGGTTCCCTGAATTTCACTGTGGTGTGCGAAGAGATCCTTGCCGCCGTTCTCCGGCACGATGAATCCGAAGCCTTTTTCGCTGTTGAACCACTTCACAATACCAATTTCTGTCTTCAAAATAAGTCCTAAATGTAATAACGATCAGAGAAAAAATTTTCCCTCCCTGAACTATCCTCTGATTTTGTCCGCAAGGATAGTTTCGTTACTTTTTAGTTGCCAAAATCTGGCCATTCTGTTGTTTCCTGAGCCGGTACCTGCACTCTTGGCTATACTGGCTCGCACAAAGCGGTCTACTTATCCTGATTGACGTGTGTCATGTCATGATCACGAGGAACATACAATGAATCGTAGAAATTTCCTGCTGGCCACCCCAGCCGCCGCACTCGGAACACTCGTTCTTCCATCCACCAGCCTCTCGGCCCCCGCCATCATCACCAACACCAGCCAGATTCTGCCGCGCCACACCAAGGGCCCGCGCATTGTCATTTGTGGTGGCGGCTGGGGCGGCATGACTGCGGCCAAATACCTGTCCAAACTGGTGCCCCAGGCGCAAGTGGTGTTGATCGAGCGCAACCCCACGTTCTGGTCTGGCCCCATGAGCAACAAGTGGCTGATTGACATCGTCAACACCGATTTCCTGAACCACGACATGCTGGCACCGTCCATCAAGTACGGCTACAGCCTGGTGCATGCCGAAGTCACCGCCATCGAGCGCGACAAGAAAACCGTGCGCACCACCCAGGGTGCGCTGGAATACGATTACCTGATTCTGTCGGGCGGCATACGCAACGCCTACGATGCCTGGTTTGGCAATGACACTTACGCGGCGGAATACACCCGCCAGCACTTTCCCAACGCCTACATCCCGAATGCCGAGATGTTTGCCTTGAAGAACAAGCTCAAAGCCTTCAAGGGCGGCACCATTGTGATGACGCTGCCCCCGCCACCGCATCGCTGCCCGCCCTCGCCCTACGAGCGCGCCTGTTTGATGGCCTGGCATATCAAGACCAACAAGATTCCGGGCAAGATTATTATTCTGGACCCCAAACCCACCATCGCCCCCATTGGCGAAGGGTATCGCGCGGCCTTCCAGGAGCTGTACCCGGACATCATCACCCACGTACCCAATGCCCGTGTACGCGAGGTAGATCCCTTCAAGAAGCACATCAAGACCACCGCCGGCGACTTTGATTTTGACGACGCGGTGCTGATGCCCCCGCACCAGGCTGCCGATATGGTCTGGAATGCAGGTCTGGTCGGTACAGGCCCCGATGGCAAACCCACGGGCTGGGCCAATATTGACCCGCGCCTGTTCACCGCCCGCGACGACGACCATGTTTACGTGGTGGGGGACTCCATGGGCTTTATTTCCGACCAGTTCGGCCACTACCCCAAGAGTGCCCACGTGGCACACGCCGTAGCCAAGATTGTTTCCCAAAACCTGGCCGAACGTATCGCGGGCAAGGAAGTGGTGCCCGTCCTGCCCGACAACCTGTGCTACATGATGGTCAATGGGGATCCGCAAGAAGAAATCTCGGTCAAATTTGAATACGAGCTGGACGCAAGCGGCAAGGTTCTGCAAACCCAGATCGATATGGATGTCCGTACCTCCGACCTTGTTCAAGAAGATTTTCAGTGGATCCAGAGCCGTTTCAATGACTTCCTCTAAGCTTCCCTCCCGTTTTGTCCGCCGCCGCCAGCTTGTGCTGGGCAGTGCGGCTGGGCTAGGCGCCGCCTGGCTACCCCTCAATCTGCAGGCGCAAGTCGCTTTTGATCAATTGCTGAAACCGGCCACTGCGGCCCAAGTGCAAGCCATTGTGGACGAGTTCCTGAAAGGCGCTAGTCCACAGGACAAAGGCATGAAGCTGGAGATGCCCGTTCTGGGCGACAACCCCGCTGCCGTGCCAGTCAAAGTGGTGCTGGACTTGCCCGCAAGCGACAAGGTGTACTGCCAGGAGCTGATCGTTCTGGCCCAGGGCAACCCGCATCCGCTGGCCTGTCGCTTCAACTTCACGGCCCTGGCCGGAACCACGGAAGTGGCCGTTCGTCTGCGTCTGATTGAAACCCAAACCATCCGCGCCCTGGCACGGTTAAGCGATGGCCGCGTCCTGAGCGCCCAGCATCACATCACTGTGACGGCTGGTGGCTGCGGCATGTAAACAAGGGGCACTCATGAGTAAACCACGTATCTGGATCAGCAATGCCAAGCCCAAGGCGGGCGAAATGGTGCGCGTGCGCGCCCTGGTCGAACACCGCATGGAAAGTGGCCTGCGCTTAAGTAAAGAAGGCCAGGTTGTGCCGCGCAACATCATCCACGAATTCAAGGCCACCTTTAACAGCGAGCCCTTGTTCAACTGGCTTCCGGAAACAGCGATTTCCCAAAATCCGTACATTGAATTTACCTTTGTCGCGCGGCATTCCGGGGCGCTGGAGATGAGCTGGACGGACGATCAAGGTGCCGTCATTACCGGCCAGACGGAGCTGAGCATCAGCGGCTGATTGCTTGCCACGTGCTGCCAGACTCCCAGACCTGCCCTCTTCAGCGCCCTGCCCGGGCGCTGAGTTCATAACAGCGTTCTATATAGTCATACAGGGTGGGCTTAACGGTAATGCTACGCTGGCGTCCTTTCCTACAACGAAGCACATTGACAAGAAGAATGCCCATGTCCCTCTCTCTGGTAGGTCGTCTCCTTATTGCCCCCGCCATGTTAGTGGCCAGCAGCGCCACCGCACCGGCCTGGGCCAGCTCCACACTGGACATCAAAACGGTGGCCAACTCCTGTGCGAACTGTCACGGCCCGGATGGGCGTTCCACGACCCTTATTCCCTCGCTGGCAGGCCGTCCCGAAGCTACCTTGCTGGAACAGTTGCGCGCCTTTGCCTCGGACACCTCCCCAGCGGGCACCACCATCATGAGTCGTCTGGTCAAAGGCTACCAGGACGCAGATCTGGAGGCACTGGCCCGCCACTTCTCTGAAATCCCCTCCACCCCACGCAGCGTTGCGCAAGGACGTTAAGCATGAGCACCCCCTTGAACTCCTCTCGTCGCCAATGGCTGAGCCGTGTCGGTAAAACCAGTGTGGCTGGCCTCGCCCTGAGCACCTTGCCCGTGTACGCACGCAGCAGTTCGGCCCATGTGATTGTGGTTGGTGGCGGCTTTGGCGGGGCAACGGCTGCCCGTTACTTGAAGCGTGGTGATCCGTCCCTGAAAGTGACCTTGATTGAACCGGCCACCACGTTCTACACCTGCCCCTTCACCAATCTGTATCTGGCCGGTTTGCGCCGTTTTGAACAGCAAGGCCACGGTTTCGATGATTTGCGCGCCGCCGGGATCGACGTGATTCACGACCTGGCCACCGCCGTCGACTCCCAGGCCAAGACCCTGACCCTGTCTAAGGGCCAGACGCTGTCCTACGACAAGCTGCTGCTCTCGCCTGGCATTGATTTTCGCTGGAACACGCTGGAAGGCTATGACGAGGCCGCTTCCTTGTTGGCTCCGCACGCCTGGAAAGCAGGCGATCAAACTCGTTTGCTGAAAAGCCAGCTGGATGCCATGCCCAATGGCGGCACCTTCATTATGGTAGCCCCCGAAAACCCCTTCCGCTGCCCGCCCGGCCCCTACGAGCGCGCCAGCATGGTGGCCCACTACTTCAAGCAGAACAAACCCAAATCCAAGATTCTGATTCTGGATGCCAAAGACAGCTTCTCCAAACAGGGCCTGTTTCAGGATGGCTGGAAGCAAGTCTATGGCGACATGATTGAATGGGTACCCTTCTCCAAAGACGGCAAAGTCGCCCGCGTGGATGCGGCCAAGCTAAGCGTGGAAACCGAGTTTGGCGAGATCCACAAAGCCGATGTGCTGAACGTGATCCCGCCACAAAAAGCCGGAGCCATTGCCGAGCAGGCCGGCGTCACCAACGCCAGCGGCTGGGTGCCGATTGACCCGCATACTTTCGAGTCCGAGCAGGTCAAGGACATCTATGTGGTAGGCGATGCCACCATTGCCTCGCCCATGCCCAAGTCCGGTTTCTCGGCCAATACACAAGCCAAGCTGGCTGCGGCTGCCATCATTAATGCCTTGAGCGGCAAGCCTGCGCCCCAGGCCACACTGAGCAATACCTGCTACAGTTTGATCGCTCCCGACTATGGCATTTCTGTGGGGCACTTGTACGCCTTTGCTGATGACAAGCTGGCTGAAGCGTCCGGCGGGGTCAGCCCCAAAGAAGCCAGCGCGGCCTTCCGTAAGCAGGAAGCCCAGTATGGTGAAGCCTGGTATGCCGCAATCAGTCGCGACATCTGGGGCACCAAAGGCTAAATTGCTCTAACCCGGTCCTACCATCCAGCGCACATGATGAATACAGAACTTGTACTGTGGGTCAGCCTGGCCATTGGCCTGCTCTTTGGCATTGCCGGCCAGCTCAGTGGTTTTTGCTTTTATCGCGGCTTGACCGAGCGTTGGTCCGGGCACAACGGCTACAAGCTCCAGGGTTTTGCTCTGGCGCTGGCCGTCGCCCTGGCCGGGACACAACTGGCGGCGGGCTACGGGCTGATCAGTCTGGACAAGGTTTTGTACCTGAACCCCACTTTCTCCTGGCTGCTGGTGCCGCTTGGAGGTGTGCTCTTTGGGGCAGGCATGACCCTGGCCAATGGCTGCGGCGCCCGTGCGCTGGTTCTGCTGGGACAAGGCAATCTGCGCTCCTTTGTCGTCCTGCTTTGTCTGGGCATCGCCGCCTATATCACCTTGACGGGCCTGCTGGCACCACTGCGCATGGGTATCGCCCAAGCCAGCAGTGTCACCCTGCCTGCGGTCACTCTGCCCGAAGGCCCCGTCCGCTCTATTGTGATTGGCCTCATTGTCGCCGCCCTGATCGCTTTTTCCCTGCTGCGCCGACAGGACGGCCAACGTCTGAATGACCTGCTGGCCGGAGCATTCATAGGACTGCTGATTGTGGCAGGCTGGCTGACCACGGGCTGGCTGGGCGATGATCCCTTCGAGCCTTTACCCGTCAGTTCGCTAAGCTTTGTCGCCCCGATTGGTGAAAGTATTCAATACGCCATGATCTCCACCGGCATGAGCCCGCGCTTTACCATCATGATGGTGGTGGGTGTGGTGGCCGGTTCCTTGCTAAGCGCCCTGCTGCGTCGCCGCTGGAAGCTGGAAGGCTTTGAGTCACCCCGCCACATGCTGCGCTCCATGGCAGGCGGTGCCTTGATGGGCGTAGGCGGCGTGCTGGCCCTGGGCTGCACCATAGGCCAGGGTTTAAGCGGCCTGTCCACCTTGTCAGCCACCTCTTTGCTGGCGGTGCTGGGCATTATCGTCGGTGCCCGCCTGACCTGGGCCCGCCCAAACGCCTGAGTCCATGTTTCAATAAGAGCTTGATTGACGGCGCTTCAGACTGCCCAAGCCACCTTCTTCTGGCATCGCTGAGGCGCTCTTATTGAGGCTCCCGCAATGCGACAGATCCTGCTTGTTGTCGATGTGCAAAGCTGCTTTTCACCGCCCCCGTGGTTGATTGACGGCATTAACGCCCTGAGCACTCGCCTGCCTTGCGCGGCCTTGATTGAACTGCACGACGAGTCTCAAACGCCTTTTTCCAGCCAACTGGGCTGGTGCCCGCCGCGCAGCGACCGCTGTCTGGTCAATGCCAAGCAAATCTTCATCAAGCACGGCTACGCCCCCAGCCCGGCAGCGATGGAGTATTTGCAGCAATGTCAGGCCGATCGCATTCTGGTTTGTGGCATTCAAACCGATACCTGCGTGCTGGCCGCCGGTTTTGCCTTGTTTGATGCCGGGCTGCACCCCACCCTGATTACCGATCTGACGGTAGGCTCGTCTCTGGATCGCTCCGGCGAGTTGGGCATCAAGCTGTGGAAACATCACTTCGGGCGCACGATTCACAGCCGCGAACTGATCGCTGAACGGGATCCGCAGTAGTCATGCTCATCGACGAATCAAGCTTTCTAGCCTGAAATCAGGCTGATTGTGGTGCAGTCATATCGGGGTTCGCGTGATGCTTTCTTGCATCAGTTGCTACTGTACGGCGCTGCCATCACGGTTATCGCTCCGGTCATCGTCAGCTAGCATTTCGGATATCAAGCTCCACCTCCCCCCTATGGAAAACGCCAAAACAGCTATGGCGCCGCACTGATTTCCGGATAATGCCTTGAAACCCAGAAAATCCACACACCGAAATGAGAATGATTGCTATTATTTTGCCTTTGTTTTAAGCCTGATGCCCTCTTTCCCTCTCTGTCGACCCCAGCTTGCGATCTGAAACGCAAAACTGGCACGACGAGTGCAGCTCATAACACAAAAGCGGAATCCATCCGCCCCCATCGCTGCCAAGCAAGCACGGCTTTTCTCGGTTTTATGATCATCAATCCAGCACCCGGAGACGGTGCTGATGTAGGAGGCGCGTCAGCGTGAAAGAGTCATTTCGCCAATGTATGGCATGGCTGCATACCTGGGTCGGTCTAGTGGTGGGCTGGATCCTGTTTTTTGTCTTTGTCACCGGCACGGCAGGCTATGTAGACGATGAAATCACCCGTTGGATGGAGCCGGAACGCCCTTTGCCCATGCAAGTCCTGCCCGAGCAATCCAGCCAGATGCTGGATCAGGCCCTGACGCAGCTACACGCGCATGCCCCGGCAGACTCCAAAGCCTGGATCATTACTTTGCCGCATCAAGCCCTGAACCCGCGTGCCACGCAAGGGCTGTCCATTGCCTGGGAGGCCATGTCCCAACCCGGTCAACGCGGCCGTCGCGGGGGCGAAGAGCTGGATCCTGTCACCGGCCAGATTCAGCCAGAAGCGGAACCCCGCGCCACCGCCGGTGGCACTGGCCTGTATCGCATGCACTACGCGCTGCACTATATGCCGTACACCGTTGCTATCTGGCTGGTCGGTATCTGCACCATGCTGATGCTGCTGGCCGTCATTACGGGGGTGGTAACGCACAAAAAAATCTTTACCGACTTCTTCACCTTCAGACCCGGCAAGGGGCAGCGTTCCTGGCTGGACGCACACAATATCGTCAGCGTGATGTCCCTGCCCTTTTTCCTGATGATTACCTACACGGGTCTGATCTTTTTCATGTCCTTCTATATGCCGACCGGACGAGAAATCATGTACGGCGCAACAGAGGAAGGACGACAGGCTTACTTCCAGGAGATTCGCCAGCAAAAACATGACTTCCTGCCGGTAAGCATGCCGCAGGCCCCTTTAAGCGCGATGATGCAGCACGCAGAACAAGCCTGGGGCAAGAACAGCATTGCCTCGGTACACATTACGCATCCGGCAGATAGCCAAGCTTATGTAGAACTGCGCCGCACCGGCGTGACGGGCGTGTACTGGACCCGTGCCGAAACCCTGCGCTTTAACGCTGCCGACGGCAGTGCCATGGAGCCGGACAAGACAAGCAATATCACCGGAGACACACACCGCGTGCTGCTGGCCCTGCACGAAGGTGCGTTTGCCGAATGGTGGTTGCGCTGGCTATATGTGGTTTCTGGTTTGCTGGGCTGCGCCGTTATTGGAACGGGTCTGGTGCTGTGGACCGTAAAACGTCGCACCCAACATCAAAAACGCAGGACCAAAGCCACCGCACTGAGCGTATCCGAGCACCTTGATGCAGCAGGCCTGCGTTTGGTGGAAATTCTGAATGCCGGAACCCTGGCCGGTTTGCCGCTCGGTCTGGCCGCCTACTTCTGGGCCAACCGCCTCCTGCCTATCAATATGGCCGACCGCGCCGCCTGGGAATTTCATGCGCTGTTTCTGGTTTGGGGCTGGACCTTCCTATATGCCTGCTGGCGCCCCTTGAAGCGCGCCTGGTTGGAACTGCTCTGCCTGACAGCCGCCGCCTACGCCCTGATTCCCGTTCTGAACCTGCTGACGACCAACCGCCACTTAGGCATTACCGTCCCCCATGGGGACTGGGGCTTGGCAGGCTTTGACCTGAGCATGCTCGGCCTGGCTGCCATCTTTATCTATATCACCGTAAAAATGAAACGCAAATGGTCTATTGCCACGCTGCCTAAAAAAGCCGCCACCTCGGCCAACGTGCTCACTGCAGGAGTGAACGGATGAGTGGACTGACTCCTCGCTACCGCCTGCAAGTACTGTCGCGCATTGTGGCGGCGGCTGTCGGCGGCTACGCCTTGGCAGCCACAGTCACCGTATTGCTGACCCTGCTCTGGCCTCTGCCCAAAGTCCAGGCTGTCCTGGCGGCCAATATGCTGAGCTTTATCTGGTATGCCATCGCCGTCATGTGGGTGTTCAGCACCAAAAGCGCCACCCGCGCCTGGGTGGGCATGGTGCTGCCTACCGCTTTCATCGCCTTGCTCTGCTTGCTGGTGATGCCCGCAGGAGTGCAGCCATGAGCAATACCAGTCTGTGGTTGAATCTGGCCGTTTTTATCAGCAGTCTGGCAGGCTTTATCTGCCTGGCTTTGGCCAGCGATCGCCAGGGTGAGTTTCTGCTGCATCGCACGCCCAGCGAAAAAGAAAGGCGTCTCTTTCGTCTGTTCGGCTGGCCTTTACTGGTCTTGGCTTTAGCCCTGTGCTGGCAAGGCTGGGGCTGGAGCATCGGCACGGTTGCCTGGCTGGGCTGGTTGACCATGGCCGGAGCCGGTCTGAGCTTTTACCTACCTTGGTGGCCCTGGCAGGAGAAAAAGCCGGTGCGAACCAGACCCGCCGCGGTCGCCAAAACAGCGCCTCAAGAAACTGAGGCAGGTAAAACTGAATTGGCCTCACGTGGCGCTCTACCTGGAAAAACTGGAGTGACGACTGCGACAGCAACGTCGGGGAGCACTGCGCGTACATCACCCCCTAACCCTGGCATAACCTCGACAGCAACATCATGGTTTTCTGCTCGTAACTGGATCTTTGCCAGCAGCCTTCTGGCCATCCCTGCCGCCTTCATGATTTATCTGACGCAGCAAAGCCCGGAGCCCGTATTTAGCAATAATGCCCTGCAAGGTCAGATTGGCCCCTGGTCATTTGTCCTGGCTGAAACGGATAACAAGGCCCCCATCAGCGGCCCCACCGGCACCCATCGCAAAGCGTTCCAGATTCGCTTTTGCCAAGCCTGCGACCCGCATATACGCCGCGCTTATCTGCAAGCTAGCCAGTCCGAACCTATGCCCTCGCCTCGTCAGGCTTTTGGCAGCACGCGCTGGACACGAACGGTAGAAATTGCCATCCCGCCCGATAGCGAGGTCGAGCATCAACTATGGCTAAGTGTGGAAGCGAAAAACGGAGATATTTACCATCAGGCTTTTGATTTCCACCAGGTATCACCCGCAACAGCGGCTTTCATTCAGCAAAAACCGTAACTATGAGCTGAACCGAAAGGGCCAAGCATCTTGGTCCTTTTTTTTATTCCTGATCGACGCTGGTTTCCTGCTGACACTGGCCGGTAAAAATCCAAAAAACATCAACATAAAAAACCAAACCTACCCGCTCAATTCTTTAATACCTAAATTTCTCAACAAAAACACCCAATAAAAATACGAGATAAATACGTATACAAAAACCCTCTTAGCTTCAGCCTACTTTCATATACCACCACCATTCTTATATCCCATTAAAAAGTACTAAAAAGTTAGCCACCACATTATTTATAACACCCACTCAAAAAGCAGCAATTCTTCGCAACTTCGACAAAATCCCACACCTGACACACATCGCCACATTAAACATATTTCTCACATTTGCTATAAAAAAACACCACCCTAAAAAAAGGAAAATTTTTGACAATTGTTTTCCTTTCAATCAATTGTCGGTTCCAACCTATCGCTAGAATCCAGCCGTGTTAAATCACTAACAAGGCCATATCATGTCTTTATTAAAACGATGCCTCGCAGAAACACTGGGTACTTTCTGGCTAGTCTTTGGAGGCTGCGGAAGTGCGATCTTTGCCGCTGCCTATCCTGAACTGGGGATTGGTTTTGCCGGGGTAGCCCTGGCCTTTGGCTTGACCTTGCTGACCATGTGCTATGCCATTGGCAATATCTCCGGCTGCCATATCAACCCGGCCGTCACGTTAGGGCTGGTCGCTGGCGGTCGCTTTCCCGCGCGCGATGCCATTCCCTACATCCTTGCCCAGATCATCGGCGGCTTGCTGGCCGGGGGCGTTCTGTATCTGATCGCAAGCGGCAAAGCCGGCTTTGATCCCGTGGCAGGCTTTGCCTCGAACGGCTTTGGCGAGCACTCGCCCGGCAACTACAGCCGCAACGCGGCCCTGATCGCAGAAATTGTGCTGACCGCCTTTTTCCTGTTCATCATCATGGGCGCGACTCACAAGCGTGGTCATGCTGGTCTGGCTGGCGTGGCAATTGGTCTGGCACTGACCTTGATTCACCTGATCAGCATCCCTATCACCAATACCTCCGTCAACCCTGCCCGTTCCACCGGCGTGGCCTTCTTCCAAGGCACTTGGGCCATGGACCAGTTGTGGCTGTTCTGGGTCGCCCCCTTGATTGGGGGGGTAATCGGCGCCTTGGTGTATCGCCTTCTGCATACCGACGACGAATAAGCGACGCTGACGCCAGCTTGCAGGGCAACAGAGCCGCATCGTCTGGGGCAGGCAATCTACCCCATTCACGACAATGCGGCTCCATGCAAAGGGCGCATCCTTACTGACGCCCCCAGAAATTTCCAACACAAAACCCCTCAATAAACAAGAACTATTCTCATTAAAAGTCTACAGGTTAACGCTAGTAGTCATCGCTTTTTAGCTGTCTATACAATAGCGGCGTCAATAACGGTTCAGGTGAGAGTCTTCCCTTTGATGAAGCGCCGACGGAGCAACGACCCCGGAATCTCTCAGGCAAAAGAATCCTGAACCTTTGACCATCTGGAGAGAGGCACACCCGTGCCCACCGAAGGGGACCATCGCGAACCGATGGATAAGCTCTCAGGTAAACGGACAGAGGGGGTACAGAGGCCATATGGTCTTTGTTCACCTATTCGTCCGGAGCCTATCTATGAGCAGATAGTCAGGTACCGTTTCTGGTCGCCTGACACACCACCACCCTATTCCCATTTTTATTCGCACACAGGTCTGTTTTGACATTTCATGTCATCAGAACAAGGAGGACTGCTGTGCGCTCCCTACTTTATATAGATTGGCATCAAGAAAACCGTTCTTGAGGACGGGTTGTGCCTAATGTTTTCTCGCAGCACAGTCATAATTACGCATTTGAACGAAAAAAAACTAGGAGTACAGTGTGTCTCAGCAACATTCATCTGGACTGCAACGCTCGTTGAAAAACCGGCATCTGCAACTGATAGCCATTGGAGGCGCTATCGGTACCGGGCTATTTATGGGATCAGGCCGCACGATTAGCCTGGCCGGACCCTCGGTTTTATTTACCTACATGATTATTGGGTTCTTTTTATTTTTTGTAATGCGGGCGATGGGGGAATTGCTCCTGCATAACCTGGAATACAAATCTTTTGTGGATTTCTCCGCCGATATTCTCGGGCCCACCATGGGCTACTTTCTGGGCTGGAGTTATTGGTTCTGCTGGGTGGTGATTGGTATTGCCGATATTGTCGCCATTACTGGCTATACCCAATTCTGGTGGCCGGACATTCCACTGTGGCTACCCGGCCTGGCGTGCATTGCCTTTTTGCTGATCTTCAACCTGCTGTCGGCCAAACTGTTTGGCGAGCTGGAGTTCTGGTTTGCCTTGGTCAAGATCATTGCCATTGTGGCCCTGATTGGCGTGGGTGCCTACCTGCTGTTCACCGGCTTTGTCGGCCCGACCGGCGAGAAAGCCAGCCTGACTCACTTGTGGGATCGCGGCGGGATGTTCCCCAATGGATTGCATGGTTTCTTTGCCGCTTTCCAGATCGCCATCTTTGCCTTCGTAGGGATCGAACTGGTGGGTACCGCCTCGGCTGAAACGGCTGACCCTGCCAAGAATCTGCCCAAAGCCATCAACAAGATTCCTGTTCGCGTCATCGTGTTTTATGTGCTGGCCCTGACCGCCATCATGACCGTTACCCCTTGGGATATTGTCGCGCCCAACAAGAGTCCGTTTGTAAATATGTTCCTGCTCATTGGTGTGGGTGCGGCGGCGGCCATCATCAACTTTGTGGTGCTGACCTCGGCGCTGTCCTCGGCCAATAGCGGCATGTTCTCCACGGGGCGCATGTTGTACGGTCTGTCCAAGAACAAGCTGGCTCCCGAAGCATTTAGCCAACTGTCGCGTAACGGAACTCCCCGCAATGGTCTGATCTATTCGTGCGCCCTCTTGCTGTCCAGCCTGTTCCTGCTTTATGCAGAAGGCGACGTGATGCGTGTGTTCACCATCGTGACCACCGTGGCCAGCATCTGCTTTATCTTCGTCTGGGCTGTCATCCTGATCACCTACCTGAAGTACCGCCGGGTTCGTCCTGAGGCACACGCTGCATCCAGCTACAAAATGCCCTTTGCCATTCCCATGTGCTACCTGACTTTGGTGTTCTTTGCCTTTGCGCTGTACCTGTTCAGCCAGGAAGAAGAAACCCTGATCGGCCTGATTGCCACCCCTTTCTGGTTCCTGGCCCTGCTTATTTGCCTGCCTTTCTACAAGAAACGCATGAAGCAGGATTTGGCCCTGGGCCTGGCAACACAAAACCTAAGCTAAACCAAGCCGGACACAGCACAGTGCGACCCCGCACTGTGCTGCCTCTACTGGGTCGCCTTGCTGCTGAGCGCCTGTATCTAAACGCTCCGCGGCCTCCCCCTTTACTGGCCCCCTTTCTCCACGTACAACGTCTGGCTGGGGAAGGCAAAATCAGCGCCGTGCCGCTGCACAATATCGATAATCTTCAAATACACATCCTGCTGAATACCCAACCATTCGGCCCACTGCGTCGTTTTGGTAAAGCAATACACCATGATGTTCAACGAAGAATCTGCAAAGGCATTGAAGTAGACCAGCGTCGTCTGCGTCTGATCGATATCAGGGTGCTGTGCCAGCATCTGGCCAATCTCATCCACAATACCGCGCACCTTGCCAGCATCCTCGTAACGCAGTCCCACCTCGGTATTGATCCGCCTGTTTGTCATACGCCCTGGATTTTCCACACTGATGGAAGAGAACAAGGAGTTGGGCACATAGAGCGGCCGTTTATCAAACGTCATGATCTTGGTCAGGCGCCAACCAATCTCAACCACTGTCCCTTCAATATTGCGATCAGGCGAGCGTATCCAGTCGCCAATCTTGAACTGTCGATCAAAATACAACATGGCGCCGGAAAAGACATTGCTCAAAATATCCTTGCCTGCCATACCGATCGCAATGCCGCCGATACCACCAAAGGCCAACAGTCCAGACATACTTAATCCGAAATGTTCGCCAAAAAACAGCAACATGACCACAAATGCACCGAACTTCAACACCCGTGCAATCAGGCGTGCCGAGGTTGGATCCCCCCCTTTGCTAAGCTGCGTTTTCTCCAGGCGGTTGATCAACAGCGATAGCGTATGCATCAACACCGCCGCTGCGGTCAGCACAGCCACAAAGTCAACCATCCGGGGGGTCAGCCACGTCACGTGGTAATCAACCAGGGCCATGTTTATGTACTGACGTGCCACCGCAATGGCACCGTACAGCAAGCCCAATTGCACGATTTGCGCGATGATATTGTGCGACCACTTGCGCCGACGATGTCTCATAAACGCCAGAACAAGTGCCGCCAGCAAGCAAGCCAGAAAGATCCCCATACCTGTCAGGTATTTGATCAACAATGTGTGATCCTGCACTTTTCCTCCGATTGCGCCGTTCTTGGCCAAGCGATTATAGCGAGTAAGGTTGACGTAAGGGTAAACCCACGTTGTGACAGGCCTTGCCTTGCTCATAGACTAAGCCGTCAGTCTGAAACAATAACAATTCGCGCCAAAGGAAAACGATGGTTTTAAAGGCTATTGACTCACTCAATGAACTCATAGGCAGAATCCTCTCATTTATCGCTATTATTTTTGCCACCATTATTATTTATGAAGTGTTCATGCGATATGTGCTCAATCAGCCTACCCGATGGACATTTGATGCCACCAAACAGCTTTACGGCTTTTACTTTTTGATGTTGGGCGCTTATGCCCTCAAGCATCAATCTCATGTTCGCGTCGACCTGCTGATCCAGAAGTTTTCTCCTGCCGCTCGCAAATGGACTGAAATTGCGGGCTACCTCATTTTCTTTTTCCCCTTCTCCTGGGTATTTCTGACTCGTAGCTACGAGTTTGCCATGCGCTCTTTAGCGCAAGGTGAAACGACCTACGGCGCCGTTCAACTACCCGTTTACCCACTGAAGATTTCCATGGTGGTGGCTGCCGCCCTGTTGCTGATTCAAGGTATTGCCGAGGTAATCCGTCTGCTGACCCACAAGGAGCCCGGCCATCATGACGCCTGAATTGATTGCACTACTGATGGGCGGCCTGCTGCTGCTGGGCCTGTTCATGGGCCATCCCTTGGCGTTCGTTCTGGGTGGGACTGCCGTTATAGGTACGCTCATTGCCGGTAAACCCATGGTTTTGGGGATTGTCGTCAACCGCATCTATGGCGATGTTCTGGACAACTACACCCTGATCGCCATCCCCTTGTTCATCTTGATGGCCCGCTTTCTGTCCGACTCGGAAGTCACAGACAAGATGTTCGAGGCCTTACGA
This sequence comes from Alcaligenes faecalis, assembly GCF_041521385.1. Lineage (NCBI taxonomy): Bacteria > Pseudomonadati > Pseudomonadota > Betaproteobacteria > Burkholderiales > Alcaligenaceae > Alcaligenes > Alcaligenes faecalis. The sequence goes on along the minus strand of NZ_CP168006.1, from coordinate 3,493,799 downwards.
CTCCTGATGTCGCGGGTGCGCGGTGGCCTGGCGCTTGCCGTTGTTTTTCTCTCCATTTTGCTGGCGGCGACCACCGGCATTATCGGCGCCTCTATCACCGTCACTGGCATGATGGCTTTGCGGCCCATGCTTAAGTATGGCTATTGCCCCAAGCTGACCACCGGCGTAATTGCCGCTTCGGGGTGCCTGGGCATTTTGATCCCACCGTCCATCATGCTGATCCTGATGGCCAGCTACTCCCCGCTATCCATTGGCGAGCTGTTTGCAGGCGCCCTGATTCCAGGCGTGCTACTGGGTTTGCTCTATGCCGCCTGGGTCGTCTTTATTGCCTGGCGACACCCCGAGCGAGCCCCGTCCGTCGAGCCGGAAGAACAGATCTCCAAACCGGCCCTGATCAAAATGTTGCTCCTGGAAGCCGTCCCGCCTATTTTCCTGATTCTGGGTATTTTGGGCTCGATGCTAGCGGGTATTGCAACGGCCACAGAGGCCTCGGCCATCGGGGTATTGCTGTCTTTGCTGATCGTCATTTTCCGTGGCAAGTTCCAGTGGCGCACCTTCTTTAATGCCCTGTATGAAACTGGTCGCACCTCGGCCATGATCCTGTTCATTGTGGTCGGTGCGACAGCGTTTACCGGTGTGTTCAACATTACGGGGGGACTGGGCGCAGTTCAGGACATCATGCGCAACCTGGATATGGAACCCTGGCTGCTGATCCTGGTAATGCTGCTGATTGTCTTTATCCTGGGCTGCTTCCTGGACTGGACGGGGATTGTGCTGCTGTCCTTTCCCATTCTGTTGCCCATTGTTCAGGAAATGGGAATCAGCCTGCTCTGGTTCGTCATTTTGGTTGCTGTTGTTTTGCAAACCTCATTCCTGACCCCTCCTTTTGGCTACGCCCTGTTTTATCTGCGTGCCATTACCCCTCCCTCAGTCAAAACTACGGAAATTATTACGGGGGTTATTCCGTTTATTTTCCTGGTCATTCTCATGTGTATATTGATAGCCATTTTCCCCAATCTGGTCACATGGCTACCACACGTGCTGTACGGCAGTTAATACAACTAGGAGACACCATGAAGCCAACAAAAAAGATACTCACCGCACTGACCACAGCCGCTCTGCTCAGCATGACAGGCCTGAGCCAGGCAGCCTCTCAAAAATGGACAATGACCAGTACCTGGCCCGCCTCCATCGAATTAGTGGAGATGGACAAAAAGTGGGTCGAACTTGCCAATAAGCTGGTCGGCGACGAGCTGAAAATTGAATTCTTTGAAGGCGGCTCTCTTGTCCCAACCGGTGAAGTCTTTAGCGCGGTAGAGTCCGGCACCATTCAGGCCGGTGCCGACTGGCCTGGCTATTGGGCCGGCCGTAACCCGGCTTTCTCTCCGCTAGCCACGCACTCGAGCTTGTTCAATGCCATTGACTATGCCAACTGGATCAAAGAATGGGGCGGTGCCGAGCTCTATAACGAGATTTACGGTAAATACGGCATGGTTTATCTGCCCTATGCCATTACCAATAATGAATCAGGCTTTCGCACCAACGCCCCCATTCGTAACCTGGAAGAGCTGAAAGGCAAGCGCCTGCGCCTGTCCGGCCTGGAGCAAGGTCAGGTGCTGGAGAAAATCGGTGGCACCCAGGTATCGATGGCTGGCCAGGAACTGTATCAATCCCTGGAGCGCGGCGTCATTGATGGGGCCGAGTTCTCGACTCCCAACGTGGATGTCTCGGCGGGCCTGCATCAAGTCACCAAGCACTGGTCCACACCCGGTTGGCATCAATCTGCCTCTGTCTTTGGCGTCATGATCAATAAAGCAGCTTGGGATGCCTTGAGCGACACCACCAAGGAAAAACTGAAGATTGCCGCCGACGCGACCATGATGTGGTCCATTGCCTTTACCGAAAAACGAGCCACCGAAGGTTTGCGTACCTTCCAAAAAGCGGGCGTTCAGATCCACCGCATGGACGATGACAGCCTGAAAACCATTCAGCAAGTGACCAACGAGGTCATGATTTCCGTGGCCTGCAGCAACCCCGATGCCGCCAAAGTCTATGCCAGCCAGATTGAATATCTGCAAGACTACAAAGACTGGCGCGAAACCTCCATGCCCTTTAATCTGGGACGCCCGATTGATGGCCCTGACCTGGAAAAAATCAAGGCCTGCATGAAGTAAGCGCCTGCTCATTCACTGGTCAAAAAACGATAGTGGTTCGCCACTATCGTTTTTTAACTCGCCAAACCCTGCAACCATGAGACCGTCATGAGTTTGATCTCTTTACCCGGCAGCTTACTGATTGGTGGTGGCGTGCTAGGGCAACTACCCGATTTGCTGCGCTCGATGCACTGCCAGAAATCGCTTCTCATTACCGACCCCACCATGGTCTCGCTGGGCCATCCACAGCGGGTCCAGACTTTGCTGGCCCAGCACCGCATACACTGCGATATCTTTTCCGAGACCGTCCCCGAACCCACCGCCGCCTCGATTCAGGCCGGTGTTGTTCAAGCCAGCAGCGATACCTACGATGTCTTGATTGCCTTGGGCGGTGGCAGCCCGATTGATAGCGCCAAAGCCATCTCCGTTCTGAGCCGTCATGGCGGCACGATCAGAGACTACGCCGTTCCGGCTCTGGTCACCCGCAAAGGGCTGGCTCTGATTGCCATCCCCACTACGGCCGGCACCGGCTCTGAATTCACCCGTTTCACCATCATCACCGACGAACAAAACGACGAAAAGCTGCTCTGCACAGGCCCAGCCTTTGTACCGGATGCAGCACTGATCGACTATGAGTTGACTCTGACCGTCCCGCCACGCACGACTGCCGACACGGGTATTGATGCCATGACACACGCTATCGAAGCGTATGTCAGCCGCAAGGCCAATGCCTACAGTGACAGCCAGGCCTTGGCGGCAATGAACCTGATCGGTCCCAACCTGGAGCGAGTCTACCAGGACGGTCAAAACCGTCCCGCCCGTGAAGCCATGATGCTAGGAGCGAGCCTGGCAGGGGCTGCCTTTTCTGCCGCTTCAGTGGCCCTGGTGCATGGTATGAGCCGCCCCATCGGCGCCTTCTTTCATGTTCCGCATGGTCTGTCCAATGCCATCCTGCTCCCAACGGTCACGGCCTTCTCCATCCCGGCCGCCCCTGAACGCTATGCCCAATGTGCCCGAGCCTTAGGGTTCGCTGCGCCTGAGGATAACGACACCCTGGCCAATCAAAAACTACTGAGCACCTTGCAGCAGCTTAACCAGAATTTGCAGGTTCCCAGCCTACGTGCCCTCGGTATTGAGCAATCACACTTTGACTCTCTGTGCCCAACCATGGCTCAACAGGCCCTGGCTTCAGGATCACCCAGCAATAATCCCCGGCTTGCGTCTCAAGAAGAGATTGAGGCCCTGTATGCTCAACTCTGGACCTAAGCGGCCTTCAAGAACAGTCGTGTCTTGACCCACTCCTGCTGGTCGCAACGAAAATAAAAAATAAACCCCAAATCAAAAAACGTGGGGTCCATCAGCCGTCTGAATCGTGATAAACACGATCGTTTTTTTTGCGCCCGCCAATCAGGGTTGGCCTGTTTTGATCACTACAAGACCTCCAGAAAAGCACGTAAAGCCTGGATTTCCTCCTCACTCAAGTTCAGCTCCCGGATCCGTTCCGATTTGCGCGGCACCAAAGGGCCGGTTTCTTTAGGACCCGGCCCCATCGCCACATCATACATACGCAGCAAGCCATCCAAGCTGGGGAATAAACCATTGTGCATCCAGGGGCCAGCCTTGGAAACATTGCGCAGGCTGGGAGTGCGAAACAAGCCCAGATCAACAGGATCTCGGGTCCACTCGAACCGCCCCAAGTCCTGCAAACGACGCCCATAAAAAGACAGGCCTATATTGTGAAAACCATTGTCCGTCAACATGGAACCGTGATGACAGTTCATGCAACGCGCCTTGGTACGAAACAGGTGCAGGCCGATCAGCTCCTGGTCACTCAAAGCGGCCGTATCCCCGGCGATAAAGTCATCAAAACGTGTGACAGCCGGACGGATAGTGACCACATAGGCAGCCAAGGCTCGGGCCAGTCGCCTGGCGTCGATGGGGTTAGAGGCAGATGCACCAAAAGCGTGTTGAAAAGCCTGTCTATAGTCTTCTGAATCCTGCAAACGCGGCATCAAATCACTCAAGGCATGGTTCATTTCTACCGGGTTTTCAATAGGGCCGACGACTTGCTCCTGCAAGGTGTTGGCACGGCCATCCCAGAACAGAGCTTTGGCAAAAGGCGCAGCAAACAAGGGCGGAGTACGACGTTTTCCCATCAAACCATCCTCCCCGACGGCGGAGGCCTTGCCATCGGTAAAGGACTTGTCCGGCTGATGACAGGACGCACAAGAGATCTGTTTTTTGCGGGACAGTTGCTTGTCAAAAAACAGCCGGGCCCCCAAGGAGACGATCTGCGTGTTCCTGGCATCCTCTGCCGCCTCAGGCTGGGCGCTGGAACCCGGCCCAGGCACTGGCCCCCATTCTTGCCAGGGCTGCCCCGGATCAATGGTGGGCGCAGGCCATTGAGCGGGGATGTTTTTATAGAGGCTGCGTAGACACTGGGCCTCCAGCCTGTCCGTAACTCGACAAGATGGATCTGTTGTCTCCGCCGCGCAAGTTGCTCCTGGCAGCACGGTTGCCAGTGCCACCATCAGCAAACTTGCGCCTGCTCGCCCCCTTTTTAATACCGATAGGAAGCACGCAACCACAGCTCTCGTCCTGTGCGATAAAGGTTCGGGTTCAGCACCGAAGTCGGTGTCGAGACCACGATGGGCGCTTGCTTGTCCAGCACATTCAGCACATCCAGCCCCAGACCCAACCCCTTGAACATGGCCGGCTCCCAGTCCAGACGCATATCCCAGGTCCAGTAAGAACCGACCCGACCAGACTCGTACTTCTCCAGTCCATCACCGTGATTCAGACCCACATAGTGCACATCCATGCGCGCACTGTTCCAGTTGATCCGGTTACTCATCTGCAAGCCATAACGCGCCCACCTGCCAGTCACACCGGCACTGACTCGCCAAGGCTGGTTGTAGTCCCCCACGGGACGATCACCCCGGCGTATCCGGTCGCCGTTGTAATAGATGTTCTCCTCCTGTGCCTCGGCCTCGCCGTCGTAGCCGTCAGCCAACTTGGTATTGCGCTTGCTGTGCTGATAGGTCACATCCATCCGCGCTGTCCACAGGCTCTCACCCAAGGTCCAAGGGGCCGTGCTCATCAGGCTCAAGGTAAAAGCATCTGTTTTGGACTTGCCGTTGTTCGTGTAGGTGTAGCCTGTCTTGGCCTGCCCTTCGAGAGAGACCTGTTGACGGCCATAGCGGCGTACATAGGCCAGCTCGGCGGCCACCTTGCTCGATAGCTGCTGCTGCAAACGCAAGGCCCACTCGTCGTCATACGGGGTTTTCAGTCCATCCAGCTTGTAGGCCGTGTGCGAGGGGCGGTCGACCGGTTTGCCTCCTGTCACCAACAAAGTGTGTAGCTGACTCTTGCGCTCACGCATGGCGATTCCTAGAACATCCATGCCGTAATAACGCGACCAGCCACCTGACAGACGGGTTTCACCCGTTCCCAGCACATCCCATTCCAGCAAGGTACGGGGGGCCAGGTTGGTATTGCCAAAGTAGTTATCTCTATCCATGCGCAAGCCCGTTGTCAGGGCCAGGCGTTGCCAGGACAGGCGATCCGACACGTAAACAGACGCATTGGTGTAGCTGACCCCCACCTCTCCAGCACGGTAGAAATTCAAGACCTGCACCTTGTTGGGCTGCCCATCGCTGTAATGGCGCTTTTGACCACCGTAGGCGTCCTGATCGCGGACAAACTCTCCCTTGGTATGGGCCAGCTCAAAACCCACATAAGGCGTATGTTCAATGGCCCCGGTCTGAAACGGTTTGAACTCCAGTCGGGACTTCAAGGTCAGATTACGTTGCTCGGTCGACTCCTGCCCGAAACCACCGCTGATATAGGTGTAGTCAGGGCGGCCATTCGGCTGAAACACCATATTGACCATATATTCCGTGCCGTCGGAATTACGGTAGCTGTTCATCTGGTCGTAACCCAGTTGCAAGCGCCCCTGCCCCCAGCCAAAATCATGGTTCAGGTCAAAGCCCAGACCATAGGCTTTTTGTTGATGCTGCCACTGCACCCGATTGGTCAGGATGCCGGAATCCACCAGGTCCTCGCGTCGATCCGCGTACTTGAAAATCAAGGCAGAATCCGTGCTGGCATTCCAACGGGTATGGACTTTGGCGAACACATTATCGACGCGGTCTTTGGAGTTCGTCTTCATATCCATGAACTCCTTGTTGTGCAGCACGCTCATGGTGCGATCAATGCTGGATTCACGCCGGGATACATTGATCAAGGCCGCAGTATTGTCGGTAATACCCACATCCAGCATGGCGGACGAAAAACGCTTGGTCCAGGCGGGCGTAAAACCCGGTTCACCCGCCTCAAACTTGTCCTTCTGCTTCTCAGGCACAGTCTGCGAGGTCAGCCCGGAGGAGTTGTAGCTGAAGTCCGCACGGAAGCTGTTATCACCCTTGGGATCTCGCACCTTGGCATCGACCACGCCCCCGGTAAAACGGCCATACTCCACGGGAATGCTGCTATCGAGCACCGTCACACTTTCCAGCATGTGAGTATCCAGGTTGTAAGCCTGGGAGTAGGCGGGCACGTTGCCAACTTGCAGGTTCAAATTACGGCTGGCCGGATCAATCTGATTGGTGGAACTGATGCCATCAATCTGGAACTGATTCTGGAAGGGGCTGGCTCCATAAAAGCTGATGTCTTCCAATGCCAAAGAGCCACGATTCGCACTGGTTTTGTCGGCTTCGTTCTGACGAATGGCCGGGTTGTCTGCCAGAAGGCTGGACAAATCACGATTACCCGCCGCACGTTGATCCAGTTCCTCGCGGGAATAGCGACGCTCCCCAACACGCTGACCGTGGACGCGGACAGGCTCCAGCACGGACAAGCCTTTGGCAACAGGGGCGGTCACAATCGCATAACGCTGATCGCCCTGGGCTCGCGCCGCCAGCCCCCAAGGGACCAGCAAGGTGTCCAAAGCCTGCTCAACTGTCAATTCGCCCTGTAAGGCCACAGCCTGTTTTTCCCGCACTTGAGCCGGTGAAAACGCAATCTCCACCTGAGCCTGGCGACCTATCTGCAAGAGTGCATCGGCCAAAGGCTGAGACGCCATATCCAGCATGATCGGCCCGGCAGCGTGGGCCTGAATGGGGGAGGTCACCAGCAACATACTGGCCAACACAACAGCCAGCCGCCCTTGCGTCAGGCGCGAATGCTGGGGAGAAAAAAAAGAGTCGGTTGCCACGCCGGAACGAACTTGCCTGCGCAAGGCAAAAAGAGCCAGCGTGTCCTGTAAAGCGCACTTCATGATGGAGCATCCTCTATAAACAACTACCCTCAGGACGCTGTGCTACTCCTCCTCCCTCACCCCTGATTGCCATCGTATTTTTTTATTGATAATAATTATCATTAGTAAATAACTATAAGCCCCGGTAACTCCTTGATTTGCAAGCCTTGGCCCGCGGTCAGCAAGTTCAGGGCGGCGGCTGGACGAGTCGCTTGCACCACACCGGACACTCGCGTTGAGCCCACCTGCTCGCTGCCAATCCAGATCACTCGATGTGTGTATTCCCCCAACTGACGGACCACTTCCCGCAAGCTGACATCATCAAAGCTCAACAAGCCGTTGGTCCAGGCTGGGGCCGCTTCCGCTTGTGTGGAAGCCGTAGACTGAGTGAACTGCGCCTGCAGTTGCCCGCCCGCTACCGTGGCGCTGTCCCCCGGCTGCAAGATTACAGGCTGTGAGGTATCGCAAGACTGGCACTGCACCTGCACGGTATGTTCGTATACCGCCACGGCGCTGATCTGATCGTTAAGACTGACCTCGTAGCGTGTTCCCAAAGCCGTCGCCTGTGCCGGACCGGCCTGCACGGTGAACGGACCTGTCTGGGGCGAAGCAGGCACCACCTGAAAGAAGACGCGCCCCGACTCCACGCTGACTTGTCGTTGGCCATTTTCAAAATTCAGACGCACACGCGTCTGTGCGTCCAGAATCGCCACCGAACCATCCGGCAGGCTTAACTGGGTGATCTCCACCCCGCTGCGGATCGAGCCTTGCAGCTCAAACATCTGCCAGCCGTAAAAAGATGCGCCCATCAAAACACAGGCACTGGCCAGCGCCTTGACACGGGATTTTCGCTTTTTACGGGCGATGGGCAGCACCGACACCTGATCCAGTCGCCGCCAACTGGCCACCAAAGCATCGTAGGTTTGAGCATGTAAAGGATCAGCCCCATACCAGGCATCGAACTGAGCCAGGGTGTCCGGCTCCAGCTTGGCACCTTCTTTGCGCACCACCCAGCGGGCGGCATCTTCGTCTACACGGCTCCAGGCCGAATCTGGCTGTGTATTCATCCTGCGGAATTAAAGACCTGATGCGCCACCAACAAAATACGCATCATGTGTTTTTCAATCGTGCTCTCGGACACCGACAGCTTCTGGGCAATCTGCGCGTAGCTCATCTCTTCACAGCGATGCATCATAAAAATACGCACGCTGCGCTGGGACTGAGCCATCAGGGCCTGCTCCAGACGTTTCAAGGTTTCCTTGGCCTGCACTTCTTCGTACGTATCCGGCGCATGGTGATGGGCGACACTCAAGGCATAGCCATCGAACGCAGCCTGCTCGCGTGTTTGACGCCGATACCAATCCGCCGCGATATTGGCGGCAACTTTGAACACATAGGCTCTGTGGTTGTCCGCTGTGACCTGCTTACCCTTCTCCAACAAACGCAGCCACGTGTCATGCGCGCAGTCTTGCGCCAGTTCAGAACAATGCGTACGCCTGCGCAGATAGCGGATCAAATCCGGGTAATGGGTCAGGAACGCCGCCGTCAGCTTGGACATAGAAAGACAATCAGATAAGCATATAATTAATAATCATTCTCATTATTATATACACGCCCAGCGCCTTATTTGCTACTATCTGCCATCAATACGCTGGCTGATGGTTGCCGTCGCCTGGATGCCTTCCCCTGTCTGCAGGCATAAAAAAGCGCAGCGTGTCTATACACTGCGCCTGCAAAAAACCCAAGTTTGAGTGCTTAGGCTTTCTTCAAATACATGGCCTTCAACAAGTAGCTGACGCCATCAATCTTGCAATCGACCTCGTGATCACCACGAACCAGGCGGATACCTTTGGCCTTGGCCCCCTTTTTCAAGGTGTTGGAACCTTTTACCTTCAAATCCCGGATCAGAATCACATCGTCGCCAGCGGCCAGCACATTGCCGTTACTGTCTTTGACGAGCAGTTCATCGTCATCGGTGTCTGATTCGGCAGCCGGATCCGCGTCTTGCCATTCATAGCCACAATCGGCACATACCCATTGCTCCGTGTCATGGTAGGTATTTTCCAAGGTGCACTGAGGACAGGGAAGCGGTGTGCTCATATTTTTTCCTGTAAAAAGCTGGGTGCGGCTGCACCAGAAGTGCGGCCAGTTTAGCCCTTTGCACCGGGAAGGCCAAAAACACGGGTCGCCCATACAACCAGGCCACACGTTTCACAGGCACCTGCCTGCGTATTGCGAAACGGTTTTCTGCACCAACGCAAACCTGTTGAGCATCACACTAACAAGGCAACAATCTGTTCAAGCACCATTCCCATACCGCCTGGGCCGACTGTCTGATCGGGGCTGAACGCCTACGCACCAAATAAAAATCCGGCCCCAGGATCCCTGCCTGCGCCACCTGTACCAAGCGCCCGGTAGCCAGATCCGTTGCAGCAAAAGCCTTGCATGCCAAAGCCACACCCTGACCCGCTATGGCGGCGTCCAGTGCCAGCGTTGTCTGGTTGAATACCACGCCCGGCAACTTGCTGCTGGTTTTCAAGAAGGTAGCCCAATGATCGTGGGCATCATGCAATAAGGGCAACACGCGCAACTGTTCAATCGATAAAGGAAGCGTCATGTTTCCTACCAAACGAGGGCTGGCCACGGCCACCAGATCCTGACGAAACAGCAGTTGGGCCTCCAGATCCGCAGAAAATGGCGGGCGAGTCAGGCGCACGGCAATATCAACCTGATCCCGCTCAAAATCCGACAAAGCCTCCGTTGCCACGGTACGCAACTCCACATCGGGCAAGGCCGCCTGCAAATCCCCCAGGCGGGGAATCAGCAATTTGGCCGCCACCGTGGGTGTGACACTGATCGTGACCGTATCCGGGCGCGCCAGCAAACGCCCGGTTGCATCAGCCAAAGTATCAAAAGCACGAGTCACTTCGGCCAGATAGGTTACGCCCGCCAAAGTCAGTTGCAGCCCACGCGGATGACGTTGAAACAGCGCAAGGCCCAAATGCACTTCCAAGGCCCGGACTTGCTGGGCAACAGCGCCTTGAGTTACCCCCAGCTCATCCGCGGCGGCACGGAAACTCAAACGACGGCCAGACACTTCAAAGGCACGCAAGGCATTGAGCGGGGGCAAGGAACGGCGAGATTTCATCATTTTTTGACAGTAATTTTTCTACACCCTTGAAGGCTTATTTATCGCATGATTTTTCTAATGCAGACTGAAATAATAGTATCAATCTCAATACAAGGAGGCTTTCATGACTGTAGAAAAAGTAGCACTGATTAGCGCAGGCGGCTCGGGTATGGGTGCCGCAGCGGCCCGCAAACTGACCCAAGAGGGCTATCACGTCGCCATCCTGTCCTCCTCCGGCAAGGGCGAGGCTTTGGCCAAGGAGTTGGGCGGCATCGGTCTGACCGGATCGAATCAATCCAAGGAGGACTTGCAGCGGCTGGTTGACCTGACCATGCAACGCTGGGGACGTATCGACGCCCTGGTCAGCTCTGCCGGACATGGCCCGCGTGGCCCGGTTCTGGAGATCAGTGACGAAGACTGGCACAAAGGCATGGACGTCTACTTTCTGAATGCCGTGCGTCCAGCACGACTGGTGGCGCCCATCATGGCGGCACAAGGTGGCGGGGCAATTGTGAATATTTCCACAGCCTGGGCGTTTGAGCCTGCGGAGATGTTCCCCACGTCGGCGGTATTTCGCGCCGGACTGGCCAGCTTCACCAAGATTTTTGCGGACAGCTATGCCGCCAAGAATGTACGCATGAACAATGTGCTGCCTGGCTGGATTGATAGCCTGCCCGCCACCGAAGAACGGCGCGCAAGCGTGCCTATGGGGCGTTATGGCAAAGCCGAGGAAATTGCCGCGACGATAGCATTTTTGTTGTCGGATGGCGCTGGCTACATTACGGGCCAAAACATCAAAGTGGATGGTGGGCTGACCCGGTCGGTGTGAGCGCGAAAAAGCTGATCAGGCTGCTGTATTCATACTGGAGAATCGTCTATATGAAGCATGAACGCTAGTGTTCCTTCAAAATCGCCACAATAATAGACTTCAGTGCAGCAATGGCCTCTTCAACACGGTATTCCCCGATGGATACTGACCTGGCAATTTCTTCGATTGCCCCGAAAATGGCAATAAACCTCAGCCTGAGGTCTGCTCCTGTTTTCGTCATGAAACAGCGAAAGATTTCCTCGTATGCATCCGCAAAAAAATCTCTGATACGTAGTCGTATATCCTGATAATCAGGATAGGCCAACAGGGCAGAAACAATCGCTTCATATTGATTGCCGCCGTTGCAGGTGCACTCGATGTATGAGACAACCACTGCCTCAGCCGCACTCTCCATGGTTTTAGCACCGGAGGAAATGGCTGCCTGAGTCGCTGCAATGACCCGCTCGTCGTAGCGTTGATAAAGCTGAAGCAGCAGGCCTTCCCGAGTGGAGAAGTGGTCATACGTAAGAGCTTTTGTCACACCAGCCTTATCGGCAAGAGTGATGAGAGTCAGGGCCTCCGTCCCGTTGGCCCTGACGATACTATCGGCAACGGAGAGCAACTGCTCCCGTCTTTCCTGCTTGGATAAACGTTTGGCCATCACTTTGCCCTCCCTTTTGCAGGGCTGGGAAATACAACAAACATCTGATCCACAAAAATAAACACTGCTATTGCCGAGAGCATCATTTCACCGATTTTATTCAGTTCCGTTTTGAATCGTCTTAAGGTTCGATAAACAAGGCTTTCTGAGCAAGCAGAATAACAATGCGTACTGTAACCAGACCGCCTACGAAGAAAAAGAAGCGAAGAAACTGTGCTCATTATGTTCATCCGTAGCGCGGTCCCTGATATTACAGGGTTAATTGTTTTCGTCACTACTCGCACCAAAGTGGGCATACGCATCGAAGCTAAGGTACAAAAGAAGTTCGCTATATCCTGGGTAAGGATGTATGGCACTTTGCAATCCCTGTAGCGGAATGCCATGCTGCTTCATGACTTGGAGTTCACCGAGTAATTCACAAGCTCGTTCACCCAGGATACTGGCCCCGAGAATGTGGCCATGCTTATCGCACACAACCTTTCCCATACCGACGGTTTTCTGATCAACGACGGCGCGGTCCAGGTCAGAGTATTTGCCCGTGAATACGGTTATTTCATCACCGTAAACGCCTCGGGCCTCCTCTTCCGATAGACCGCAATGCGCCAGTTCAGGCTCCGTAAACGTGCACCAGGCCACCCCGTCCAGGCTGATCGGCTTCGGCGAGTCTGAGCTATACAGATTACGTACAAGCTCTCTTGCCTGATAACCACCGGTGTGCGAGAACAGATAGGGGCCAACCACATCACCAACCGCATAGATACCTGGTGTAGTTGTTTCACAGAAGTCATCCACCTTGATTCCCTTTGCGTCATACTCGACACCCACATCGGAGAGATTGATGGTATCGGTATTAGGTTTTCGTCCCAATGCCAGTAAAAGACTATGGCCTCGAATTTCTTCAATGCTGTCTCCGGCGGCGAAGGACAAAACAATATCAGCGCCCTCCTGCCGAACCGACTTGACTGTGCGGCCAACATAGATCCCCACACCTTCTTTCGATAACATGTCTTGAACTGCACCAACAAACTCTGGCTCCTCACGAGGCAAAACTGTTTCCGCCTGATCTACAAGCTTGACCTTGACCCCCAACCGTTGGAATGCCTGCGACAACTCGACGCCAATGGCGCCAGCGCCCAAGACGATCAGACTCTCCGGCAGGGATTCGAGCTGGAAGATAGTTTCGTTGGTCAAATAGGGAACGCTCTGCAGGCCAGGAATACCCGGCACGATGGGCGACGAGCCGGTCGCAATCACTATCCGGTCTGCCTGGATAGCCTGGCCATCAACCTCAAGCGTCGTGTTATCAATCAAACGGGCAGTGCCATGTCGGTACTCAATACCCGCATCTTGCAACGTGGGTACCGCTTCTGCTTGGTGGGCCTCTTCAATCAATGCCCTGACTTTGCGCATGATCGCAGCGCCATCAATGGCAATTGCAGCATACTTTTGCGCTACGTTGACATCCTTGGCTATCTGGATGAACGCTTTACTTGGGATGCACCCAGCCCATGTGCACTCTCCACCAGGTTTGTGTCTCTCGATGAGAACCACCCGTTTCCCCGCAGAAACGGCAGTCAGTGCCGAATTCAACCCACCGGCACCAGCGCCAATCACAGCCAGATCAAAACTTTGCATGCCTACTCCTAGTCTTTCTAACAAGCACTGCTCATTAGTCATTAACTTACCTTTGGTATATTACCTTTGGTAAGTTATAGAGTAAAGCTCTGTAATCGGATAGATTTAACAAGGCCCAGTGAGGAGGGAATCGTGTGAACAACCAGGTCTGATGAATGACCGCCCCTCGTTTACGGGGTAGAGCCAGTAGAACCTTTAGCAACATGGTGGCGCAACCCAGGCACAACATGACAACGCCGTGCTACGACATGAACTCACGCAATTCTGTATATAGGCCATCGCTCCACGATCTGGTGAACCCCAGATAAAAAAACGCTGTCTGCCAGGATATTGGGGGTTGCTGGCAGACGCCGCCTCAGTCAGGCAAGACCGTTTGTTGAGTGTTCTTGACTCTCGCTCCCCTTGCGGCAACACCACACATGCCGCTTATAGTTAGCGCGCAAATTAATGAGGTGAGTGAACGTCCAATCTACACACTTTGCATTGCACAAAAGTATCCGAAAGGATACAATCAATTCCATGAACACGATCAACCGCAGCGAAACCTTCAGTACCTGGCTGTCAGGCTTGAAAGATCTCCGAGCCAGAGCGAAGATCGTGGTTCGCATCAAACAAGCCAGCCTGGGCAATTTCGGAGACGTAAAGCCAATTAGTGATGGTGTGTATGAAATGCGCATCCACTTCGGTCCTGGCTACCGTCTCTACTATGCTCGTGAGGGCCATGTGGTCTATCTGCTGCTTTGCGGTGGCGACAAGTCCTCCCAAAAACAAGACATCAAAACTGCAATCGCCATGTGGAAACAAACTCAGGAGGATCAGTCATGACCACCCTCAAAACACCCCCCTTCGACGCCGCCGAATATCTTGATAGCGAAGAGGCTATCGCCGAATACCTCTCCGCCGCTTTGGAAGAAAACGATCCAGCCTTGTTCCTCTCTGCGCTTGCAGATGTGGTCAAAGCCCGAGGCATGACAAAAATGGCTAAAGACGCCGGTGTAGGCCGAGAAAGCCTGTACAAGGCTCTTGCTCCGGGCGCCAAGCCACGATATGACACTGTCCTGAAGCTAGCGCGGGCTGCTGGGGTGAAATTAACGGTAGAGCCTATTCATGCTTGAGAAGTAATTGTCGAAGCTAACCAGCAGCGCACCCTTGCCCGCTTTTCATGCCCAACGACGGCGCCATTCCCACGTTGCAACGCGCTCTGGATCATCTGGGTTTATAGACCACCTACTACGGCACGCGCCCCTTGCGCCTGCTCACTTGGATACGGCTCGACAGCTCAACCCGCTAGTGATTTGACCCTGCACAGAAAGCAGGCCGCTCGCATTCGACCCAGAACAGATAGCCCCCAATCATTATCTCGTGTGTTAAGCCGCGATGCGAAGCGGCATTGGCTTGGATGAATTGTTAGCTGATCAACTGCGACCTTTGTCAGCCAACCATTTTTCGATCTGCTGCGGCATGGTTCCATCAATATTCATTGTGTCAAACTGCTTATAGAGCCTACCGGCCAAGTCCGTATGCAGATTGCGCAACGTACGATCCTTGAGCAGCAGAACGTCTTTGCCCATGCCCATCATATAGCCTACCTCTAACGACACATTGGGGTTGAAGTCGTCTTCCGTGATGCGATCAAACACGGCAACACCAAAATCGCAGGCATGCATATACGTCTTGATGTTCGCGAATAGGTCGTCCATGTACTCCTTGTCGTCAGCACGCAGTGCGACGATCCCGCGAGCATTAAGCGAACTCTTTATACACTCGACTACCGCCGCATGGGGTTTCGTTGCGCCAAATTGCATGATGATGAACGCGGTCTTGGTTCCCAAGGGATAGTCCACCCTGAACTTCTCAAGCCCGCTCGCTATTTCCGGCAGGGCCAGAGCTTCATCAGAAATCTTGGGGCGAGCCTTCAACTGTGCTTGGAGTGTGCTGTTTACGTACTCGTTCGCGATCCTCTGCAGGTATGCTTCCATGTCTGGCTGAGCCAGATTTGTACTAATTGAGAAGGCCCAGACAACCTCACCAACCTCAATTCGGGCCGAGTGCACAAGGCTCTGCAGTTCAATGCGACCGTGCTCCGAGAGATTGCGGTAATTGATCTGGTTACCACCCGGAGCGTCAACAAAAACGAAGTGATAGCTCTGCGTGTCTTTCGCGACGAACAGGAATGTGCACCGCTGCACCGAAAGCACGGACGCTGGCATCTGCATGGCTAATGCATATTGCCTCACCTGCTCGCCAAAAACTTTCACAATTTTGTTAGCTACCTGCTGGTCTTTTTCTGATAGATCACCGCCTGTGCTCGCCATACCACCAGACGTAAAAAACTGAATTACAGACACTAAACCTCTCCCGATCAGCTAGTTGAACTTAGACGACAAATATGACTAAGCAATTGCACGAAAAACTTCAGTTAAAGCAAAAAATCTTGATACCAAGACTTTTTGAGTTTCAAAAAGTCGATGCAGGAATGACGATTTTTGTGCGATAGCCACTATTGTAAGAATATTCTTCAGCGAGTGCCGCTTTTAACACAGGCTCTACCATCGTAAACGGGGGACGACCGACATTCATTAGACTTGTTTTTGTGAAGAACACGTTTAATGGAAGCAATGCCGATGTCCCCCCTGGATTCTATCGTAGGTATCCCCGGTCTTGTGGTGCAACAAGTCGAGCGCCAGCGTGATATTCACGTTTGGGCCAAGCCCGCAGAGCGAGCGTCATGCCCGCGTTGTGCCACGCCCTCAGTGCGCATAAAAGCCACGTATCAGCGCACCCTCAAGCACACCCGTCAGGGTAATCAACTGTTGGTGCTGCACCTGAGTGTGCCCAAGTATCACTGTACCGACTACAACCGTTACTTTCGCCATCCGTTTGCTGGCATCCGACCGCGCCTACGCTCGACCGAGACCTACCGCCTGGAGGTCTTCGAGGCGCATGGCGGTGGCGTCAGCCAACGCAAGCTGACCCACACCCATCGGATTGGCAGCACCACCGTCGAACGTTGGTATCAATCCTTCGTCAAGCAACGGGTGTCAGAGCTGTCGAGCCGCAGTTGTCCCCAAGTACTGGGCATTGATGAACACTTTTTCAGCCGCAAACGCGGCTATGCCACGACGCTGGTGGACTTGAAGAACCACAAAGTGTTCGATGTAGTGTTGGGGCGCTCAGAAGCCAGCCTGCGCAGCTATCTGAAGCGTTTGCCGGGCAAGGAGAAAGTGCGGGTGATTGTGATGGATCTATCCGAGACGTATCGCAGAATGGCCCAGCAGTACTTCCCCAACGCCCTGATCGTGGCTGACCGCTTCCATGTGGTTCGATTGGTCAACCAACACCTCATGGCGTACTGGAAGCAGATCGATCCCGAGGGACGCAAGAACCGTGGTCTGATCAGCCTGATGCGCCGTCATCACTGGAAGCTGACGGCCTTGCAGAAAGAGAGGCCGCACCAGTACCTGGCGCAGTCGCCAGGGCTACAAGCCCTGTACTTCGCCAAGCAAAAATTGAACGGATTCCTGGTGATGAAGCATCTGAAGGCCAAACGGGCCAGGCAAATACTGCCCAAATTCCTGGCGCTGATACGGCCGTTCGAGCAAAGTCCGGCCAGGGCACTGGCTGCCACGTTAAAATCGTGGCTTGAGTCCATCGTACGAATGTGGCGCTTTACCAAGTCCAACGGCATCACCGAGGGCTTCCATACGAAAATGGAAATGCTCTCACGTCGTGCGTATGGGTTTAGAAACTTTGAAAACTACCGCCTGAGGGTCTTGGCCCAGTGCGGTTGGAATGGTGTAATCAACCGGGTCTGATGAATGACCATCCCCCATTTACGGGGTAGAGCCAGTATGCCCACCTGGACGCAGGCCATCTGGCACAGTACGCCAATCACGTCACGTTTAGGTCACAGCAAACAACAGGCAAGAAAAAAGCCGCCTAAGAAGGCGGCTTTAAAACCTTGATAAACAAGGATAATTCTGGTGGCGCATCCCTGATTCGAACAGGGGACCTGCGGATTATGATTCCGTCGCTCTAACCTGCTGAGCTAATGCGCCGAAGAAGAAATTATAGCAAGGTTTCGTCTTTTGGCAAGCACTTATCTCGAATTTTTTTCATCTTTTTGATGATTTTCTCTTATGAGATTGCTAAACCCTTGTATTCATTGAGCTTACCCATTTTCAGGCGCCCTTACCCAGGCGCAGCATATACTACAAAAAGTAAGAAACCCAGCTATCCGCCCTTCTCTCCCCCCTTGCGCGCTATCAATCCTGTTTGTCATTCTCTGTTGCTACACTGCCTGCTCGGCGCTAGATCCGTCTTTCTTTAATGACTCGTCCGTGATCCGGACTTTCCACAGGAACTTTGTTTATGGCCAGTACGCTTGCTATTGTTGTCTCGCTTTTGCTGCTGATGTTTTTTGCTTATCGGGGGGTGACGGTTCTGTTGCTGGCTCCCTTGATGGCCGCCTTGGCTGTGCTGCTCTCGGGGGACTCCGGGTTTTTGTTGCCCATCTACACCTCCACCTTCATGAGCGCCCTTAGCGGCTATGTGCTTCAGTTCTTACCCATCTTCCTGTTAGGTGCCTTGTTTGGCCAATTGATGGCAGACTCCGGAGCGGCTCAGGCAATTGCGCAATGGATTACACACAAGCTGGGGCATCGCCATGCGATTGCCACCATTGTGCTGGTATGCGGCGTACTGACGTATGGGGGGGTGTCCTTGTTTGTGGTGGCCTTTGCCATCTACCCGATTGCCAAGGATCTGTTTCGTGCAGCGGGCATTCCCAAGCGTTTGATCCCGGCTTCGATTGCCTTGGGTTCCTTCACCTTCACCATGACGGCTCTGCCTGGCACGCCGGCCATTCAGAACGCGATTCCTATTCCTTACTACGGCACTAACGTGTTTGCGGCCCCTGGCCTGGGGATTATTGGTGCTTTGATCATGGCTTTGGGTGGCTTGTGGTGGTTGCAATCGCGTGCGCGCAAAGCGATTGCCAATGGCGAGACCTATGGCGATCACGGGCAGGATCATTTGGATGCCAGCCCCGAGGACAGCACGCACAGCCAGAAACCCATGCCCATTTTCCTGGCTATCCTGCCTTTGATTCTGGTGATTGGCATCAATGCCTTGTTTACCTATCGCATTTTCCCCGGCACGAACTTTACGTTCATGGCCGAGCGTTTTCCTCAAGTTGATCCTGCCAAGATTACGGGTCTGTGGGCGCTGATTATCGCCTTGATTACAGCCAGTCTGGTACTGATCATCAGTCGCCTGGGTCACTGGAAGAGCCTGCGCGAGAGCATCAACAAAGGCGTGTTTGGTTTTATGCTGCCTTTGTTCAATACAGCCTCTGAAGTTGGTTACGGTGCAGTCATTGCCAGCCTGGCAGGTTTTGCGATTATTCGGGACTTTGTCTTGAACGTGGCCCCCGGCAATCCGCTGATTTCGGAAGCGGTCGCCATGACCACGCTGGCCGGGATTACGGGTTCGTCCTCGGGTGGTTTGAGCATTGCCTTGCAGACGCTGGGTTCGGACTATCTGGCGATGGCTCAGCAGGCGGGCATCAGCCCTGAACTACTGCACCGTGTGGCGGTGATGGCAGCGGGTGGTCTAGATACGCTCCCCCATTGCGGCGCGATCATTACCTTGCTGTCCATCTGCAAGCTCAATCACCGCCAGTCCTATGGCAATATCGCCATGGTGACCATGGTGACGCCTTTGATTGCGCTGATTGCGGTCATCACACTGGGGACGATTTTTGGCAGCTTCTAAGAAAGCTTAAAAAGCAGACTCTCTATAAAGCAGCGATGTGCGGATTTCCGCCTCGCTGCTTTTTTTATGGGCCTATCTTTTCTTCGCGAAAATCCGTAACGCTTTGCCATCCGGCATCCCCCCTCAGCGTGCTAGGATTCAGGAATCTGGTCCCGAGTTATCAAGATCAATCATCAGGAGCACGCCATGAACTACACCTACACCCTTAATGAGTTAGGCACTGAGGCCATTCGTCAGTTTGTTCTGGATCGTGGCCAGCCTGATCTGAACCTGCAGGCCTATATGGCCGCCGCCGAGGTCGAAGCTGACAATTTCAATGCAGGTGGCAGCCAACGCGGCCAGATAGAGATCGACTCCAACTGCAGCAAGGACGGTTTAACCCACACGTTGCTACTGGAAAAACACTGGTTTGCGACCCAGCCTGTTCCTGAAACTCCCAGCGAGGACAGCTTCTTCTAATAAAGGCAGATTTGTCTACGAGTACATCATCACTAGACAGACACAAGCCCCGCTCTATTAACATTGGCCCAGGCAAGCCCCAACGCGTGTCTGGGCCTGAAACCATCTGAAAGGCCACCGCAGCTCTATAGAGACACAAATCTATTGCCGTAGGCGCTGTGATCCATTCGAGTGTTGGAGCACGATCAGAGGAAAAGCGGCCTGCGATCAGCAACTCACCATGAATGATTTAGCTCAACAACAACAACAACAACAACAACAACAACAACAACAACAACAACAACAACAACAACAACAACAACAACAACAACAACAACAACAACAACAACAAC